>VBEW01000284.1 GCA_005889225.1 Chloroflexota bacterium | reverse complement strand
CACTGCCGGGGATGAGGCTCTGCTCGGTCGCATCGAGGGCCGCCTGCTGGTAGGCCTCGATCACCTGGGTGTACGGGCTCAGCAGTACGTCCTGTCCCGGACCAAGCGGCGTCGGGTCATTCTCTGACTGGCCCGGCACAGGTTGCCCCGGCACGTAGACCCGCTCGGTGCTGGCCGCACCCGAGCCGCTTCCGGTCCCCGAACCGTTCGACCCGGTTCCGCCTGTGCCGCCATTCCCGGTCCCGGTGCCGGTGCCGGTGCCATTCCCGGTCCCGGTGCCGGTGCCATTGCCATTGCCGTTGCCGTTGCCGTTACCGTTGCCATTGCCGTTACCGTTGCTGCTCGCACCGGGCGACGGGCTCGCGCCGGCATTCGCCTGTCCGCTGGCGTCGCGGTCGGCCTGCGTCGCCAGCCCCTGTCGGGCGGCCTCGAGGCCGTTGATCGCCGAGGCGACGGCCTGGTCGGTGTTCTCCTGCTCCTGCAGCGAATCGAGCTGGCTCGCCACATCGTTGAGGGCCTGGGCCGCCGACGCCGGGTCCCCGTTCTGCAGCGACGACGAGGCCTTGCTCAGGGAATCCCGCATCTGGCTGTTCTGCGCCTGTTGCGACGCTTTGGCCAGCGCCCTGGCCAGCTCCTCGCGGTCTTTGGGGGAGAGGCTCTGTAACTGCGAGGCGAGGTCGCGCACCGACTGGGCTCCGCTTGCCGGATTGCTGCTGATCGCCTGGGCTGCACTGCGGCCCGCCGAGGTACCACTCAACGCATTCGCGAGGTTCTGGGCGCTGCTCTGCAGCGCGGGGGTGCCAGGGTCGGTAAGTCTCTGTAGCTGCTGCTCGGCGGGCGTGATCGACTCCAGCGCCTTTCTCGGACTGTCCGCTTCGCGGATCTTCGCCTGGGCATCCTGGAGGATCTTCTCGACCTGCGCGTCCTTTGGGCTGGGCTTCCCGCTGTCCGCGATTTTCTTTTGCGCGGCTGCGACGGCTTTGGCGGCCCGTGCCTGGCTGGCTCGGTCCGCCTGGCGCTGGACGAGCACCTGGTCCATCGGGTTGGGCAGCAGCGCCAGCGCGAGCGCGAAGATCGCGAGAATCGCGACGACGGAGGCCTCGCCGCGGTTCACGCGAACCGGGAAGGCGGCGGGCAGGCTGGCACCAGCCGCATGCTGCAGGGCGTCGCGCCGCTGCGCGTCATCCAGCGGTCCGGACTCGGCCCGCCGCTCCCAGGCGGTTGAAAGCCGTTCCTTGAGGCCGAGCCGGATGTCCGCGATGGCCATCAACAGCGCGGCGTTCGGCCGGCGAATCAGCCAGGCGGCCGCCGCGATCGCCAGGGCGACCGGGATGCCCAGCGCCGCCACCTCCGCGCGCCGCTCGAAGGGGACCAGTCGCGCCACGATCAGGACCGCGGCCACCCAGGCGACCGCCGCGACCAGGGCGTGCGCGGCGTATCGAGCGCCAAGCGCTCGTCGGGCGGCTTTCCGGAGCTCCCGGAGGATCGCCTCGAGCGAGCTCATGGTGCTCCCGCGGCGGCCCGGGTGCGTCGTGCCCATGGCAGGCGCCGGGTCGGGGGGATCAGGATCGCGCTGAGTACGAGCGCCGCGAGGCTGATCAACAGTTGCAGCGTCACGGTCGCCTGCCAATACTGCCAGCCGGCAAAGAGGCCGCTCGGGATCGTGGTGCCGGTCGCCTGCGGCGGGTTGCGATAGATCGGCGACGCGATCCCCTTGCCGACCGCGACGCCGTTCGCGTTGATAGGCACGCAGCTCTGCGCACCGCCCGGCGTGGCACTGCACATCATTCCACCGCCGCCACCCGACGAGAAGCCGGCGCCGATGCCGTACCAGGTCACCGGCTGACTGGTACCGATGGTGATCAGCGGCAGGAGCGGACTGACGTAGCTGACCGCTGGCGGCGCCGGCGCGTTGGTGGCGTTCGGATCAATCGGTGTCGGGAAGAGCAACCCGTACAGCAGGCTGCCGGCGAGCAGGATGAACGCGGCGCCATAGGCCGCGACCGTCGCCGCCAGCGTCCGGCGAAACGCCGTCGAGCAGGCGATGCCGATGACCCCGAGGGTCAGGGCGCCGACCGCCGTCACGAT
>VBEW01000117.1 GCA_005889225.1 Chloroflexota bacterium | reverse complement strand
ATCCGCGCGGAGGGCGGCATCCCGGAGATCGCGGTGGACCGCAGTACTGGCAAGCTGTACGCCGTCTGGCAGGACACTCGCTTCAGCGGCGTGGATGAGATCGCCCTCTCGACGTCGTCGGATGGCGGCAACTCCTGGTCCGCCCCGATCAAGGTGAACCAGACGCCACGGAATGCGACCCTGGCGAATGATCAGGCGTTCGTGCCCAACATCCGGGTCGCGGACGACGGCAGCGTGGCCCTGACCTACTACGATTTCCGCAACAACGACTCCAGCCCCGGTGTGCCGACCGATGCCTGGATCGTCCGATGCGCGTCCAATTGTGCCTCGGCCGGAAGCTGGAGCGATGAGGCTCGGCTGTCATCCACCTCCTTCGATATCGAACAGGCACCAGCCGCCCGTGGTCCCTTTGGCTACTTCCTCGGAGAGTACGAGGGCTTGGCAAACGTGGGAAACAGCTTCGTCTTCGCGTTCATCCAGGTCAACAATGGCAACCCCGCCAACCGCACCGACCTGTTCGGGACCAGAGTAACGCCCTAAGGCTTAGCGGCCCCTCCGGATCTGCTTCCGGAGGGGCCTCGCCGCCTGCACGATCAGTTCGTCCGGTGCCTCCGCGCTCCGGGGACTCATCCTTTCTTCCTTGACATCCGGTCCCGGAGATGTTTAAACGGGGGAGCATACCAGCGACATGGAGGAGGGGAACATGGCACACGCTTGTCTTCGGCGGCGCAGGTTCCTGGCCAGCGCGGCCAGCTCGAGGGGGGCAACGCTATGAAGGGTGAGGCTGCAATCAAGCGGCTGGGCCTCCTGGCGGGAGCTCTCGTTCTGTTGACGGCCTGTGGCGGCGGCACGGCCTCAACCGTGAATGCGGCCGCGGCAAAGTCCGCCGCCGACGTCGGCGGCATGTCCGCGTTGATTGCCGCCGCAAAAAAGGAAGGCAAGCTCAACATCATCGCGACCCCGCCCGACTGGGCGAACTACGGCGCGATCATCGACGGCTTCAAGGCCAAGTACGGGATCAGCATCGACTCCGCCAACCCGAACGGCAGCAGCCAGGATGAGATCAACGCCGTGAAGCAACTTGGCAAGACCTCGCGAGCGCCTGATGTCCTCGACATGGGGAAGGCGGTGACGCTGGCGAACACGGAACTGTACGCGCCATACAAAGTCCAAACCTGGAACGACATCCCGGACAGCCAGAAAGAGTCGACCGGCCTCTATGTGCAGGACTACGGCGGCTACATGTCGATCGGCTACGACTCAGCGAAGGTCCCAGCCGTGACCTCGCTACAGGACCTGCTGGGCACCGGCTTTCGAGGCAAAGTCGCCCTGAACGGCGATCCCACCAAGGCGAATGCCGCGCTCAACGGCGTGATGATGGCCTCACTCGCGAACGGCGGATCGGCCGATGACATCAGTAAGGGCGTGGATTTCTTCCATCAGCTCAAGCTCAATGGCAATTTCACGCCGGTCCAGGCGACCACGGCGACCGTCAAGCAGGGGCAGACGCCGGTTGTCTTCGACTGGGACTACCTCTCCGCATCGCACGGCACCGACGTTCCGACGTGGAAGATCTTCACCCCAGGTACCGCGATCCTCGGCGACTACTACAACGCGGCAATCAACAAGAACGCTCCCCACCCGGCGGCGGCCCGCCTCTGGGAGGAGTACGTCTTCTCCGACGAAGGTCAGAACTTCTGGCTGAAAGGCCTGGCTCGACCGGTGCGCATGACGGCCATGCAGTCATCCGGGAAGCTTGACACTGCCGCGGCTGCCAAGCTGCCACAGGTCAACGGCACGCCGGTCTTCCTGACCGATGCTCAGGCAACCAAGGCGAAGGAGTACCTCGCCTCCCACTGGGCCCAGGCAATCGGTTGACCGTTATCGAACGACCGCTGGTTGAGACGGTGCGCCGCCCCCTGGGGGGCGGCCGCCGTCTCGCCATGCCGCAATGGATCGCGGCGGCGCCATTCTTTCTCTACGTCGGGATTTTCTTGCTGCTCCCGACAGCAATCGTCGTCAGCGGCGCGTTCATCGACAGCGCGGGCTTAAGCCTTGCCAACTTCGCGACCATGAACCAGCGCTTCGTCATCAACGCGTTCCTCAACAGCGTCCTGCTCTCCGCCACGAGCGCCATCATCGGCGCCGTGTTCGGCGCGCTGCTGGCCTACGCGGTCGCGACCGGCAATCCAAACGGCGCCTTCCGCCGGCTCGTTTCGTCGGCATGCGGCGTGCTGGCGCAATTCGGTGGCGTCACGCTGGCGTTTGCGTTCATCGCGACCATCGGCGGCGCCGGCTTCATCACCCTCTGGTTGCAGCAACACGGAATGAACATCTACGCCAACGGCGTCTGGCTGTATCAGCTTCGCGGCCTGGTGCTCGTGTACATTTATTTTCAAATCCCGCTCATGGTGCTGGTGTTCTTGCCGGCCCTCGACGGGATTCGGCCACAGTGGAGGGAAGCTACCGAGAGTCTCGGTGGCGGCACCTGGCATTACTGGCGCTACGTCGCCGGCCCTCTGCTGGCGCCGGCGTTCCTGGGCGGCACGTTGCTGCTCTTCGCCAATGCCTTCTCCGCCTACGCGACCGCGGCAGCCCTTGTCAACCAGGGCAGCATCATCGCGTCGCTCCTTATCGCCAATACGCTCACCAGCGAGGTCGGCCTCGCGAACCCCGGGATCGCATCAGCGTTCGCTCTGGTCATGGTCGTGATCGTGGCGGTGGTGATGGTCCTCTACACGCTGCTACAGCAGAGGACCGCGAGGTGGCTGCAGTGATCTCAATCGGCGCGTCGCACGGATGAGCCGCAATCGCCGGCTCAAGCTGCAGATATTCCGCCTGGCGGTCTTCGTGCTGCTAGGCGCCTTCTTCCTGATCCCGATCGGCGCCATGTTCGAATTCTCGACCCGCGGCGTGACGGAAGATGCGCCACGCACGCTCAATGCCTGGCTGACGATCGCGCAAACTCCCGACCTGGTCGCCGCCATCCTCGCGTCGCTGGGGCTGGCGGTGCTGACCTCGCTGGGCATGCTGGTGTTGCTCGTGCCGACCATGATCTGGGTGCGCTTGCGACTGCCCCACCTGAGTCGCGTCATCGAGTTCCTTTGCCTCTTGCCCCTGACCATCCCGGCTATCGTGCTGGTTGCCGGGCTGGCGCCCATCTATCTGTGGATGAACCTCAACATCAGCGATTCCATCCTGACGCTGGCCTTCGTCTACCTGGTCCTCGTGCTGCCCTACGCGTACCGGGCGCTCTACACGGGCCTTGCCGCGATCGACGTGAAAACCCTGGCTGAAGCGGCCCGGTCACTTGGGGCGAGCTGGATCACCGTCATGATGCGCGTGATCGTTCCCAACATGCCCGTCGCCATCCTGAATGCGTGCCTGCTCTCAGTTGCCGTCGTCCTCGGCGAGTTCACGATCGCGAACCTGCTGAACTACGTGAACCTCCAGGTCGCCATCGCGCTGGCGGGCCGGGCCAACGCCACAGTTTCCATCGCGGTCGCAGTGGCCTCGCTGTTGTTCGCCTTTATCCTGCTCGTCATCCTGTCGTTTTTCGGCCGGCCGCGGGCGCGCGTGGCTCCTGATGCCCCCGGACTGCCGTACCCGGGCGCGGCCGGCGGAGGCATGAGGTGACGACCGCCGTCGCGGCCGCCGGGGTGGGAACCGCCGCACGTGCCGGCGTCGAGATCCGGTTGGAGAACCTGCGCCGGCGGTACGGTGCCGTCACCGCTCTGGATGGCCTGACCTTGACGCTGGCACCTGGTGAGCTCGTCGCCCTGCTTGGCCCGTCGGGTTGCGGGAAGACGACAGCGTTGCGACTCCTGGCGGGGCTCGAGGAGGCAGACGGAGGTCGGGTCGTCATTGGCGGCCACGATGTGACCGGTCTGCCGGCCAACAAGCGGGACACGGGCATGGTCTTCCAGGCCTACTCGCTGTTTCCGCACATGACGGCCTGGGAGAACGTTGCCTTCGGCCTGCAGATGCGCAAAATCGGCGCAGCCGATCGTCGTCGGCGCGCCATGGAAACGCTCGAACTGGTAGGACTCGGTGGCTTCGGGAACCGCTATGCCCACCAAATGTCCGGTGGACAGCAGCAGCGGGTCGCCCTCGCCCGGGCGCTGGCGATCAGGCCCAAGGTGCTGCTCCTGGACGAGCCGCTCTCCGCCCTCGACGCGAAAGTCCGGGCACGCTTGCGGGACGAGATCCGGCGCGTTCAGCTCGAGGTTGGCATCACCACCCTGTTCGTCACCCACGACCAGGAGGAGGCGCTCGCGATCGCGGATCGCGTCGGCGTCATGCAGTCCGGACGCCTCGAGCAGTTAGGCCCCCCAACCACGATCTATGCCAGGCCGGCTACGCCGTTCGTGGCCGAGTTCGTGGGCCTGACGAACAAGTTGTCAGGCGACGTCCGCGGCGGCGCCGTCGAGGTTCGGGGAACTCGAATCCCTCTCGTCCAGTCGGATGTTCCCGACGGTCCGGCGGTCGCCCTGATCCGACCAGAAGCCGTCACGCTGACGAGCAGTGCCGAAACGTCGGCCGGGCCCCTGGTCGGGACGGTCATCGCCACCGCGTTCCTGGGGGCCACCAGCCGGGTCACGGTTGATCTGGGCGATGTGACGGTGCTTGCCCAGCTGGCCACCTCCGAGGCGACGTCCCATCCCGCCGGGACGCGCGTCCAGCTCGCCTTGCGCGCCGACCCTGTCCTCATTGCCCGGGAGACGAGCGGCGCGACCCCGGCCTGAGCCAGCCACGAGCCGGCGCTCGTTTCCGGAACGTGTTCGGAAGGTCATCCGCGACCTGCGACGCGGCGAGGTCGTCAGCTATGGCGAAGTCGCCCGGCGGGCGGGTTATCCGCGGGCGGCTCGCGCGGTCGGAAACATCCTCGCCACCAACCTCGGCCTGCCCTGGTGGCGGGTGGTACGGGCCAGTGGAGAACTGGCTGCACATAGCCGGGAGGAGCAAGCGCGACGTCTTCGACGAGAGGGCGTTCCGGTCCACGACGGCCGGTGTCAAGCGCCGGTCAATTCGAGAACGCGGCCAGCCTAGCCCGCGTCTTAACCCCGCTTTACAGATCGTTGACCGTTGGTGCGAATCCGGGTACGCTGTATGAACTCAACACACAGCAGGAGGGAAGCGCTTGCGTATTAGAACCAGCGTTCTCGGTATCTTCGCGTGCCTCACGCTCGTTGGCTCCGCCATCCCGGCCATGGCGGCTCCGTCGGGCCGGGCCACCCTGGCCGGCAACGTGCCGCCATGGGCCAAGTCGGCTAACTTCAAGACCGCCGCCAATCCGTCCGACTCGATCGGCTTTCGCGTCTACCTCGGGTGGAACAATGGCTCGGCCGTCGAGGCGCTGGCAAAGGCGGTCTCAGATCCGCGCAGCGCGTCTTACGGCCAGTACCTGACGCCCCAGCAGTTCCGTCAGCAGTACGCGCCGTCACAAGCGCAGGTTGGCGCCGTCCAGAACTGGCTCCGCAGTCAGGGTTTTTCGATCGTCTATACACCGATGAACAACCACTACGTGTCGGCTGAGGGCACGGTTGCCCAGGCGTCAGCGGCCTTCGGGACAACCTTCGGGATGTACAGCGTGGACGGCCTGACGCTGCGGTCGCCCTCGTCGGATATCTCGGTTCCGGCATCAATCGCGGGTTCGATCAGTGGTGTCCTCGGGCTCGACGATGTCGCCCAGACCGTCCATACCAATCACATCAAGGCAGATCCGAACGCGCCGCCGTCATCCGCATTCGTCAATGCGCCACCACTGGCCGACTACTGGGGCCAGCTGACGGCGCCATACACGAACCCCTATGGCAGCTCGGCATTGCCGTACGTGCCTCGCGGTTATACGCCACAGCAAGTCAAGGGCGCCTATGGCCTCGGTAACACGTCGCTGGATGGCACCGGTGTGACCGTCGCCATCATCGACGCCTACGCGTCGCCGACCATCCAGCAGGACCTTGACCAGTGGTCGGCCAACCGCGGAATGGCATCTACGAACATCATCCAGGTGGTCGCGCCTGGTACCTTCCACCACCCCGAGCGCGGTATGAAGCAAGACCCGCAGGGTTGGTATGGCGAGGAGTCGCTGGATGTGGAAGCTGTTCACGGCATGGCGCCCGGTGCTCACATCGTCTACGTCGGCGCACCCAACAACTTCCAGGACCTGGACGCCGCGTTGAACCACGTGGTCGACCGGCACCTGGCTTCGATCGTGACCAACTCATACGGGTTCCGTACGGAGTTCCTGCCCCCCGGCTTCATCAGGCCGTACGAGGACACGATTCTGCAGGGCGCGGTCGAGGGGATCACGATCAACTTCTCCTCTGGCGACGACAACGATGAGTCGCTGGTGGTCGGCTACCAGACGGTCGACTGGCCGGCATCCAGCCCATTCGTGACCGCGGTCGGCGGCACCAGCCTGGCCGTGGGCGCCGGTAACAGCTACCTGTTCGAGACCGGCTGGGGCACCAGGACCCGGACGCTCAGCGGTAACACCTTCCCGAATCCACCCGGCAGCTGGCTTTACGGCTCCGGTGGTGGCGTCAGCCGCCTGTTCGCCGAGCCGTGGTACCAGCAAGGAGTGGTTCAGAACTCCGTGTTCGTTGCTCAGGGCCATGGCAGCGGTCGAGCGGTTCCCGATGTCGCCGCGCTCGGCGATCCGCAAACCGGATTCCGCATCGGGCAGACGCAGACGTTCTTCGCGACCTCGAAAACGCCGGCCGGGGCACGCTACTCGGAGTACCGGATCGGCGGCACCAGCCTCTCATCGCCGATCATGGCCGGCATCTTTGCCCTGGCCAACCAGGCACGCGATGCGGCAGGCAAGGCAGATCTTGGATTTGCCAATCCGCTTCTCTACTCGCTAAACGGTAGCTCCGCGGTGACTGACATCGTTGACCCGGCGTCGACGGTCGCTGCCGTTCGGGTGAACTTCAACAACGGTGAAGATGACACCAACGGTACGACGGTGATCTTGCGGACGATGAACCAGACGCTCAGCCTCCACACCACACCCGGCTGGGACGACGTCACCGGGATCGGGACGCCGAAAAGCTCGTTCGTGGGAGAGCTCGCGCAGTAGTCGTCAGTTCGACAAGGGGCCGGGCCGGTGCCCGGCCTCTTCTTTTGTGTAACCCGCCAGCGTATCAAGCGGATCAAGTCGATTTGACCCCGCCCTTAACATGAACTAACAAATCGTTGACGTTGCTCAGGCCGTCCTCTAGGATGATCGCCGAAGGCGCCCACGCAGGCGCTGACCCATTTGAGCAGCAGGAGGGAAGCGTGTTCAGACATAGATTTGTGACGTCGTCTGCCGTCTTCGCGGTGATCGCGTCGGCGATCGCAGTAGCACCGGCGGGCGTTGCCGCCAGCGCCGGGACTCGATATATTTCGGCCTCGGGGGTGACATCGTTCAACTCCATGGCAAGTAGTGGCGGCAGCGGGGTCCAGCAGCCGGAACTCGGCCCTGGGCTGGGCGAGGACTCGAGCGCCGCCGGCAGTAGGACAAACGATGTCAATCGGAGCCGCTCGATCCAGCACACCGCTCCCCCGGTCACGGTGGTTCCGGTTACCGCGGGCGAGGGGGTCAGCAGCAGCGGGCCGCTGCAGGTCCTGAGCACCTTCAATGGCCTCAACCATCGTGACCAGCGCCTGGCCAACGGCGCCCGGCAGTTTTCGCTGGAGCCGCCAGACCAGGGACTCTGCGTCGGCAACGGCGTTGAAATGGAGATCATCAACGACGTGATGAAGATCTACGACGCGTCGGGCGGCACGGTCAAAGGTACGACGGATCTCAACACGTTCCTCGGATATCCGCCGCAGATCATCCGCTCGACGTTGACCTTCGGTCCCTTCGTCACCGACCCGAGCTGCTACTACGACGCGGCCACCAACCGCTGGTTCGCCGACGTGCTCACGATCGACGTGTACCCGGTCGCCGACCCGGCGAACCATATTCGGGGCGGAGACTTCACCGGCACGAATCACCTGGACCTCGCCGTCAGCAAAACGGGCGATCCCACCGGCGAATGGACCATCTACCGGATTCCGGTCCAGGATGATGGCACCGGCGGCACACCCAACCACGGCTGCACGGGTATTCCTCCCTACGGTCAGCCCACCCTCCCGACCAACCCGAACGCCTGCCTTGGCGACTATCCGCATCTGGGTGCCGATGCTAACGGCGTCTATCTGACCACGAACGAGTACTCGCTCTTCGGCAACGACTTCCATGGGGCGCAGCTCTACGCCTTCTCCAAGGCCGCCCTCGCTTCGGGGGCCGCCTCGGTGGCCGTGACCCAGATCGACACCCATGGCATGGACAACGGCAACTCCGGCTTCACCATCTGGCCGGCGACGGCACCGGCCGGCTTGAACTCGGGCGCGAACAATGGCACCGAATATTTCCTCAGCTCCAATGCGGCGGACGAGGCACACGGCAACGGCGTGGCCGTCGGTCCACGGCGCTCGAACCAGCTGCTGGTCTGGTCGCTGACGCACACCAGCTCGCTGAACAACACGAATCCCTCCATCTCGCTGAGCCATTCGGTCCTCACGGTCGGCGATTACGTCGTACCGGCCCGGTCCGAGCAGAAGATCGGTAGCACCCCGCTCAGCGACTGCCTCAACAAGAAGTCGTGTGCAACCAACTTCCTGCTGGGTGCCCCGGATCCGTTCGCACCCGAGCATGAATACGCCCTCGACAGCAACGACACCCGCATGCAGCAGGTCGTCTTCGCGAACGGCAGGTTGTGGGGCGCCCTGGACACCGCCGTCAACTCGTCCGCCAACACGCGGGCCGGCATCGAGTGGTTCGTCGTGAATCCCACGGCGAGCGGCGGTGCGCGGCTGGTCAACCAGGGATACCTCGCGGCAAAGCAGAACAACGTTACCTATCCGGCCATCGCGGTCCGGCCGGACGGAAAAGGTGTCATGGCCTTCACCCTGGTGGGCCGAGACTTCTATCCGAGCGCGGCCTTCGCATCGATCAATGAGTCCGGCGTCGGACCTATCCAGGTGGCGGCAGGCGGGCTCGGCCCCGCCGACGGGTTCACCGGCACGGCCGTCTACAACGCGCCCAATCCGCCCCGCCCGCGGTGGGGTGACTACGGTGCGGCCGTGGTCGATGGAAGCAACATCTGGATTGCGTCGGAGTACATCGCCCAGACTTGCGACCTCGACACCTACATCGCAACCGGCGCGAGCTGCGGCGGCACGCGAACCGCGCTCGGCAACTGGGCAACCCGGATCACCGAGGTGAATC
>VBEW01000282.1 GCA_005889225.1 Chloroflexota bacterium | reverse complement strand
CTTCTTGCTGATCGCCGTGGTTCTCGCCATCGGCATCGTGCTGGTCGGGACCGCGGTCGGGCTGATCCACGCCCACCCGCCCATCAGGATCCTCGCGGTCGCGTCCTTACTGCTGTTTGTCGTCCTCGTCATCCGCGCTAGCCGCCGATTCCGGCGGATGGCGGTCAACGTCGGCGACCTGGTTGACGCCGCCGGTCGGATCGAGGCGGGTGACTACGGAGCTCAGGTAGCGGAGCACGGCCCGAGCGAGGTAAGGACGCTTGCCCGCGCCTTCAATGCGATGAGCGCGCGGCTGGCCACTACGGATCGCAACCGCCGGGCCTTCGTGGCCGACCTGACCCACGAGTTCCGTACGCCGCTGGCCATCATCCGCGGACAGGCCGAAGGCATCGGGGATGGGGTGTATCCCGGCGACCCGCCTCATGTCGCGCCGATCCTGGATGCGACCGCGTCGTTGGAAACGCTGGTCGAAGCGCTCGGCACGATGACGCTCGCCGACGTCGGAAGCCTGCGGCTGCACCGCGAACCGGTCGAGGTCGGCGTGCTGGTCAACAGTAGCCTGGCCGCTTTTCAAAGCCTGGCGGACGGTGGCGGCGTCCGGTTGACCGCGGAGATCGCGGCGGACACGACCGCTATCGATGCCGACCCGGTGCGGATCCGCAGTGTGCTGGCCAACCTGCTCTCCAACGCGATCCGTCACACGCCGTCGGGCGGCAGTGTCACCGTGAGCACCAGTCGTTCCGGCGAGGCAGTCAGCATCGCCGTGCGCGATACCGGAGAGGGCATCCCCGAGGAGGTCCGTTCGCAGGTCTTCGAGCGCTTCGTCAAGGGCCCGGGTTCACCTGGTGCGGGGCTCGGGCTTGCCATCGC
>VBEW01000018.1 GCA_005889225.1 Chloroflexota bacterium | reverse complement strand
ATTCGCTACGGGCCATGGCTGCACGTGCAGCAAGGACTCTCGCTCACCGACGTGATCCGCGCCGTACTGGGCGGCTGGGCAAGGGGACGCAAGGACTTCGGGCTCGAGGGGGGCATCATCGTGACGGCCCTGCGCGATATGCCACCGGCGCAGAACCTGGCGCTCGCCCAGGTTGCCGGCCGGTTCGTCAGCGACGGGGTCATCGGCTTTGACCTTGCCGGGGACGATGCTGGACACCCGCCCATCCTGCACGAAGATGCCTTTCGACTCGCACGGTCGCTGGGCCTCAACATCACGATCCACGCGGGCGAGGCGGCCGGTCCCGAAAGCGTACGGCAAGCGATCTCGATGGGAGCCCGCCGTCTGGGCCACGGCATCAGGGCGCAAGAAGATTCCGAGGTGCTGGCCACCATCCGAGAAAAAGGTGTCCAGCTGGACACGGCGCCGACCAGCAACGCTCAAACCAAAGCGGTCCGGCGGCTCCAGGAGCATCCACTCAGGCGCTTCTACGAGCAGGGCATCAAGGTCACGATCAGCACCGACTCCCGGACGGTTTCCCACATCACGCTTTCACGGGAATTCCAGAACGCCGTAGCTGCACTTGGTTGTTCGCCGGAACAGATCTGGGCGATGAATCTGCAGGCGCTCGAGGGAGGTTTCGCTGACGAGGTGAGCCGAGCCCGGCTGCGCCATGAGTTCGTGGACGCGGAGGCGAAGCTCCGCCAGGCGCGAGTCAAGGGCTAAATCTGGTCCGGTGGAACGATGGCGCCACTTCGGATCTTCGAACGAATCTCGAGCACCTGATTGATGACATCCTGGGGGACGACACTGCTCGGGCTGCTGAACCCGGTGGCGTCGTCCGGCGTGGAGAAGACCTGCTGTCCGGACTTGAACTGGCCCGTGGATAATCTCTGAATCGTGATCGCGACGACCCTGTCGACCCGCTTCAATGCGCTGGTGATGACGGCCGGGCTGAGATACGCCTCGTCGTTGTCCGAGCCAATGGCGTACGCGGAGGCGTCGTACGCGGCATCGATGTAGCCGGACGCGCAACGGCCAGTAACTTCGAACAGGATGTCCGCACCGGCAGAGATCTGGGTGAGGCCGAGTTGCTTACAGAACGCCGTGTCCTGAGAGTCCGAGTACGTGATCTTCCACGTAAGCGTCGGGTTGACGCTCCTGGCGCCGGCGATGTAGCCCGCGATATACGCGTCGACGGCCGGAGTGTGGTTTGATCCGAGAATGCCGAGCATGTTATGCGCCGCGCTGCCGACTTTGTTCTTTTCCATGAGGCCGGCCAGCGCGCCGACCAGGTAACCCGGCTCCTGCGCTTTGAACAGTAAGTCCGTCACATTGCCAAGCTCGAGGCTCTGGCCGTTCTCATCGACGGGCATCGCGTCGACGAGCGCAAAGCGCTGCGTCGTATGCAGCTGCGCAGCGCGCGCGACGGCGGTCGCCATGTCCGGCGAGACCGCGACCACCAGGTCCGCGTGGTTCGCGATGCATCGCTGAATGTTGGCCAGATAGTCCGACGCGGTGTGCGAGGCGATCACCTGGACCTGGGCGCCGGCGGCGCGGGCGCCGTCGGCCGCCTGCTGGTTGAACGTATGGGGCGTCAGCCCGTCGGCATTCGTGGCGATGCAGACGCGCGTGACTGACGAATCGGCGGGCTGCGCCGACGGTCCGCAGGCGGCCAGCGCCAGACCCAGACCAAGGGCGACGGCTTGCCAGGCGGCGCCTGGCCGGCTACCCGGCCTCGAGCCGTTCGCCGGCTCCACCTCCAGTCATCAGCAAACCGAGGCGCTCTTCCGGCGTGTCGGCATTCTCGATGCTAACGATCTGCCCCTCGTACATCACGGCGATGCGATCACTGAGCGACCGAATTTCGTCGAGTTCGGCCGAGACGAGCAGGACGGCGGCGCCCTCGTCGCGCTGCGCGACCAGACGCCGGTGAATGAACTCGATCGCGCCGATGTCGACGCCCCGGGTCGGCTGCGCCGCCAGCAGCACGCGCGGCTGGCTGGCCATCTCACGGGCCACGATGATCTTCTGTTGATTGCCGCCGGACAGCGTTCGGGCGGGTGTTGTGGAGCTCGGCGTCCTGATGTCGAACTCTTTGATCAAGCGCCGTGCCCAGTCGAGGATCGCCTTGAGCCGCAGGATGATGCCGTCCCGTGAGAAGAGCGGCGTTCGCTGCCGGCCCAGGATCAAGTTGTCGGCAACGGAATAATTCAAGACCAGCCCGGCACCTCGGCGGTCCTCGGGGATGTGGCTGACGCCCGCCGACCGGATCGCGGCGGCACCCAGATGTTCGACCTCGCGATCGCCGAGCAGGACGCGGCCGCTGGTCGGTCGTCGGGTGCCGGCCAGCACTTCGACCAGCTCGCTCTGGCCGTTACCTTCCACGCCGGCGATACCGAGGATTTCACCCTGGTGCAGCTCGAACGAAATGCCCCGCAGTGCGGGGATGCCCCGGTCCGACAGCGCGGTGACGTTTTCGACGCGCAAAGCGACCGGTCCCGGTGTTGCCGGCTTCTTATCGACGCGCAGCAACACGTCGCGGCCGACCATCAGGCGGGCGATCTCGGCTTCGTTGGTTTCTTTCGTTAGCAGATGGCCAACGACCTTGCCACGCCGCATCACCGTGATGCGATCGGAGATCTCGAGGACTTCCTTCAGCTTATGGGAGATGAAAATAATCGTCTTGCCGGTGCTCACCAGGTCGCGCAGAACGCCGAAGAGTTCCATGGCTTCCTGAGGTGTCAGCACTCCGGTCGGCTCATCCAGGATCAGGATGTTGGCGCCGCGGTAGAGAACTTTTACGATCTCCACTCGCTGCTGCAGCCCGACCGGCAGGTCACCGACGCGGGCATCGGGGTCCAGGGCCAAGCCGTAACGCCTGGTCAACGCGGTAATGGCCTCCTTGGCTCGCGCGTGGTCATAGAAATCGCCGGCGGCGGCGGGCTCCCGGCCGAGGACCACGTTCTCGCCGACGGTGAAGACCGGAATCAGCATGAAATGCTGGTGGACCATGCCGATCCCGTGGCGGATGGCGTCGCGCGGCCCCTGCATCACGACCGGCTGTCCATCGATCTTGATCTCACCAGCGTCCGGCTTGATGAGGCCGTACAGGATATTCATCAGCGTGCTCTTGCCGGCGCCGTTCTCGCCGACGAGCGCGTGAATCTCGCCCTGGCGGACTTCCAGGTCGACCCGGTCGTTCGCCAAAACGCCAGGAAATTGCTTTGTGATCCCACGCATCTCGATGGCCAGAGGCTGCTCGGTCATTCGGCTCCTGGCACGTAAGGAATGCCGTCAGCCGCGGGCGGGCTGCTCCGGCGTACCACGGCGGTCAGCACCACGAGCGTCAGGATGTAAGGCGTCATGCTGAGCAAGTACTGCGACACATGTATGCTCGAGTTGGCATCGTAGATCGCCTGACCGAAGCCAAAGATCAACGTGGCCACGAAGGCCCCGATCGGCGTCCACTTACCAAAGATCATCGCCGCCAGCGCGATATAGCCTCGCCCGTCCGTCATGCCGGGCACAAACGTGTTCGCGATGCCGATCGAGAGAAAGGCTCCCGCCAGGCCCGAGAGCAAGCCACTGGTGACGACCGCACCATAGCGGAGGGTGTAGACGTTGATGCCGGCCGTATCGGCGGCTTGTGGGTGCTCGCCCACCGAACGGATCCGCAGCCCCAGCCGGGTACGGAACAGGAAGATTTGGATCGCCACCAGGAGGAGTAGCGCCACGTACACCATGATGTTCTGCTGGAAGAAGACACGGCCCAGGAATGGGATGTCGCCGAGAATGGGAATGTGCCAATTCGGCAGCGCGTCACTCGATGGCACCTGGCCCACGTCGGCCAGCCCGTAGATCCGGTTGACAAGGAAAACCGTGATGCCGGCGGCAAAGATATTGATGGCGACGCCGGAGACGATCTGATCGGCGCGGTAGCGAATCGAGACAACGGCGTGGATCAGCGCCATCAGGCCGCCCGCGAGCATGGCGCCGAGAACGGCGATCCAGACGTTGTGTACCGCGAGGTCGACCGCGACGGCAAAAAAGGCCCCCGTCAGCATCATGCCTTCCATGGCGATGTTGACGACGCCGGATCGTTCGGAAATGACCCCACCGAGGGCGGGCAGCAGCAGGAGGGCCGCATACTGCAGCGATGCGTGCCAGAGTTCGGGCGTCCCCATGAGCCGGAAGATGTCGGTAAAGAAACTCACGCGATATCCTTGTCGTCGCCCGCCAGCGTCGTGTCGGTTTCCTGGGCTACGGCCGCGGCGGCGGCGTCGGCCTCCGGCGTAAGCGGCACGCGGCCGACCGAGGGGAGTCGGAGCTTGACGGTGCGCAGAAAGTTCGCCGCAATCGAAAACAGGATCAAGGCCTGGAGGACGTACACGAGGTTTCCCGACACCCCGGCATCGCTTTGCATGACCGAGCCACCGGCGTGCAACGCGCCGAAGAGAATCGCGGACAGGATGATGCCGACCGCGGAGTTCAGTCCGAGCAGGGCCACCGCGATGGCATCGAAGCCGGTGGTGTCGCTGAAGTACTGGTCGGTCAGGTTGTGGTCCACGCCCGCGATCTGGACGGCGCCGGCCAGCCCCGCAAACGCGCCGGCGATCAGCATGGTGACGATCAGGGTTTGCCGGACGCTGATGCCCGCATAGCGGGCGGCCCGCTGGCTCTGACCCACCGCCCGGATCTCGTAACCGAGCGAGGTGCGCCAGAGCAAGAAGCCGAAGACGCCGGCGGCGAGCAGCGCGATAAAGATCCCGGTGTGCGCGCGATAGACGGCACCGGGAAGCCCGAAGATGATCGTGTTGTCGTGGGGGAGGAGGGTCGGGAGCTGGGCATTGCCGCCAATCGGCGATGACTTCGAGCTGCCGCCCGGGAGCTGCAACGGACCGCCGATGATCAGGAACCGCAAGAACCATTGGGCGACGAAATTGAGCATGATCGTGGTGACCACCTCGTGCGCCCCGGTGGTCGCCTTGAGCACGCCGACGATGCCTCCCCAGAGCGCCCCGCCGACGGCGCCGCTTAGAAGCAGCAGGGGGACCAGCAGCACCGCCGGCAGGCCGGACCAGTGGATCCCGACGGTGGTCGCCAGGATGGCACCCATGATCAGCTGCCCCTCGGCGCCGATGTTGAACATGCCGGCCCGGAAGGGGAGTGCCACCGCGATGCCGGCCATGATCAGTGGCGTCACGAACACCAGGGTGTTGGACAGCTGCAACACCGATGGTTCGCCCCCAAAGCAGAACAGGCCAAACCCGCCGCAAATCAGAGCCTGATAGGCCTGGAGGGGATTTCCCCCGGTGGCGGCCACGATGATGGCACCAGCCACAAAGGCGATGAGGACCGAAGCGAGGGGAACGCCCAGCGCCCGGCTGGCTCGCCGAAGGATCCTCGGCGGCCCCTTCCGGGCGCTGGGTTTAACTGCGGCGGCCATCTGGCCGCTTCAATTTACTTCTACGGCACCACGTCCGGCACGGTCACCGATCCGGACTTGATTTTGGACGTGATGTCTTGGACCGCCGTCATCACGTCGGCGGGCAGGGTCAGGTTGTCCGCCTGGTAGCCGACACCGTCATTGGCCAGGCCAAAGCTCTTGATGCCACCCTTGAACGCGTTGTTCTTGACGTCCTTGATGGCGTCGTAGGTTGCAACGTCGACCCGCTTCAGCGCGCTGGCGATGACGGACTTATCGACGTCTTTTTGATCGGCGTCGACACCGATGCTCCAGACACCATCTTTCCCGGCCTGGGTTAGCACCCCATTGCCGCAGCCGCCGGCCACCTGGAACAGGATGTCCGCGCCCTGGGAGATCTGGTTGGCGGCGATTCCGGCGCACTTGGTTGGATCGGAAAAGTTATTCGAGTAGCCGTTGAGCGTTTTGATCGAGGGATTGACTTGCTTTGCCGCCCACTGGTAACCGGCAATGTAGTGATCGACCGGCGGGATCTTGATGCCGCCGACCGAGCCGATCGTGTTCTTCTTCTTGGCACCGGCACTGTTCTTCTCGAGAACGCCGGCGATGGTGCCGACGAGCGCGCCGGCTTCCTGCTCTTTGAACAGGAGGCCTTCGACATTGGCGTGCTTCAGGTCGTTGCCCTTGGCATCGGCACCGACTCCGTCGATGATCGCAAAGTGAATATTGGGGAAGTTCCCGGAGACCGTCCCGATCGACTCGGCCATCAGGAAGCCGACCCCGATGACCAGGTCATAGCCGCGCGTCGCATAGTTGGTCAGGTTTGGGACGTAATCGGAATTCGCGTGGGATTCCGTGACGTCGCCCTGGACCGCCAGCTCGCCCTTACAGGTCAGGCTGGAGCAGATGTTGCCGGTCGAGGCGGCTTTGCTGAGGCCGAGGGCCGCCAGATGGTTGAAGCTCTTGTCGTTGAGACCGCCGGTGTCCGTGACCAGGCCGATTTTGAACGTCTTGGCCGCGGGACCCGTGCTCGTGCCGCCGCAGGCCGCCACGAAGGTGGCCAGCAAGAGACAGATACCAAGGCTAAGCAAACGGACGGGTGGCTTCCTCATACGTCCTCCCCTTCAAAGTCAGTTGCGAATACCCCTCGATTCGGGGCGAATTGTAACACCTAATTCTTGGAAATCCTTCGCGACCCGTGACGGCGTCAGAGGCCGGTCGACAGGGTGCCCGCGGCGAGCTCATCAGCGATCTGCTGAAGCCGCCGCCCCATATCGGCGCGCAGCGATCGCCGGATCGGCCCGAGCCCGACCGCGCCCTCGGCAAGGCCAAGCGCGGCAACACCGCCCGACCAGTCGCCCGCGGCGGCCTCGACGATAGTGCTCCGAACGCCACGGTCGATGAACTTGACGGTGGTGGTCAGCAGGCAGCCGGACGAGTCGCTTGCCTCGGCTCCGATGCAGGACGTACCTGCCTGTGTCGCGGCCTCTAATGCTCCGCGCCCGGTGGTGCCCCCGGCGCCGAAGATGACGTCGGCGTCCTGAGCGATGAACGCGCGAGCCTGGGCAGCCCCCCAGCCCGGGTTGGCATAGGGGGCGCCTTCCGAAGCCGGTTGGTAGGCGCCCAGGACCCGCACGCCCGGCCGGGCGTAGCGGGCCCCGTACTCGAAGCCCAACCGGTGAACGTAATCCGTCGCCCCATCCGGTCCGTAGACGCCGGCGACCACCCCAGACCGAGTCAGCAAGCCCGCCAGCGCCCCGGCGAGGTAGGCGGCCTGGTCCTCGCGAAAGCTGAGCACGGCGAGGTTGCCCAAACGGGGCGTCGCCACGAGGGGGTCGACGAGCACGAAGCGGGTCCCCGGATTGGCCCGCGCCGCGTCCACGACGGCGTCGGTCAGCAGGAAGCTGGCGGCGATCACGAGGTCATCGTGCGCGTCGGCGCCAGCCCGCAGTGCGTTCCGGTACTCGGACGGACGCGATGGGACGATGAGCCGGGCACGGGTACAGGGACGGTCCCGCAGGGCATCGCCGACACCCCGCCATCCGTCCGCATCGCCGGTGGACTGCAGGCCGGCAACATCAGTAACAAAGGCGACTCGAAACTCGGTAGTGCACCCAGGCGTCGGCGTTCCGATGGGATCGGCGCTGGACCTGGTCCCGCTGGCGCCGGCCTGCACGAGGACCAGCAGGCAAGTCACGAATACTAAGATGCTGGCGGTCAGGTACCGAAGAGGCGATCGCCGTAGTCGCCGAGTCCCGGCAGGATGTATTTCTGGGCGTTCAACTGCCGATCCTCCGCCGCCGTGAAGATCTGGACGTCCGGGTGGGCTGCCTGCAGGGCCTGGATCCCCTCGGGAGCCGCGACGACGCACACTAGGCGAACGCTCGCCGGCTGGTATTCCTTCATGATCTCAACGGCCTTTGTTGCGGTTCCGCCGGTGGCGAGCATTGGGTCGAGAATCATGACGGCCTTGCCCTTGATGTCGGGAGGCAGCTTGACGTAGTACCGCGAGGCGATCGCGGTTCGTTCGTCCCGCTCCAGGCCGATATAGCCGACGGTGACGTGCGGCAGCAGCGCGAGCACGGGCCCCACCAGCCCCAGCCCCGCGCGCAAAATCGGGACCGCGACCACCCGGTCGTCGATCGCATGACCTTCTGTCGGCTCGAGCGGCGTTTGCATCGTGAACGTATGGGATCGGAGGTCGCGCGTCGCTTCGTATAGCAACAACGTGATGATTTTGTCGGATGCCTCCCGGAACTCGTCCGGCGTTGTCTCCTTGTCGCGCAGTCGCGTCAGGTAGTGGGCAACCAGTGGGTGCTCGACGATATGCAGCGTCATGAGGTCCCCTCCCTGGCCGTCCCTCGCGAGCGTGGGCGGGAAAATACCGAAGGCAGCGCGGCGAGACCGGGCTCAGCCATGCGGCCCTCCCTGAGCAACTTTTTGACGCGGGCGATGTTCGATGCAGACCAGTTGCTTTTCGGTTTGCGCGGGGTGAACCGAGACGCGTAGCTAATTTCGTTCACGGACTTGGTCAGGCCGTCGATCCACCCATAGGCCAGCGCTTCTTCGACGGACTCGTCGTAGCTCACACCGGATTTGCCCGACGCCTTTTTGTAATAGACGAGCCAGACTTCTTTCTTATCGTCATGATGCCTGGCCAGCCAGCGTCGCCACCCATCGCGCGAGCGGAACGTGACGGTTTCGCCGATGTCCATCTAGGCCTGGACCGGCGCGAGCTGACCGATCGCGACCAGCGCGACCTGGAACATTGGTGTGAGATCCAGCGCGGCCACCCGCTTGGGATCGATATCGGCTTCTCCAGGCTCGTTGACGACGGTGAGCACCGAGCCACCACGGAGTTTACGCAGGCCGCAGATGACAAAGATGGCCGACGATTCCATGTCGTTGCACAGAACCTGGGCCCGCTGCCAGACCCGGAGCGCCTGTTCGAGCTCCTCGCGGCGGGGCATGGCGGCGGCGTGCAGGTCGGTGTAGAGCGAGTCATGGCTGCGAACGATCCCGGCGTGGACCCGATGCTTGAGCCCGCGCGCCGCTCCGAGCATCGCCTGCGCCAACTCGAAGTCGGCGACCGCAGGATACCCCAGCGGTGCGTAGCCCGGCGTCGTTCCCTCGTCGCGGACCGCCGCCGTGGCGACCACCAGGTCGCCAAAGCCTACGTGCGACTGAATCGATCCGGTCGTTCCAACGCGGAGAAAGATCCTCGCGCCGATGGCAGCGAGCTCTTCAACGGCGATCGCAGTCGACGGGGACCCGATGCCGGTTGAGCAGACCGATACGGCACGCCCATTGACGTTGCCGGTGTAGGTGACGTACTCGCGGTTGCGGGCAATCAGTCGGGGGCGGTCGAGCAACTTCGCGATCGATTCGACCCGACCCGGATCGCCAGGCAGAAGCACTGCTTCGCCGACGTCACCCGGTTGCGCGCGGATGTGATACTGCGGCTCCCCCATGCCGACGTGAGTTTAGCTTTATTGGCTCCAGCCATCGCCGCTGGCTGTAAAGGTCTCGCCCACGAACAGCCGGATTAACGGAGAGCTGACCGGCTGCCGGTAGGTGACCGTCACGTGGATCGGTGCGTGCTTGCTG
>VBEW01000281.1 GCA_005889225.1 Chloroflexota bacterium | reverse complement strand
CGTCCCGGTGGATTTGAGACGCGTCCTGATTGCCAACCCAAAGGTTCTGGCGGCGTGGCAAGACCTCACGCCTCTTGCCCGCAATGAATGGATCTGTTGGGTGCTCTGGCCGAAGAAAGCCGAAACGAGAAGCCAGCACATCCAGCGATTGCAATCCGAGCTGCTGGAGGGGAAGCGGCGGCCGTGTTGTTGGCTTGGCTGCATCCACCGCAAGGACAAGGAACTGAGCCCTTCGGTCCGCTGGGTGCTGAGCAGCCGCAGCAAAGCGTCGGCATGAGCGACGCATCCGCGTCCCAACAGATAGATGACATCGTCCGCAGGATGGCCGGCTGGAGGGGTGAGAGGTTGAGCCAACTGCGGGCTCTTGTCAGGGGCGCCGACCCGGGCGTAATCGAAGAGGTGAAGTGGAAGAAGCCCTCCCGCCCCGAGGGGGTGCCCGTCTGGTCCCACGACGGCATCGTCTGCATCGGCGAGGCCCTCAAGAACGCGGTTAGGCTGACGTTTCCAAAAGGGGCCCAGCTGAAGGATCCGAAAGGCCTCTTCAACACGCGTCTGGACAGCAAGACGGTTCGTGCCATCGATTTCCACGAGGGTGACGCCATCGACGCGTCCGCTCTCAAGGCACTCATTGTCCAAGGCGTCCGTCTCAATCGAAGCTGAGATCCGCTCGGCATGCCCGCTGAGATCGTTCCGGATATCTTGCTCGGTCGTCGTCACCTGCCGTGTCACAGACCGACCATGCCGTGTCGACGCAGGTTTGTCGGGGTTGTCATGCGGAGCGCCAGACCACCAGTCGAGCGCCGGGCAGCTAGGTCTGCGATGAGGCGTGGACGGATCTTGGACGTGTTTTAGCTGCGCCGACCCGAGGTCGCGTCGCGCATGACGTCTTCGGGGTCGACCGCGGTTGCGTACTCCGGACGGCCGAGAGGCCGATAGGTCTGGATGGTGATGCCCCGGGAAGTGGTCCGCGAGTTGACCAGGTCGAGCGCGAGGTCCGGACCGGAATCGGGGAACAGTCGCGTGCCCTGGCCGATGACGACGGGATAGATGAGCAGGTCGAGCTGGTCGACCAGGCCGTTGGCGAGCAGCCATCGGACGAGGGCACCACTGCCGGGCACCAGCAGTGTGCCGTCTTGATGCGCCCTCAGATCACCGACGGCCGACGCGACGTCGCCGTGCAGGACAGTCGTGCCCGCCCACTGCGGGTCGGCGAGGCTGGTCGACACCACGTACTTGGGCCGGCTGTTCAGCCCGGCGGCGATCGGGCTCGTGCTCGGATCGGTCACTCCCCAGGAGCGCGCGAAGATCTCGTACGTCCGCCGGCCAAAGAGGAATGCCGCCGCGCCGCCGTAGACCTGGTTTAGATAGTCCCCGGTTTCGGCGTCGACGAGTGGTATGGCCCACCCGCCGCGGTCGAAGCCGCCGCTGCGATCCTCGTCAGATCCGCCCAACCCCTGCATCACGCCGTCCACCGAGACGTTGGTCGTGGTCGTCAGTTTCATAGTCGCAGTTCTCTCCTCGCTGAGCTTGTCGTTGGTTGGTTGAAGTGGTCACAACCGCTTTCCGCTCGATCTAGCGCCGGATGATTTCTTCGGCGAGGATGGGATCGATCTGGCTGACGGCCTGGCTCAGGCCCTCGTCCGTGCCCATTGCCAAGGCCTGCTCCATGGCCTCGGTGCTGGGGAACGCGATCTCGATCGACATGCGCGTGCGTCCTAGGGCGACCTCTTCGATGCCGACGCGGACAGTGTTCATCGGCCTTGGTGTGCCGTCCGCGTCGTCACAGCAGTCGCGGAAGAGAATGCGACGTAGAGGCTCGACCTCGAGGACGTCCCAGTAGCCGTGCGGCTGGTCGCCCGTCGGCCCCGTCATGTGGTACTCGACGCGACTGCCAGGCGCCAGATCGTGCTTGGTGAAGGTGGCAGGGTAGGTCGGCGGCCCCCACCAGCGCTCGAGCTGGCGCGGATCCGCCCACAGCTGCCAAATGCGCTCGACCGACGCATCGAATTCGGACTCAACGGTCAGGGTGAGCCTAAGGGGATCCTTGCGGACAGCCGTGACGGTCATCGTTTGCTCTCCTTTGTCTCCACGGTGCCCACGGCGCCGGCCCTCTCAGCGATGAGCTCGTCCATTCGGCCGATCTGAGCCAGCCACAGCGCCTCGTACTGGTCGAGCAGGCGGCGCGCGATGAGCAGCGCCTCGAGGTTGGTGCGGACGACCCTGCGGCGGCCGATGCGGTGCTTCGTAATCAGGCCGGCGCGCTCGAGAACCGCGACGTGCTTCTGGACCGCCGCAAAGCTCATCGGGTAATGGCTGGCGAGCTCGAGGATGCCCTCCTCTGCGCTGATCGCGCGGCGGACGATGTCGCGGCGGGTGTGATCCGCGAGGGCAGCGAACACGGGGTCGAAGTCGGACGCGGTGATCTGCACCGATACAACGATACGGTTGTACGAGCGCCGTGTCAAACCTTGAGCCGCACGGTGAGTGGACGGTCGCGACGCGTTGAGACCCCCCAAAATCCGAATACGATCCTCGAGTTATGCGACCCCTTCGG
>VBEW01000098.1 GCA_005889225.1 Chloroflexota bacterium | reverse complement strand
CCTTACTGGGCAATCTCGCGGCGGCGTTGGCTGGCGGTGCCGTCATCGGAAGGGCTTTTGGGGCCCGAATTCGCACTTGAGTCCTGCCACCAGCTGGCGCTAGTGGCCCCGCCAGAGGATGGTCTCCTTCGTTCGCTGGCTCAGGAAGTCGGGACAGCGGCCGTCGCCGTGCCCGGCGAGTCCGCCGTCCGGGTGGCAGATGAGCTGGCCTGATGCATCGTAGAGGTCGCTGAAAATGTCGCAGCATCGCGGCGGGACGTAATAGACGACCCGACCCTGGTATTCATAACTGGCGATATACGCCGGGGGATTCGCCGGGGGCTGGGTTTGCAACTCATGAATGAGGTCGGCCACCGGGGAAGGGACCGGCGTTGGGGCCGACCCGGAGCTGGCAGCGCCGCAGGCCGTCAGTGCCACAGTCACGATCATGAGCAGCCAGGGCTTCACAGGTATGGAACGCTGGCGAAGCGGCAGGCCTGCATTGACAACGTACGATCGACCCCCGGATACTGGCGGCACAGCCGTATAGGGGTAGGTAGGAGGGAAGGAGATGGCCAAGTCGTCCGATGCTTTCCTTGGACTCGGGCTCGATGATGCGCTGACCCGTCGCCAGGTGCTGCAGGCGGGGCTCGCCGGGGCGGCGACGATCGGCCTGGCGGCGTGCGGCCAGGCGGAGCCGACCGGAGGTGGAGCCACCGGACCTGACTTCAAGGTGGGCGCGGTGTTGCCCTCGTCCAAGGTCTATGCGGAGCTGGGCACGAGTATCACCAACGGCATGAAGCTCTACTTCGACAAGGTCGGAAATAAAGCTGGCGGCCGAAAGATCGTGCTGCTTCTGGAGGATGAAGAGGCAACCCCCGATGTCGCCCTGGCCAAGACCCGGAAACTTGTCGAGCAGGACAACGTCGACATGATCGCCGGCTACGTGGCCAGCCCTGACGCCGTCGGCGCTCGCGATTACCTCGACCAGAACGCCATGCCCACCTTGATCGCGAACGCCGGCGCTAACGTGCTCAGCCGAGCCAAGAAGTCGCCCTACATCTATCGCGCCTCCTTCAGCAATTGGCAGCCCAGCCATCCGATGGGCGCCTACGTCGCCGAGAACATCACCAAGAAGGTGACCCTGCTCTATGCCAACTACGCGGCCGGCAGCGAGGCGGCCGGTGCTTTCAAGGAAACCTTCACCGGGACCATCCTGGCGGAGGTCAAGCCGCCGCTCAACAACCAGGACTACTCCACTTACATCAGCCAGATCCGAGCCAGCAAACCAGAGGCCATCTATTTCTTCCTTTCCGGAACCGATGCGAACAACTTCTTTACCCAGGCCAAGCAGGTCGACCTGTTCGCGAATATCAAGGTGACCGGCGCCGGTTTCGGCGTCGAGCAGGACGTGACCCAGGCCATCGGTGACAAGTCGCCGGTGGGCGCCATCACCGGACTTCACTGGGCATATACCCTCGACAACAAAGAGAACAAGGACTTCACGACTGCCTACAAGAGCAGGTATGGAAGGCTGGCCGATGTGTTCGCCATGCAGGGCTACGACACGGCCCGGGTGATCGCCGAAGCGCTCAACGCCGTCAAGGGCAAGACGGACGACAAGCCGGCTTTCCTCAAAGCGATCGCCGCCGTGAAGTTCAAGAGCCCACGAGGCGACTTCCGCTTCGACTCGGCCACGAACAACGTCGTCAACCCGATCTACATCCGTGAACTGGTCAAAGATCCCAGCCTGGGATATGTGAACAAGGTGAAAACCACTATCGCCAGCGTCGCCGATCCTGGCCAGTAACCACCCCGTGTAAGCTCAGCCGATCGAAGTCGCCCTCTCGGCGGTTCTCAACGGGCTCGCCTTCGGCGGGCTGATCTTCTTGCTCGCAGCCGGCCTCTCTGTGATCTTCGGACTGATGGACGTGCTCAATCTCGCGCACGGTTCCTTCTATATGTTGGGTGCCTACGTCGGCCTGACGGTGCTCGGCGTCAGCGGGAATTTCTGGCTGGCCTTGATCGCGGCGCCGGTCGCGCTCGGCGTGATCGGCGCCCTGATCGAAGTGGTCTTCTTTCGGCGGATCTACCGTGAAGGCCACCTGATGCAGGTCCTCCTCACCTTTGGATTCACCCTGGTGTTTGTCGATCTGATTCGATGGCGATTCGGTCCCCAGACCCACAGCCTGCCGACACCGCCGGGCCTGGAGGGCGCGGTCCACATCCTCGGCGTTTCCTTCGCCTCCTACAAGCTCTTCGTGATCCTGTTCGCCAGCGTGGTGGCCCTCGGCCTGCTCCTTGCCTGGCGCCGCTCGAGAGTCGGAGCGATTCTGAGAGCCGGCGTGGCGGATCGGGAGATGCTCGGCCTGCTGGGGATCGACCTGAAGCGGGTGTTCACCGGAACCTTCGCCTTCGGCGCCGCCCTCGCCGGCCTGGCCGGGGTGGTCGTCGGCCCGTACCTGGGGGTGTACCCGGGGATGGATGAAAGCATCCTCGTCCTGGTTCTGGTCGTAGTCGTCGTTGGCGGGCTAGGGTCCATCGAGGGCGCTATCCTCGGCTCGCTCTTGATCGGTCTCGCCAATGCCATCGGCCCGCTGGTGCTTGGGGGGTTTGAGGCGGCGTCGATCTTCGCGGTGATGGCGATCGTCCTGCTGGTTCGTCCTCAGGGTTTGCTCGGCCGGCGACAGTGAGCCGGCTGCGGCAATTAAGACCCAGGCGTTGGCTCGGTCAGGCGGCTTTCCTGGTATTCCTGCTTAGCGTTCCCGCCTGGGCGCCCAATCGCTTCTGGATCAACGTCGCATCACAGGCGCTGATCTTCGCCATCTTTGCCATGTCCCTCGACCTGCTCATTGGGTACGCGGGGATGCCCTCGTTCGGCCATGCTGCCTTTTATGCGGCGGGCGCCTATGGCGGCGCGCTGTGGGCGTTGCACCTCAGCTCGGCGCTCCTCCCCCTGCTCGCGGTCGGACTGATGGCCGGGGCTTCCCTCGCCCTCGTGGGGGCGCTCGCCCTCCGCGCCCGCGGCATCTATTTCTTGATGCTGACCCTTGCTTTTGCCCAGGTGGTATGGAGCGTGCTCTCCAACAACCAGCTCGCGAATGTCCTGGGCGGCGATATCGGGTTGATCAGCGTGCCACGGCCGGTACTGCCATTTGCCGCCGATGTCAGCCTCTTTCGGCCCGCCAACTTCTACTTCCTGACGCTGACGGTCGCCATCATCGTCTACCTTGCGCTGGCGGCCGTCGTCGCGTCGCCCTTCGGTCACACGCTGGAAGGGATCCGCGAGAACGAAGGCCGGATGGAATCGCTTGGCTACCCAACCTTCCGCTATCGGCTGGCCGCGTTCATCATCGCCGGCGCGCTGGCCGGTCTGGCCGGCATGCTCGGTGGCAGCTTTAATTTCTCCGCCACCCCGGCGACCGCGTTCTGGACGACGTCGGGTCTGGCAATGATTGCCGTCATCATGGGTGGCTCGCGATCACTGGTTGGACCCGCGGCCGGGGCGATCGTGGTCGTCCTCCTGCAGCTCGGTTTGTCGAGCCTGCCGGCTCGCGGCCTGGCCGAGCGCTGGCAGCTGCTGTTAGGCGTGGTCTTCATTGCCTTCGTCCTTTTCCTCCCGGGTGGGCTTTACGGACTGCTGCGGCGGCGGGCGGCGTGAACCTGTCGACGAACTCGGTGACGGTGCGCTTCGGGGCGGTGGCTGCGCTGCAAAACGTCAACGTCAAGGTTGCGAGCGGCGAGCGACGCGCCGTGATCGGGCCAAATGGGGCGGGAAAGACGACGCTATTCGATGTCATCACCGGTCAGCGGCGGCCGACATCGGGGAAGGTTCTGATCGACGACGCTGATGTGACCGGCTTCACGGTCTGGCGCCGGGCCCGGCTGGGGCTGGCCCGCACCTTTCAGCGTTCGACGCTGTTCGCCAACCTGACCGTCGCCGAGAATCTCGCCATTGCGATCCGAAGCCGCTTGAAGGTTGGCTCGCGCATCTGGCCCGGCCGGCTGGAGCGTGAGGTGGGCGCGGAAGTGTCGTCGCGGCTGGAGATGGCTCGCCTGCCGGCGCTTCGGCACCGACTGGCCTGGCGGCTGGGCCACGGCGAACGACGCATCGTCGAGATCGAGCTGGCGCTGGCCCGCGATCCGCGCTTGCTGTTGCTCGATGAGCCGATGGCTGGACTGTCCGGCGCTGAACGAGAGGCCGCGGTCACGCGGCTCCGCGCCCTGCCGGAGGCGGTCACCGTAATCCTTGTGGAGCATGACCTCGATGTTGTTTTCGCCATCGCCCAACGGGTGTCGGTGCTGGACCACGGCGTGCTGATTGCCGATGGGACCCCCGCCGAGATCCGGGCTAATCGACGGGTCCAGGAGGTTTACCTTGGCGGAGCCGACTAGCCCTCGAGCGCGCCTGGCGGTCAAGAATCTTGCGGTCGCCTATGGCGGAAACACCGTTGTGCGTGGCGTCTCGTTGGCAGTGCAACCCGGTGAGGCTGTGGCCTTGCTGGGCCGCAATGGAGCGGGCAAGACGACAACGCTGATGGCGATTGCCGGCGCGGTGGCCCCGGCGGGCGGCTCGGTCGAGATCGATGGGGTTCCCGTCACGGAGTTACCCGCGCATGCGATCGCGCGGCGAGGCCTCACGCTGGTGCCACAGGGACGGCGGATCTTTGAGTCGCTGACTGTGCGGGAAAACCTGGCGTTGGCCAGGCGGGGCGCTGACGCCGGCGACGTCTACCGGCTGTTCCCCATCCTGGCGGAACGCGGTCGGCAGCTGGGCTCGACCCTGTCAGGTGGCGAGCAGCAGATGCTCGCTATTGGCCGAGCGCTCATGACGCGACCCACGGTGCTCCTGATGGATGAACCATCGGAGGGCCTGGCCTTGCCTGTGATTCGTACGATCGGCGAGCTGATTCAAGAGCTGCGCCGAGAACAAGCGATTTCCATTCTGCTCGCGGAGCAAAACCTCTCGCTGGCGCTGGGCGTTGCCGACCGGGTGTACGTCCTGGAACGCGGTCAGGTGGTGCACGAAGGTCCCGCCGACACGTTTCGCGAGGACCGCGACCTGCAAAAGCGGCATCTCGGGGTGTAGGGGCGGACGGCTACCCGCTGGCTAGCGGCTGGCCAGTCCACCGGCCGTTTCACCGCCGTCGATGACGATCGCCTGCCCGGTGATGTAAGGCGCCTCGTCTGAGGCAAGGAAGGCGAAGAGCGCGGCAATCTCATCCGGACGCGCGTGACGGCCGAGTGGGATCTTGTGGTTGACGTCTTCGAGCATCGCCGGCGTGTACTCGGCTTCCTGCATCGGGGTGAGCACATAGCCCGGGCAGACGGCGATCACCCGCACGGTCGGCGCCAGCTCCAGGGCCATGGTCCGAGTTAGCTCCACAACGCCCGCCTTCGATGCGTTGTAGTCGGCATAGAGCGGGTGCCCGACGATCCCGTTCGTCGAGCCCATATTGATGATCACGCCGCCTCCCGCCTTGACCATGCGGCGCGCGGCCTGCTGCGCCACGTTGAAGACGCCATTCAGGTTGATCGCGAGAACCTGGGACCAGTCGGCAAGCGGAAGGTCGAGGAACCGATGCCGGATGCTGATGCCGGCGTTGTTGATGAGCACGTCCACCCGTTCGAGGAGCGCGTCGATTTCCGTGAAGGCGGTGTGGACGGCACGATCGTCGGCAACGTCGGCGACCACCGCCTCGACCAGCGTTGGAAACTTGTTCTTGATTCGCTTACAAGCGGCCGGATCGCGGTCAACCACCACCACGCGGGCATCTTCGTCGAGGAACCGCGCCACGGCGGCAGCGCCGATGCCACTGCCACCGCCGGTGATCACAACACCCTTGCCCTTCAGCCCGCGCACCAGCGGATGATAGGGGGTTCGCTAGGGCAGCAGGTGGACCGGCCCACCCTTGAGGCCGACCGCCACGGTGACGGTGTCAACCGCGACCGTGCCGGGCCCGGTGACGTACTGCATGCTCCACCAGTACTGTCCGGGGGGTGGGTTGTAGCCGGACGGCACCGGCAGTTCGACATGGACCCAGCGACCGTTGCGGGTCGTACCGTTGCTCGTATCGGTGGCCACGAATGAGGCCGTCTGGTTTCCGGCCTGGGCGCTGGCGATCACGGAATAGTTGCCGCTCTGAAGGTTGGATCGCTGCACGCCCAGGTCATAGATGTTGACGCCCTGGGGCGACGTCGCCACGGCGCCCGTCGGATCCAGGATGTTGATCACAACCCTACCGTTTGAGCTCGAAATGTCGCCCACGTCGTAGATGTCGATCGCGACCGTCAGGCCGGCGTAGTCGGGCGTCAGCTGAAACAGGTTCATGGTGAAGCTCCCGCCTGGGCCGGCGTCAAACGGTGTGAAGAAGCAGATCTCGTTCCAGCCAGCGACCTGGCAGGTGGCGCAGGCGGTGCGGTTGACGTCGCCATTGACGGCCCGCACGGCGTAACCCTTGTGGGCACCGTTCGATGCACCGGTGAACGAGGCGGCATTGTTGTCGAGGCTGTCCACGCGGAGCCGGTAGATGCCCGGGACCAATGCGCCGCCGATCAGGTAGTTATTCAGCGCCGGAGTGGTCCGCAGGTTGACCAGGCCTCCATCGTTCAGGCCGGTGTAGCTCGTCACGTCGACCCAGTTGTGGTAGATCAGCATGTTGCTGGGTAGCGCGCCGCTGTACTGCTGGTCAACGGTCTTCCCGGCGTTGGGTCCACCCATGATCGTGTACTGCTTCGACGCGCCAGTCCAGTTCCGGGCATCGATCGGCAGCACCGTCAGCTGCGACAGCAGCTCGTCGCTGCCGCGGATAAAGGCGTTGTTGACGCGATAGAGCGTGTAGCGCATGGCGCTGTAGTTCGCCGCGGTGCCGAAGGCGAACGGCCCGCCGTCGTCCTCGTGGAACCAGTTGTTGCCACCGATCGCACAGGTACGAGCTGCCGGGTTCTGGTTGTTGTTGTCACAGAAGTTCGCCGAGCCTCCCGTGCCGTCGGGCGAGAAGGCGGCGTTGTAGACCTGGACCACGCCACCAGGCCCGCCGCTCGGCACCGTGAGGCGATAGTCGTAGCCGCCGCGATCCGCGACCGTCAGGTCGCGGGGCTCGGTGCCGTTCGTATAGCTCAGCTGGTGGACGTCGTTCGACCCCGCCGGGGTGGGCGTGTAGGCATCACCTTGACCCCGGGGCGTGGCCCAGCCTTCCTCGCGGGTAAAGAAGAATCGGGTCCGGCCGAGCTCACCAAGGGACGAGCCGGCCTGGCTGCCCGGTTGGCCGAGGGAGATAGGCGGAAGGTAGGCGGCCACCGCGGTGCGCGCGACCAGGTATGGCCGGAAGCCCAAGAGTTGCATGAAGAACACCGGCGCCTGCTTGGCGACGGTCACCCGCAGCTGGTTGCTCTTCCCGGAGATGGCTGCCGGCACGACGACGACGCCCTCCTGGGTGTTGGCCGGGTCGAAGCCGTTGCGCTTGGCCTCGTCGATCGCGCGATCCGTGGCGTCGTTGCGCGATCCGGCAGGGATCGCCTGGGCGCCATTGAACTGGTTGGGCATGAAGACGACGCCGGAGAGAGCCGCCGCCGACGCGGCCCGTTCTGCGGCGATGCTGTACATGTACCCGACGGCAAGGTCGACCGCGACCCCGACTCCGCCGATCATCAGCGTCCCGGTGAGGGCCAGCAGCACGATCGCCTGGCCGGCCTTGCCCCGCAGGCGGCGGGGCGACGCCGTGGCGGACCGCACCGAACGGGCGCTCACAGCAGTAGTGGAGACGCCTTCATCACGGCGTACTCCACGATGCGCATATTTTGAGGAAAGATGCCGGCGGGCGGTGCATACGTCCAGACGAGTCGGACGCCGATCGAGGTTTCGTTCGGGGGAGTCTGGTTGCGGTTCTGGATGGGAAAGGTTTGCGTACCCGGGCTGACCGCGCCGCCGTTGATGAAGTACTGATCGACCGGATCGCCACTGCGGTAGGTTCCGTCCGCCTGTGAAGGCGCGTAGATGTCGATCTCGGTCACCGTGGCGGAGGTCAACCCGCGAGCGACCGCCAGCGCGTTCCGCACGATCTGCATGTCAATTTGTGCGGTGGTCGCGCTCGGGTTGGTCTGTGATCCGCCGAGCTCCGCCGCCAGTCGCGCGGCCTGCCGGACGGCGAAGCCGCCCGTCACCCGGTCCGCGATCATGACCGTGGCATCGAAGCCGCCCATCAGCAAGAAGAACAGCACGGGGATCACCACGGCCATTTCGGCGAGTGACTGGCCGCGACCACGGCGCCGACCGTGACGGAGGTTCATATCAGTAACTCTGGGGCTCCAGGCGCACGTATGAGACCGCCGTCGTTCGGATCGGTCCCAGCGGCGCGAAGAAGCCGGCCTTCCAGGTGTAGGTGAAGTTGACGGTGATGCCGACGAAGTCGCTCGTGCCGTTGCCTACGTTTCGCTGAGCCGGCGGCCAGGGCACGGGCGACGTCATCGCGGTGCCGTCGAGTGCATAGCGGTTGTAGTAGGTGGGGTCGGGCGTCAGGTTGCCGTTGCCATCCTGGTTGAGCTTGTAGATATCGATCTCCGTGACGTCGAACAGACGGGTGGTGCCGACGTTGTCGCGGATCACCTGCACGACCTGGGTGTCAGTGGTCGCGGCGTTGCCGAGTGTCGAGGCGATCCGGGACCCCTCGGCGGTGGCATAGCGCGCGGTGCCCACGCTGAACATCAGCAGCGCGCCATCGAGCACGCCCATGATCAGTAGCAGCAATACCGGGACGACGAGCGCAAATTCGGTCATGGTTTGACCGCGCGCACGTCTGCGGGTCCGCCAAAACATTGCGGTTTCCATAAAACTCCCCGCCGGTAAAACGCAAGCCGCGATCGGCGGCATACACGAACGTAAGGATGCGCACCGCCTTGTGGCAGGTTGCGAAGGAATTGCGAAGCCGCCGTGTCACCGGGTCAGCCGAGTTACAATCTCGCAAGCCTTGAGCGAGTTCCGCGTCCTGAAACGGTTCCGGCCTGGCTCGATCATCCTCCTGGCGCTGCTCGCGGCCTGCAGCCCGTCACCAGCCGCGGTCTCCGGTTCGCCGAGCCCGAGCGGCGTCTCGCCGTCCGCCACCCCGACAACCGCGGCCGGCTACCGGGTGCTTTTCACTGCATCAACGAGCAACGCCAGCGAGATCTTCCTCTACGACTCCGCCAGCAGCACCCCGCAGCAGGTGGTTGCCCTGGGCGCTGGCCCGCCACCGGACGCACGCTTCATCTCGTCCCAGAAGATCGCCTATGCCGACCGCACCAATCCGGCATCGACGCGCATCGTCAGCTTCGACCTGAGTACCCGGGCCAGCGCGACCGAAGCCACGGCCGGCGGCGACGTCCCGGCCTTCGCTTACAGCCACGACGGTGCGGCGCTCGCCTACCTGGTCCACGACCAGGCGGGCAAGGCGTCGCTGCACGTCCGGCGCGCAGGCAAGGACACCACGCTGAACCTCAATGCCATTCCCGGCCGGGGCGTGGGGCGGGATGATGAGTTGCGGCTCGAGTATGCCCCCGACGACAAGTACCTGCTGATGGTCGACACCTTTGTCGGTAACCAGGCCCAGGCCCCAGAGACCGGCCAGTTCCTGGTCCTCCGCGCGGCGGACAATACGGTGGCCTTCCTGCCACCGGCCGGGG
>VBEW01000280.1 GCA_005889225.1 Chloroflexota bacterium | reverse complement strand
CACCCGGCTCTTCGACAAGCGGGCCATGAACATTGGGGGTTCCGGGTTGGGGCTTTTCATCACCCGCACGATCGTCGAGGCTCACGAGGGGAAGATGGCGGTCGAGAGCGAATGGGGCAAGGGCTCGACCTTCAGCTTCGTTTTACCCTTGTGGCAAGTATCCGAGTCCTCATCGTCGACGACCATGCCGTCTTCAGTGACGCCTTAGCCACCATCCTCCGGACCGAGCCGGGGATGGAGGTCGTGGGCAAGGGGGCAACGGTCCAGGAGGCGATCAATGGGGCGCGGGCGCTCCAGCCGGACGTGGTCCTGCTCGACGTGCACATGCCGGATGGCTCGGGGATCGAGGCGGCGGCGACCATCAAGAAGGAGCGGCCGCAGACCCAGATCGTGATTCTGACCAGCGATGAGGAGGAGTCGGTGCTGCGCTCGGCGGTGCAGGCCGGCGTCACCGGCTACCTTAGCAAGCACGAGTCGGCGGCCCAGGTGGTGCAGGCCGTCCGCAGCGCGGCCCAGGGGGAGGCCCTGATCGCGCCCTACATGCTTGCCCGGTTGCTGCGCGGCATACAGAAACCGGATGACCCGGGTCCCGCCACGCCACTGACCCCGAGAGAGCTGGCCGTCCTCCGCGAGCTGTCGCTGGGTTACGACAACGAGATGGTGGGGCGGCGGTTGACGATGTCACCGAATACGGTCCGGACGCACGTGCAGAACATCCTCGCGAAGCTGAAGGTGCACTCGAAGCTCGAGGCGGTTTCTCGCGGAATCCGGGAAGGCTGGATACGGATTCCGCAGGAGGGGGCCGCCTGACCGTTGCGTAGCTAAACCGGCCACTGGTCGGATGGTGGGCGGCGCCTGCGGCCCTAGGATGAGGCGCGGTGAAGATCTATAAGGTCGGCCAGGCGCACACGGAGTACAGCCTGATTCTGATGTTGATCGGGATCACGGTGATCGGCGCTCTGATGCTGCTGGGCCAATCCGTCCACGAGCTGTGGCACAGCATCCAGACCGCCATGCCGCATTAACGCTGCTACCGGTGTCCATGAACGGGCCGACTCGCTCCGGCCCGTTCTTTTATTCGACCCTATACTTGGGCCGGACCAATTTGGGGCGTCGCCAAGTGGTAAGGCAGCGGACTTTGGATCCGCCATTCCCAGGTTCGAATCCTGGCGCCCCAGCCATTTTCACTGTTTGCCGCTGAGACCAAGCATCGAAGGGCTTTTGCAGTTCAAATTCCAGCGTTCTGCCCTTCAGGATCCGGTTCGAAATACAACAGATCACTATTTAAGCGACACATCGCCGGTGTATCCATCGGCGGTACTCTTGCGAAATGCGACCCCTTCGGTACTCCATCAACGTCACACTGGACGGGTGCTGCGATCATCGTGAAGGGTTCGCGGACGAAGACTTACATCGTCACGCGGCGGAAAACCTCGAGCAGGCCGATGCTCTCCTGTTTGGCCGGGTGACTTACGAAATGATGGAGGCAGCGTGGCGGCCGCCGGCGTCGACGGGAGCGAGACCTGATTGGATGGAACACTTCGCCCAGACGATCAACGCGGCAAAGAAGTACGTCGTGTCGAGCACCCTGGAGCAGGTCGATTGGAACGCGGAACTCGTGCGCGGGGATCTGGGCAAGGCCGTTCAGCAACTCAAGAGGGAGTCGGGCAAGGGACTGTTCGTGGGAGGTGTGAAGCTCCCACTGGCGTTGACGGAGCTGGGATTGATCGATGAGTACGAGATCGTGGTGCACCCCAGGCTAGCGGGCCACGGGCCGACGTTGTTCGCGGGGCTATCGAAGCATGTCGACTTGAAGCTTGTGAGCCGGCTGGAGTTCGGCTCGGGGGCAGTGGCGATGCGGTACGAGCCGAGAAGGTAGCCATCGGGCCTGCTAGGGCTAGGGCAGGATCTCGACGTACCCGTCCGTTCCATGCACGCGGATCCGTTGCCCATCTCGGATCAGCCGGGTGGCATGTTCCACCCCCACGACGGCCGGCAAACCGTACTCCCGTGCGATGACGGCGCCGTGGGTCATCAGGCCCCCGACCTCCGTCACCAGGCCCGCGATCGCGACGAACAGAGGGGTCCAGCTGGGGTCCGTGTAGGCCGTGACCAGGATGTCGCCCGGTTCGAGATCGGCATCCGCCATGTCCAGGATGACTCGCGCCCGCCCTTCGACGGTCCCGGCCGAAACCGGCAGACCGACGAACGCACCGGCCGGCACGCCATCGCGTCGGTACGCCCCGGCAATGACCTCGCCATCCGACGTGAACACTCGGGGCGGCGTCAACGCTTGATACGACCTGAACGCGTCCTTGCGCTGGGCGATGAGCTGTTCATCCACTTGGGCCGTGCGCGCGACCTCGTGGAGTTCCTGAAATCTGAGGTAGAAGATGTCCTCCTTCTCACGCAGCACGTGCGCCTGCACGAGGCGCCCGGCCTCTACCAACAAGGCCTGCTTGTAGACGAAGTAGCGGCTGACCATGCCGTACTTCGGATACTCCCGGTACCCGATGAAGGTGCGGAC
>VBEW01000279.1 GCA_005889225.1 Chloroflexota bacterium | reverse complement strand
CGGCAAGATCCTCACCGGCGACCTGCGCATCGGGCTTCGGGCCGGGCTCGTCGAAGAGGGGATCGCGAAGGCGTTCGGGGCCCCATTGGCCGACGTGTCCTGGGCGGGCATGCTGACCGGAGACCTCGGCGAAGTCGCGTTGCTGGCCCGCCGCGGCGACCTGCGATCGGCCCGGTTGCGATTGATGCATCCGCTGCAGTTCATGCTGGCGTCGCCCGAAGAGGACGCCACGGCGATCATGCGGCGAGTCGGCGGTGAGGCCTGGGTCGAGGACAAATACGACGGCATCCGCGGGCAGCTCCACAAAGAGGGTGAACGGGTCGTCCTCTACTCACGCGATCTCAACGAGGTGACGGCCGCCTTTCCCGAGGTGGTGACCGCGGCCTGTGTCGTTCCGCACGATGTCCTGCTCGACGGCGAGCTGCTGGCATTCAAGGGCGGCGTCGTGCGCCCCTTCTTTGAGCTGCAGCACAGACTGGGGCGCAAGGTGGTCAGCGCTCAGCTCCTGGCCGACGTGCCGGTCATCTTCGTCGCCTTCGACGTGCTCTACCTGGACGGTCGCAATTTGCTGGAGGAGCCACTCCGCGAACGGCGGAGGCTGCTCGACGAGCTCGACCTTCCTTCGCCATTCATGCTGGCCTACCTCATCCAGGCGAATACCCCGGAGGAGCTCGACCGGATTTTCGATGCGGCGCGGGCCCGGAACAATGAGGGCTTGATGGTCAAAGACCCGGCCAGTAAGTACACGCCCGGGCGGCGCGGGTTGGGCTGGCTGAAACTGAAGAAGGCGCTGGCGACGCTTGACGTGGTCGTGACCGGCGTCGAGATCGGCCACGGCAAACGGAAGAACGTCCTGTCCGACTACACCTTCGCCGTCTACGACGAGCAGTCCGATCGGCTGGTCAACATCGGGAAGGCTTACTCGGGCCTGACCGATGTCGAGATCGCCCAGATGACCGACTACTTCAAGTCGATCACGCTGAAGGACTACGGCCGTTTCCGGCTCGTGCAGCCGGAGGTTGTCCTCGAGGTGGCATTCGACGCCATCATGGAGTCCGGCCGGCACAACTCCGGGTACGCGCTACGCTTCCCCCGCATCAAGCAGATCCGCCGCGACAAGACGATCCGCGACATCGACACCCTGGCCAACGTGGCGAAGATGCACCGCGCCTTTACCGGCGAGCGCGTGCAGCTGGTCGAATCGGCTCAGGGCTAGTGATCGGTCGGCGGAGCGGCGAGTGGGCCGAGCCGCCTCGCGAATCGCGGGATCGCCGGGCTTCGCCAGGACAGGAGAAGTTGTTCGACCGCCTCGCGGAGCAGCTCCTCTTCGGTCATGCCCGCCTCGTGCGCCATATGGGCAAGTCCGCGGACCTGCTCATCCTCGAGCGAGATGGCAATTCTCGTCATGCCGTCACCTCCTTCGGTGATGTTTGCGATGCTGCTGCCCGATTCCGGGCTACCACGATCAGGGCCACCGCCGCCAGGATGATGCCGCCGGCGATCAACGTTCTGGGGCTCAGCGCCTCACTGAGGAAGGCCGCCCCCAGGATGACGGCGACAACCGGGTTGACGTACGCATAGGTCGAAACCAGGGAGAGCGGCGCTGATCGCAGCAACCAGACGTAGGCGCTGAACCCCACCAGGCTGCCAAAGACGATCAAGTAGAGCAGGGCCAGCAGCGATGTGGTTGAGACGGTCTGGATGTGTAGCCGGCCAAATTCGCCAGTCACGAGGCTGGCAATGCCGAAGAGCACACCGGCCCACAACATTTCCATCGCCGCGGCGACGAGCGGACGCATTGGAAGTTTGACGTGACGGGTGAAGACGGAGCCGCTGGCCCAGCAGATCGGCGCGGCCAGCGCCAGTGCGGCGCCGATCAGGCGGACGTGGCCGGAGCCGGGTGAGCCGATCAGGAAGGCCACCCCACCGAAGCCGACCACCAGGCCGACGATGACGAGCGGCGGCAGCCGGCGGCCGAAGATCACCCGATCGATGATCGCCATCCACAACGGCGCGGTGGCCACGAGCAGGGCGACCACTCCGGTCGGCGCATACTGCTCGGCAAGGATGACGCCACCATTGCCACCGACCAGCAGCGCCGCGCCGATCAGGAGGGCCGCCCCCCACTGGGTCGCCCCCACGCGGTCCCGGGCGACGCCGCCGCCACGGGCGGCCAGGGCATACAGGACACCGCCGGCGACGAGAAATCGCAGCGAGCCCATCAGAAGTGGCGGGATGGTGTCGATGGCGAACTTGATCCCGAGGTAAGTCGACCCCCAGAGGAGGTAGACGGTGCCTAGCGCAAGCCAGATGCGGGCTGCCGGGGTTGCTGCCCCCGCCCTTGCCCGCCGACGGAGCGCCTGTGCCACGTCAGCGGGGCCGAGCTTCCGTGCGGTTGCCATGAACGGCGTCCGACGCGCTCAGGCTGCCTTGCGCTCGTCCTTCCGGCGAGCGATCGGCCAGCTGAGGCGGAGGTGGCGGCTCAAGTAACGCGAATGGCGAACCAGCCGCTGCCGGGCGGCCTCCCGCTCGAAATGGGCCTGCTTGTCCTTCGCCCACGTATACAAAGAGTAGTAATCCTGCATTGTTTTCGTCACCTCGCTGTAACCGTTGCTTGGCTTCAGACTAGTTACACCGATATTCTA
>VBEW01000097.1 GCA_005889225.1 Chloroflexota bacterium | reverse complement strand
TCGAAGAGGTGCGCTACCTGCTCGAGTTGAGGACCCGTCAGGTCGGCGAAGAGCGAGAAGGCCGCGATGGTATTGACGACGTCGTCTCGAACGGCCATCAGGCGGGCTCCTCGGCGGGAGGCCGCGCGGTTCCGGGCTGGACTCGCGGCCGCAGAGCGGCGGCCGATTGCGGATTGCGAATGCCGACGGCGTTCACGATCGCCCCGGCCAGCAGGAGCGCGGCCCCTACGAGCATGGCCAGGTGGAACGCATCGGTCGAGGCGACCCGGACAATCGTGGCCAGCGCTGGATCGCCGGAGGGGATCAGCGGGCTGACCAGCTGACGGAAGCCCGGGGACGTCACATCCAGGCCGGGCCGCTGCGCCGCCAACCCGTTGTAGAAGCTGATCGTGATGAAGATGAAGATCGCCGCGCCGGCCAGCTGCGGCCCGACCCGGGAGATCGCGTTGTTGATCGCCGACGCCAGGCCGGAGTTGTGCGCGGGGACCGACCGCATCAGGGCGGTCGTCAGCGGTGCGACCGTCATCATCAGGCCGATGCCGAAGAGGATGCCGCCCGGGAGCAAATCGGTGACGTATGAGAGAGGCGGCACGAATGTCGCCGGGTTGCCCGGCTGGAAGTGCCACGGCGCGCTGGTGGCCGGAATGCGGGCGAACCAGATCACGCCGAGCGCCATGATCGCCGGGCCGATCGCCATGAACCAGCGCGGCCCGTACCTCGCGGCGAAGCTGCCGAAACGCGCCGAGAAAAAGATCAGGAACAGTGTCCCCGGGATGCCGGCCAGGCCGGCGCCGGCGGCCGTGTAGCCGAGCGTGCCCTGCTGGAAGATCGCCAGGTAATAGAAGGTGACGTACAGCGACCCGTAGATCAGCAGTGTCGAGATGTTCGTTACGGTGAAGTTGCGCGACTTGAAGAGGCCGAGGGGAATCAGCGGATGCCGCGCGCGAGCCATCCAGAACGGGAGTACCGCGGTGAAGACGATGCCAACGCCCAGGGCGATGAAACCGACCGGGTCATGCCAGTCACGCTGCTGGCCATAGATGACCCCAAAGGCAAGCCCGCCGACCGCGAGCGCCACGATGATCGAGCCGATCCAATCGAACACCCCGGTCGCCTCCTCGTCACGGCTCTCAGGAACGTGCACATAGGTGGCCCAGAGTGCGACCAGGATGAGTGGCACGTTGATCAGGAAGGCGGCGCGCCATGAGATCGAGTCGACGAGAAACCCGCCCACCACCGGGCCGAGGATAGTGGTTGCTCCCGAGGCGCCGGCCCAAACGCCGAACGCCCGCCCCTGCGCCTCACCTTCGAAATTGGCGGTGATCAGCGCCAGTGACCCGGGCACCAGCAAGGCGCCGGCGGCGCCCTGGAAAATCCTGAAGAGCACGAGCAGCTCCATGTTTGGCGCGAGCCCGCAGAGCACCGAGGTCGCACCGAACCCGATCAGGCCCCAGATGAACATTCGCTTTCGGCCATAGAAATCGGTCAGCGCGCCCGCGAGAATCAGCAGGGCACTGAGGGTCAGGAGGTATGCGTTGTAGACGTACGACTGGCCTTCGAGGACGCCGAACCAGAGTCGCGGCAGTTCCCGCCCGATGCGTGGCAGCGCGACATTGACGACAGTCGAGTCGAGGAACACGATGCCGGATCCAAGTACGGCCGCAACCAGGATCCAGCGGCGTCGATCAGTCATTCGTCCCCTCCTGCTCCGTGTACGGTCTGCGCAGATTGTAGGGCGGGCGTAGCCGCAAGGTCATGTTTTGAATAACGCGAAAGACACCGCCGGCATCATCCGCGGAGGGACATCAGCGGCTCAGGGCAGCCGGTTCGCGCATCCCTATCGGGATATTCTCCAGCCGGACCTGGCCCCAGCCCTCGCTGAGGTGAGGATCGATCCGGAGTTTCCCATCGACGGCATCGAGACCGAGCGCAGTGCGCAGGGCGAGCAACGGCGCGCCGGCCGCCCACGCCTGGGGTCGGGAGGCGGTCGGGTAATCGACCGGTGCGCCGGTCTCTTCCCGCGGAAACCCCGCGAAGACTTCCGGCAGACGATACTCGAACGCCTCCGCCGCCTGGATCACCATCAGCGCCAGGTGGGACGCCTGCTCGCGGTGGCCGTAGCGGCGCATCCCCTCGGCGATGAAGGCAGTGTCGTGAGGCCAGATGGTGCCGTTGTGGTACTCGATCGGGTTGTAGCCGGCGTCCCTGGCGGACATCGTCCGGATTCCCCAGCCGGTGAACATCTCGGGCGACATCAGACGCTTTACCAGTAAGGTGGCGCGATCGTTCGGGACGATACCGGACCACAGCAGATGCCCGACGTTCGAGCTCATCGCGTCGACCTGGCGCTTCTCGCCGTCGAGCGCGATCGCGTAGTAGCCGCAGGCATCGATCCAGTAGTCGCGGTTGAAGCGTTCGCGCAGGGTCGCGGCCTCGTGTTCCAGTCGATCGGCGAGGGACGCGTCGTCCCAGATCTCACGTGCGAGCCTGGCGGTCCGGATGCGTGCGTCGTAGGCGTAACCCTGGATCTCGCAGGTGGCGATCGGTCCTTTTGCCACCGTGCCGTCGGTGAAGAGGATGGAGTTCCACGAATCCTTCCAGCACTGGTTGACCAGGCCTTCCGTTGAGCGGGTCTGATACTCGAGGTAGCCGTCGCCGTCGGGATCGCCATGCCGTTCGATCCAGTCGAGCGCCTTCATGGCAGCCGGCCTGAGCGTCCGCACGAAGTCGTGCTCCCCGCCCACCGCTCGTACTCATCGAGCAGGATCAGGAAGAGCGGGGTTGCGTCGTGGCTGCCGTAGTAGGGACTGTGCGGGCGCTCAGCCAGCATGGTCAGCTCGCCGCGCCGCAGCTCGTGCAGAATCTTCCCCGGCTCGGCGTCGCGGAAATCGTCGAAACCCGTCGCCTGCAGCGCGGTCAGTGCCTCGAGGCTGGTGCGCGCCAGGTGCGGCTGAAAGGGCAGCGCCTGGTAGGCGGTGATCAGGCTATCGCGTCCGAATAGTGCCATGAACCAGGGCAGACCCGCTGCTGGGAGCGAAAAGGATAGGTCCTTCAACGGACGGAATCGAAGCGCCGCCAGGTCGATCAGGCTTTGCCGGTAGGTGTGGCGCAGCACGTCGTTGTCGGTCTCGAGCGTGGGTGCTTGGGCCATCCACTGTTCAAAGGTGGTCGGCATGTTGGGTTTGGGATTTCCGAAGGTGCGCTCGCCATGGTGTAGGCGATTCTCGGTGCCGTCCGCGACCGGGACCACATCGATACACGTCTGCCAGGTTCCGCGCGCCGAAAGGTGCAGCTCGACACGGGCGCTTCGCTCGCCGACCTGAAACTCTTCGCTGAACCCGACGACCGTGTCCCGGCGAAACGCATCGCGGCTGTAGATGAGCGTGGCCGCGTTCTCGCCGAGCTCCGTGCGGAGCTGCCCTCGCTTGGGCTTGCGGTCCTTGACCTCGAACAGGTCGGCGAAATCCGCCCGGTACTGCACCTCGATCATGACCGTCTGCGGACGGCCACTGTGGTTCTGAACGGTGACGTCTTCGTGCACCCCGCTGGCGATGAAGCGGTCTCGGCGGATGGAGATCGGGGGGTTCTCGCCGACGCTGACACTGGCCAGGGTGCCGAAAACCGACGCCGAGTAATAGTCGACGGTGCGGCTGGTGAGGACGTGGACCGGTCGGCCATCGACCAGCAGTTGCCAGTTAGAGAGATGGCGCATGTCAGCGTGGAAGAACCCGTTCGCGGTCTCGCCCGCCTCGACATCGCCTGCCCGATCAGAGACGAAGAAGGTATTCCCGTCGAGCACGGTGAGCTCGTCAGCCATCGACCAAGACTACGCTCAGCTGCCGGCAGAGCCGAAGACGAAATCGCCGGAGTGGGCGTCGATGAACACCAGGTTGAAGGTCGCGCGCAAAGGAGCGCTGCCGGGCGGTCCATAGGAGGAAACTATGGAAGCCGGGAGGCTGACGACCCAGCACAGCCGCGGTTGCTTCGCGCCGGCGTTCGTTTCGACGACTTCGGCCAGGACTGACTGCAGCACGGTCGCGCCGGGGGTTTGCTGCAAGGCCAGCCGCTCGGCCTGGGGTTGGGTGATCTCCGGGCGGTCCCATGGAAACGGATTCAACAAGACGGTTCCAGACTCCGCCAGCCGGTCGGCCGAGACCGCAGCGATCGATGGCCCAATCGCGGGATGCACGAGCCGGGTGGCGGCAAAGAGCACAATACCGGCGAGGGCAATTCCGGCCGCCACGCCGGCCCGTTTGCGCGACACAAGTTTCAAACGCACAGGCGTCACTAAAGTTCCATCGTTAGCGCTGAGAAGCAAAGGGAAGGTATCCGTGGCAAGAGCAAGCCTCGACGTTCGTGCGCTGCAGGCTCCGATTCGCGAGCGATACAAGCGGGAACCACAGGCGGCCCAGATCCGGCTACGCGTTCGCAGCGGTCCGAGCGACCTGGGCGACCCACTGCATTGCGCTGTCGTGCCTGAGTCAGCGCCTGCCATCTCATGGAGATCGGGCGCACACCCGGCAGTAGGCGGTAGCGGCGATGTTCCCTGTTCCGGCGATGTGCTGCTTGGCGCCCTCGCCGCCTGCCAGGAAACGACCCTGCGGATGGTGGCCGCCAATATGGGGATCGAGCTGGAGTCGCTCGAGGTGGAGATCGAGGCGGACTGGGATGCTCGCGGCACGCTCGCGATGGGCGACTATCCGATCGGGCTGACCGCGATCCGGTGCAAGACCCGCGTCACGGTTCCTCACGACGTCCGGGGTGAGCGCGCCGAGCGCCTCCTGCGGAGCGCCGAGAAATATTGCGTCGTGCTCAATACGCTGCGCAACGGCGTGCCGGTCGCGTCGAGCTTCGCACTCGCCCAGCGTCCGTCGAGGGCGGAAATCTGATCGAACTCAGACCAGCCGGCGTGATTTTGGTCTATGGTTCGAAGAGTTATGGGGGAGGGGTTCGTTTCGCGAGGGTTCTTCGGCCGGCGCCGTCAACCGGAGCAGGCCGGCCGCATCCCGCCCGGCCAGTACCTGGTCGATGATTGGCCGGTGCTCTCTGCCGGGCCGACCCCCCGGATTCGACTCGATCAGTGGCGCTTCGCCATCGAGGGGTTGGTCCGGCAGCCGGTCAGCTGGACCTGGGATGAGTTTCTCAAGCTGCCATCGAAGACGTACGTCGTCGACATCAGCTGCGTCACCAAGTGGACGAAGCTGGACATGAAGTGGCAGGGCGTCAGCGTCGACACCCTGTTCCAGGCCGCCTCGATCGATCCGCGGGCGGCGTTCATCACGGCGTACTCGTACGGCGACTACACGACCAACCTGCCAATCCCCGACCTCATCAATGACCAGGCCTTCATCGCCTACCAGGAGGACGAGAAACCGTTGACCCCGGAGCATGGCGGCCCGGCGCGGCTGGTCGTGCCGCATCTGTACTTCTGGAAGAGTGCCAAGTGGATCCAGGGCTTTCGCCTGGAAGAGCGGGAGCGGCTCGGATTCTGGGAAACCCTCGGCTACCACCGTCGCGGCGATCCCTGGAAGGAAGAGCGCTACAGCGGCGACTGATGGCGGATGCCCTGCGCTGGCAGCTAGGCACGGTCACGGAAATCCATCAAGAAACGCCTCGAGCCAAGACCTTCACCATTGCGCTGCCCGACTGGACCGCCCATCATGCCGGCCAGCACTACGACATCCGCCTGACGGCGCCTGACGGATATCAGACACAGCGCAGTTACTCGATCGCCTCTGAGCCCGAACGACACGGCATTGTCGAGCTGACGGTGGAACGAATCGATGACGGCGAGGTCTCGCCATATCTGCACGATGTCGTGCAGGTCAAAGACCAGATCGAGTTGCGCGGCCCGATCGGCGGCTACTTCATCTGGGACATCGGTCTTGGCGGCCCATTACTCCTGGTGGGGGGCGGCTCGGGTGTGGTGCCATTGATGGCGATGATTCGACACCGGGTCGCGGCGCGCTCGTCGATCCAGACGCGCCTGCTCTACAGCGTACGATCGCCGGACGATGTGCTGTACGCGACCGAGCTGCAAATGCTGCAGGATCACGGGGAGGGGGTGGACGTCGTCTACACCTACACCCGCCAGGCGCCGGCCGGTTGGACCGGCTACCGCCGCCGGATCGACCGAGGCATGCTGAAGGAGGTCGCCAGTCAGTTGGAGGCGGGGCTGCGACCGTACGTGTGTGGACCGACCCTACTCGTGGAGGCAGCGGCGAACAACCTGCTGGAGCTGGGCATTCCGGCGGAGCGGATCCGTACCGAGCGGTTTGGCCCAACCGGCACCTGAGGAGGCTTGCGATGGAAGACCAGGACGGCGATCTGAATCGCGCGCTGATGCTCGATGGCAATGCAGCCGGCGGCATGCTGTACGACATCTTTACCGCTGAGATGACCGGCGCTCCAACCGAGTGCGCCAGCTGCGGCCGCAGCGGCGAGGTCGGCAGCCTGCTGGCGTTCGTCCAGGCGCCTGGTCTCGTGCTGCGCTGCCCCGCCTGTGAGAGCACCATGGTTCGGATCGTGCGCGCCGGGGACGTGACGTACCTGGACGCTCGCGGCGCCGTCTATCTGCGGATCGAGCGTTGACCGGCGTGGGAACCTTCCCGGCGGCCCGGCGGTATCGGGGGAGTGAACCGCAAGCGGCTGATCATCTTCGGGGCGACCGCCGGCGCCGGACTGGTGCTGCTCGGCATTCTCGGAGCGGCAAGCTACGTCGCGGGTCAGCGAAAGGCTGCCGCCTTTAGCCTGAAACCGACGACGGCCGCCGCCACCGTCGCCCCTTCGGTGGCACCGAGGAGCCTGCAAGCGGCATGTCCCGCACCGTCCTCAAACCAGCGAGGCGGCGAGCTCTGGGTAGCGGGGGCCGGAACCCAAGCCGGCTTCCGCGCCCACGAAGTCTTCATGGATATCAGGCTGCCCCACGAAGCAGTGGCTCGAACCGACTCGGTGGCCGGCCAAATGTTGATGCGGCGCGTGGACGGGTCTCACGTCGCGATTCAGAACGGCTGCTTTGCCGTTGAGCTCAATACGCTGACCAGTGTGGACACCCTGCCCGGCATGGATGCCCACGACCGTGACCAGTTCTATCCCGATGCCCTCGAAACGCGGCAACATCCCTTCGCCGTCCTGGCTCTCGATCACGCCACGATTCCCATCTTTGGCAGCCGGCCGCAGCACCTGACGCTCAGCGGCGAGCTCACGATCAAGGGCACGACGCAGCCGGTCAGCATCACGGTCGACGCGCAGACGGTTGGCGGCGGCGTGCAGGCAGTCGGCTCGATGGCGATCGATGCCCGCGACTTTAGCGTGCACGTTCCCGGCGAAGGCGATTCGCCGGTGGCGGTAGACCCACACCTGACGTTGGAATTCCTCCTTGTGCTGAGCGCGCTTCCCGCCGCGGGCCAGGCCGACTAACCAGAAGGTCTTCCGTAGAGCACGTTGATCCCCTCGATGTCGGCCGGCTGCGGCCAGGCCTCGTGGCAGCGGCTCCAGGTGTCCGAAAAGTTCGGCGTCATGATCGGGACCGGACAGCGTTCGGGCGCCGACCCATGACTCAAGCCGAGCCCGTGGCCCATCTCATGCGTCATCAGGCTGACCCGCTGGTCGAACGTGAAGCCATCGGTGTAGTAGGTGTTGTAGTAGCTGATCACGCTGGCAAACCGACCGTGATCGCAGGTCCAGCGGGTGAGTCCGTACACCTGCGTTGGGCCGAGATTCGCCATTGCCACGGTCCAGGCCGCCGCTGGCACCGCTTGCAGCTGAACGGCCGCGGCGCTGAAGCTCCAATGGCGTGCCGCGGCAGCGGTCGCCCGACCATACCGGCCGGTGTCGTCCGTATAGGCAATGCGCGCACTGGGCCAGCGGCACCCGGAGAAGGCATAATCGCGCGTGTGCCGGCCAGGCCCTGGCAGGATGATGGCCGCGGCCGTCGTCAGCAACAGCATGCCTGTGGCGAACCGCTGCATGCCCGTATACCGCCGAGCTGCGCCGGTCGTTCCGTCCGCCTTTTAGCGCGCGAGGTTGGAACCAGCCGGTCGATCAGCTGGTATGAAGGGATAGCAATCGATCCGTGGAGGGCCGGCCACTGGACGACACCGATCTCGTCGAACGCGCAAGAAACGGCGATGTCAACGCCTATGAAACACTCGTCCAGCACTATCAGGAGCTGGCGTTCCGGGTCGCCTATCAGGTCACGGGTGACGCCGCGGACGCGGAGGATGCCGCGCAAGAGGCGTTCGTGAACGCCTACTACGCGCTCGGCCGCTTCCGGCCGGGCGCACCCTTTCGGCCCTGGCTGCTCCGGATCGTTGCCAATGAGGCGCGCAATCGCCGCATGGCGGCGCACCGGCGCACCGTCCTGGCGCAGCGGGCTCAGGTCGCCCAAACCTCGGGAGAGGCGGCCCCCTCTCCCGAGGCGGCGGCCGAGGCGGATGAATTTCGAGCCACCCTGGTGGCGAGCCTGCGGCGGCTGCGCGACGACGACCGCCTGATCCTCGCGTATCGATTGTTCTTCGACCTCTCAGAGGCCGAGATGGCGGAAGCGCTCAAGTGCCCAAAGGGTACTGTGAAATCGCGACTGTCGCGGGCCCTCGGTCGCCTGCGCGCGGTCCTGCCGACTGACCTGCGACTGCCGGCGGCGGCAGCGGGAGAAACCGATGGCTGACTCCCCGCGGCTGCATGATCTCGACCTCGAGCGGGCGCTGCGTGAGCTCGGGCCGCGGTATCCGTATCCGCCAACGCCGAACCTTGCCACATTGGTTCGCACCCGGCTGGTTGCCCGGCCGGCCGCGCCGCTTCGTCCCGTCGCGCTGTGGCGTGATCCGCGACGGCTCGCGCTGGTTGCCGCCGTGCTGCTTGTGGTGGCGGGCGCCGCGGCGCTGATCAACCCGGCCACGCGCGATGCGATCGCGCACTTCTTCCACGTCAGTGGCGTGATCGTGACCCGGGTGCCGTCGCCGCGTCCCTCGCTGTCGCCGGCGACGCCCCTCGACCTTGGCCGCCTTACCACGCTGGAAGAGGCGCAGCGGGCAGTTAAGTTCACGATTGTCGTGCCGCCGGAACTCGGCACGCCCGATGGTGTTTACGTGGCGAGTGGTCCGCCCGGCGGCGAGGTCGCGCTCGCCTACAAGCCGAGGCCTGGCATTCCCGTCGTCCGAGAAACCGGCCTGGGCGTGCTGGTCACCGAGTTCCGCGGCGACCTGGTGCCGCAATACATCACGAAAGAGGTCGGCCCCGGCACCACCCTGGAGGAAACCTCGGTGAATGGCGACCCGGGCTGGTGGATCGCCGGCCAGCCCCACACGATCGTTATTCGGACGGGTCCTTCCGACAGTCAGCCGGAGACGCTCCGCCTGGCTTCGAACACACTCGTTTGGGGGCACGGCGGTGTCACCTATCGGATCGAGTCCGGACTATCGAAGGCCGACGCGATGCGGCTCGCAGTGGGGCTTCCCTAACGCCGGTGCCCGGCGGCAGTGGTCTCCGGGTCCCACCACCGCCGGCTCCGGACGTGCGCCGATTCTGCCTTCCGCTTTTGACAGCTGTCTGTCGTAGGCCCGACCCGTCGACAGCTCCGGAAGTCCTTCACAGCTCGTTCACAGGTGGGGGCCAGGATAAGGGCGTACCGATTGAATCCGAAGAAGGAGAACGAGATGAACGACCGCACGAAAGATAGGAACCGGAAGCTGGCGATGCTGGGCGGGCTCGGGCTCGGCCTGGCGATCCTTGGTCGCAAGCGTCGCTGGCGCCGTTATGCGATGGGTCAGATGATGGGCGGTGGCTACGGCGGTGGGCGCTGGGGTCGCTTCGGCGGCTACGGGCACGGCGGTCACGGTGGGCCGGATCAGCCGATGAGCCTGCCGCCATTCATCGAGGCGACGCTCAAAGCCTGGCACGACCGGGCGCACGGTAACGTCCCGCCCGCCGGCGGCGCACCGGAGCAACCGCCGACACAGGTCTAGCCGACTTCCTCCCTCCCGTTTGAGAGGCGGAGCTTCCCACTCCGCCTCATCCCACGTCATAGGATGGCGCTGATGCAGACGATCCTCGTGGTGGACGACGAACCCCAGATCGTCAAGCTCGT
>VBEW01000096.1 GCA_005889225.1 Chloroflexota bacterium | reverse complement strand
GACAACCGGGGCGCAGACCTGGCCGGCCGGTGTCGCGCCGGCCCTCGCTGGTAGAGTCGGCACGTGATCCGCGCGCACCTCGCGGCAGAGCTCCTCGTCGAGGGCGAGCGCTTGCCCGTGTTCGTCTGGACGATCGACCACCCGGAGGGGATCGTGCTTGTCGACACCGGGATGATCGACTCGAGGCCCGAGGTCGACGATATGAGCCCGACGCCGCACCCCGAGAACATCCCCCGCGACCTCGCCTTCGTCATCAACACCCACCTGCATTTCGACCACTGCGGTGGCAACCGCCTCTTCCCGGGCGTGCCGATCCACGTCCAGGCGCGCGAGCTCGCGGACGCGCGTTCGCTACACGACTACACGATCCGTGAATGGGTGGACTTCGACGGCGCGACGTATGTCGAGCACGTGGGCGAAGTGGAGCTGCTACCGGGAATCCGCCTGCTGCCGGCGCCCGGGCATACGGACGGGCACCAGGTGGTCGTCGTCGAGACCGACGCCGGCAGAAACGTTCTCGGAGGCGACGTGAGCGTCTCGTTCCGCGAGCTCGGCGGCGGCACGACCGAGGGACAGCGTCGCGTGCTCGCGCTCGAAGCGCTTACGTGGCTCTCCCATGCGCCGGAGCCGAAGATCCCGCAACGTCGGCCGTAGGCCACGGCCCGCCCCCCGCCCACCCCTGCCAGGCGTCCACCTCGACCCAGGCGATGAACCGGTGCCGGTCAGCCTGCGAAACCGCCGCCCGGTGTACCGGACCGCGAGCCGGTCGATATCGCACAGGCTCTTCAGCTTCGCGGATGCACCCGGCCGTTTGGCATCGCGAGGCGGCGCAGGGGCCGTCCGGCGACAGACCAGGCTGTTTCGAAGGAGAGCATCAAATGGCTAGGGCGTGCCTGTGCCGGGCCGTTCCCGGAATTTCGCCAGCGCAAATTAGCTGATCCACGACGCGGCATTTCCGACTCGCGATACCTATTAGATATTGCGTGTGCCGGTCAAAGCCCAAGGAAATGTGTACATGTTGACCCGATTAGTCAAATAGCCACCACCTGTCAAATCGAATACAAAAATGAGGGTTCAACGACCCCGAGCGGACTCGGGGGCGCAAATACCACCAGCACTCGCCAAATACGTTTGAGCTCCGAGAACCGGCCCGACCGATCGCTACCTGGTTTTTCCGAACCGATCGACGACCATGTCTGCCTCCATCACTCGAACCGCGCATCGACCTTTCCTTAGCGCGCTGAGCACGGCTGGCAGCGTCTCCCTCAAGCGGCGACGAGCGTGCGACTCCTTAACGCGAAGCAGCACCGCCTGTTGAGAGGAACGGAGCAGCCTGTTGTAGAACGCCCCGTCGTGAGTGACCACAATCAGGCTTTCCGCCGCAGCATAGGCAGCGACCTCCCGGTCATCCAACTGCCCCAGGCCCTCCTGATAAGTGCGCCGTGTATGGAAGCCGGAGCCTTCGAGAAGGTTGCCCACTTCCGCCCGAACATTGTGATCAACGAGAAACTTGAGACGAGCCCGCGTGGCGGCCCGGCGTGCGCGACGCCTATTTCTTGCTTCCCCAGACACTAGCCCGCGACCCGTTGAAGACTATGCCGTTCGTCGTGAGGCTCGCGTTCTCTTTTCGAAGGCCACGGCCGCGTCGATGTCCTTCCTGGTTAGGCCGGGATAGCCTTTTCGCACATCGTCGGCATCGAGGCCTTCTTTGACTTGGCGCCATATTGAGGCGGTTGGAATTCGAGTGCCGGCAATCACCGGCTTTCCCGACATGACTCCCCGGCGACGCTCGATTCTCCCGGGAGTCCGGGCATCGAGCCGGTCGATTTGACGGCTGAGATCCGCAAGAACCTCACGAATCTGAACGGTTCCCTCAATAAGGCTCTGCTCAGGTCGATGCGCTTCCCTAGTCACGCCAGCCTCACGAAAGTAGACCTTTCCTCGCCCAACCCAAAAGTGCACTTGGGCCAGGGGCGATGTGTAATCAAGCTTCTGAAAGTAGGCGACGAGCCGGCGAAGCGTCTGCAAGGGAAGAGTCCCTCTCAGCTCCGCCGCGACTTTCAGAGCAACCAGGTCCCGGAATGAATACAGCCGCAACGTGCCACGCCCTTTGCGGGTTGAGATAGATGGCCTCAGAAAGCCGGTCTCGTCCCAGTACTGCAGCTGGCGGGCGGTGAGCTTGGTCAGGGCGCGGACGGCCCTCGAGCTGAACACACGGTAGGTTCCAGATGGAAACATTGACGTTTTCATTTTATACATGTCGGTGGCGCGGCCTTTGCTACAAGACCAAGATGCGGAGATCTTCGGCGGCCGGCATACGTCGGACCGTCCCCCCACCGTCACGGTACAACTCCAGCTCGTTCATCAAGCCATCAACGACATGGAGCAATAGGTGAATGGTCGCCCCGTCGCTATCGACGGCTTCAGCCTCAACCGGAATGCGTCTAACGACCTCGGCGGGCACACCACCAGTAACCCAGAATTCCAGGCTACCGTCGGCGTCGATCTGCCGAACCGTGGCGCGCGATGCCTGCATTTCAGCGCGGTATTTCCCGGAAAGTCGGCGGCGAGAAGAACTTCCAGGACTCGCCTTTCGGATCCGGAAAGGGACCTGAAAGGTTCTGGCCCACGTTCCACGCTAACGCACCCGGAATCTTCGGAGGGCTTTTTCTACAAGTTCTCCCATAGCAGCATTGGCATGCTCACCTGGCTCACCCACCCGGGCGAATGCAGCAAGCAGCGCCTCCACCAGGTCCTCCGCATGACTCGGCTTCGACTCCTTTTCGACGAGGCGGACCGGGGTCAGCTCGACGGATTCTAGCCCTAAGAACTTGTGACGTACTGTAGGGCGCTCCACTTCTAGTGCCAGCAGTCGTCCTTCGCTGTCGAAGGCTTGTAAGTACTCGCCATTTTCAACGTCGATGGACTCGACGTAGCGTTCCGCGCGGGCGGGAGAGTCAAACGCCAAGATGTCACCATTAGCGGCCACGACCACGAAGATCGGCGGCTTCATCGCGCTTCCACCCAAAGAACAACGGGTCAGATATCCCGAACTGTCGATGGCCCTGGAAGCCTGCCGCGTCGAGACGGATTCGGTTTTCTCACCACTCCGATCGGCCGCGCCTGGCGTGTCGATGTCCGAGACCTCTCGGCGGCGTAAATACCACCGGCCGCCGTCAATTCGAAATAGCCGGAGTGGGCGGACAAGTCAACGACCCCGAGCGGGTTCGAACCGCCGATCCCTTGCACCGCCCGCGCTCTTCAAACGCGCTCCATGAACATCCAGCGATGGCCCTCGACGTCCTCGGCGCGGTAGCGCTTGCCGGGCTCATCGGCCTCGACGTCGCTGAGGATGGTCGCGCCCCGCTGCTTTGCCCGCTGGTAGTGCGCGTTCACGTCATCAACGTAGACCAACACGCCGTCAACGATGTACGGCACGGTGGACCACCTCTGCGCCGGTTCGCACTCCGCCCGATGCCGCCTCGGGGCCTGGTAGTCGGGCGTCGGCGTCGCCAGCATGATGACGCCATGACCAGCCTCCATTTCCCCATGGCTGAGCCGGCCGTCCTCGCCCAGCATACGGGCGCGCTCTTTGAAGCCGAAGGCCGACGAGAGCCAGTCCATCGCTTTCGGCCCATCTTCATAGGCGATCATCGGGATCACGTCCGGATAATTCGCGGCCATCGCTGAACCTCCTACAGGTACCGCCGTTCCTTCTTCTTCGATGCTTCGTAGCTTTCGCGGGCCGCTTTCACGGCGTCGACGCTCGCCACCTCCGAGACGGGCACATCCCACCAGCTTTCGTAGCTGGGCACGCCCTCATATCGGTCAACCTCGATGCAGATCACCGAGGTTCGATTGGTCCGCTTTGCGTCATTGAGCGCCGAGCGAAGCTCCGCGATGGTATTCACCCTGACGGCCACCGCGCCAAGGCTCGCCGCATTCGCGGTCAGGTCGATCGGCAGCACGGCGCCCGCCGGCTTGTCGCTGTCCAGCCCGAGCGAGCCGTTCTTTCGAAACCGATATTGGGTACCAAACCCATCGGTGCCCAGCGACCGCGAAAGGCTGCCGATCGAGTTGAAGCCGTGGTTGTCGACCAGCACGATCACGAGCTTGATCCCCTCCTGGAGCGCGGTGACGATCTCGCTGTTGAGCATCAAGTAGGACCCGTCGCCCACAAGCGAGAAGACCTCGCGATCGGGAGCGGCCATCTTGGCACCAAGCGCGCCGGCGATCTCGTACCCCATGCAGGAATAACCGTACTCGACGTGGTATTGCTTGGGATCGCGGCTCCGCCACAGTTTGTGCAGGTCGCCGGGCATCGAGCCGGCAGCGCAGACGACGACGTCGTGCGGGCCGGCCGCATCGTTGACCGCGCCGATGACTTCGCTCTGGGCGGGCAGCGGCTGATGCGCAAGGCTGTAGAGCCGGTCGACCTCCTTGTCCCAGTCCGTGTTGAGCCGCGCGGCCAGGTCGCGATAGGAGGCGTCGACCGCATAGCCGCCGAGCCGAGCGCTAAGCGCCTCGATGCCGGCGCGCGCGTCGCCGACCAGCGCGAGGCCGCTGGTCTTCTGCGCATCGAAGTCCAGCACGTTGAGGTTGATGAAATGCACGTGCGGATTTCCGAATGCTGTGTGGGAGGCGGTGGTGAAATCGGTCCAGCGTGTACCGATGCCGATCACCACGTCGGCACCACGCGCGAGCCGGTTCGCGGCCAGTGTCCCGGTCGCCCCGACCGCCCCCAGGTTCGATGGATGGTCATAGGGCAGCGATCCCTTGCCGGCCTGCGTCTCCCCTACCGGAATCCCGGTCAGGTCGACGAGTTGCCGCAGCGCATCGGTGGCCTCCGAGTAGATCACGCCACCGCCGGCCACGATCATCGGCCGATCCGCGCCGCGGATCATGGCCGCCGCGCGATCGAGAGCCCGGGAATCGGGTTGGGCGCGCGGCACGTGCCAGGCGCGCTTCTCGAGAAATGCATCGGGGTAGTCGTGGGCTTCCGCCTGGACATCCTGTGGGAGCGCGAGCGTTACGGCTCCCGTCTCAGCCGGGTTCGTCAGGACGCGCATCGCTTCGAGAGCCGACGGCATCACCTGCTCGGGGCGGGTGATTCGGTCCCAGTAGCGGGAGACCGGCTGGAAACAGTCGTTGACCGAGGCGTCGCCTCGCCATGGCACCTCGAGTTGCTGAAGGACCGGGTCCACGGGTCGCGAGGCGAAGACATCGCCCGGAAGCAGCAGGACGGGCAAACGGTTGATGGTGGCCAGGGCCGCACCGGTGACCATGTTGGTGGCACCAGGTCCGATCGAGCTGGTGCAGGCCATGATGCCAAACCGGTTCTTCATTCGCGCGTAGCCGACTGCGGCGTGGACCATGGCCTGCTCGTTGCGCGCCTGGTAGTAGGTCAGCAGGTCTGGGCGCTCGTAGAGCGCCTCGCCGATGCCGGCCACGTTGCCATGGCCGAAGATTCCAAAGCAGCCGTTCACGAAGCGATGCTCGGAGCCGTCGCGCTCGACGTACTGCGCGCTGAGAAATCGCACCAACGCCTGCGCCATCGTTAGACGCATTAGTTTTTCCCTCCCCCTCTGGGGGAGGGTAGGGTGGGGGCTTTTGCCTTCTCGGCGACGATGGCCGCCGCGGCGTCGACCGCACCGGCGACGTCGCCATTCTGCGGGTAGAGCAACGTCCGGCCGGCCACCAGGCCGCGCACCTGCGGGATTGCCATCGCCCGCTTCCAGCTGGCGAAGGTCTCCTGCGGGTCGTTGCCAGGGTCTCCGCCGAGCAGCAACGTCGGCAGCGTGGTGGCGCGCATCACCCGGTCGAGGTCGTCGACCACCGGCAGTTTCAACCAGAGGTACGCCGACGTGGTGCCCAGACCCGACACGATCGCGATTGCGCGGATCAATGAGTCTGCATCGGCCCGGTTTCGCACCAGGCCATCATCGACTTCGCTGGCGAAGACCTCGATCATCGCCGGGAGCTTCCGGGCGGACAGCTCATCGATGGCGTGCGCGCACGAAGCCAGCGTACGCAGCGCTTCCGGCTCATCGGCAACACGCACCATCATCTTGCCGCCGTCCAACCCTGCGGTCACGATCCCTTCCACCGTATAGGCGGTGAACCGGTCGTCCAGCTCGAAGCGGAAACCGGTCAGCCCGCCGCGGTTCATCGACCCGAACACGACCTTGTCGTCAAGCGCGCCGAGCAACGCGAGGTCATCGACGATGTCCGCGGTGCCCAGGATGCCATCGACACCCGGCCGGCGGAGCGCCGTCAGCAACCGGCGTAACAGCTCGCCTCGGTCCGCCATCGCCATCGGGTCGGCGCCGACTTTGAGCACACCGCGCGCCGGGTGGTCGGCCGCGATCAGGAAGAGTGAGCCTCGCTGCAGCAGCGGCCGGCGCTGGCGCTTTGCCAGCGCCCTGCGCACCGCTTCAGGATCGGTGGCGCGGATCTCCGTCAGTCGGGCCAGCAGCTCGTCGGCGGCGACGGTCACGTCCTCGAGTCTGCCACGACGCTCATTTCGAAGGAATACCGCTCAGCCGGGTAGACGTGCGACCCGTACTCGACCGGCTGACCGGCATCGCCGTAGCTGATGCGGCGCATCGTGAGCAGCGGCGCACTCCTGATGACCTTCAGCAAACGGGCTTCCCGGGGCTGGGCGCTGCGCGCCCCGATCGATTGCGACGCCAGCCGCAGGTGAATCCCACTCGCCGTCAGCAACCGGCGTAACAGCTCGCCTCGGTCCGCCATCGCCATCGGGTCGGCGCCGACTTTGAGCACACCGCGCGCCGGGTGGTCGGCCGCGATCAGGAAGAGTGAGCCTCGCTGCAGCAGCGGCCGGCGCTGGCGCTTTGCCAGCGCCCTGCGCACCGCTTCAGGATCGGTGGCGCGGATCTCCGTCAGTCGGGCCAGCAGCTCGTCGGCGGCGACGGTCACGTCCTCGAGTCTGCCACGACGCTCATTTCGAAGGAATACCGCTCAGCCGGGTAGACGTGCGACCCGTACTCGACCGGCTGACCGGCATCGCCGTAGCTGATGCGGCGCATCGTGAGCAGCGGCGCACTCCTGATGACCTTCAGCAAACGGGTTTCCCGGGGCTGGGCGCTGCGCGCCCCGATCGATTGCGACGCCAGCCGCAGGTGAATCCCACTCTGGCGCAGCAACCGGTAGAGGCCGGTGAGCTGCAGACCCTCCTCGGTCACCACCTCCTTGAGCGCCAGCGGGACGAAGTTGCGCATCAAGGAAATCGGTTGACCGCTCGCCAGTCGCAATCGCTCGAAGTGCAGGACACGCATCCCCCGGGGGAGTTGGAGGCTGGTCGAAACGTCCGGCGGAGCGGGCACGACTTCGTAAGCCAGCAGCCGCGTTGTCGGCGTCTGCCCGGACTCGGCCAGGTCGTCAAACAGGCTGCTGAGACGCACCGGCCGCCGCACGCGGACCGGAACCACCAGCGTACCGATGCCGTGCCGTCGAATAACCAAACCTCTGTTCGCCAGGACGGCGATCGCGCGACGCACGGTGGGCCGGCTCACTCTCAGTTGCCGAGCGAGCTCGACTTCGTTCTCAAGGTGCGATCCGGAGGAGAGGGAGCCCGAACGAATGGCCGTCTCCAGGTTCTCGGCGAGCTGGTAGTACAGCGGCACCGGGCTGGCCCGGTCGAGAGCGGCGTCCGTCAGTCCCCTCCGAGCCCCCATTCCCTCAATCCTGTGGCCTATGGGCCGCAGAAACCAGTTGTCATGACAACCTGACCTCAATACTATAGAGGGGTTCGGCGCGTAAGAGGGATCGACAACGTCGTAGGAGGAAAGGGCATGCAGCGAATTACCCGGCGTGAATTTGTTAAGCGGACCGCGGTGACGAGTGCCGCGTTCACCTCACTTCCGGCCATCCTGGCGGCATGTGGGACCAGCACCGGCACCTCGAACAAGCCATCGAAACTGGTGATCGCGGCGGTCAAGGGCAATGAGGACGCGCCCCTGAAGAAGGTGGCCCCCAAATACCAGTCGGAGACCGGCATCACCATGGAGATCGTCGAGTTCCCCTACGACCAGCTATTCGAGAAGCTGGTCACGACCTTCCAGGCTAACGGGTCCTCCTATGACCTGTGCATGATGGATGACCCGTGGATGCCGAAGTTCGGCACCATGGGCGCCCTGCAAGCCCTGGATTCGCAATTCGGATTCCAGCGCGACTCCGACATTCCCGCCGTCGTCTACGACGTGGGCACCTGGCCGCCGCCACATGGCCCGGTCCCGCCCAGCGAGCAGAGCAAGAGCCAGCATCTGTACGGCATCACGATCGTCGGAAACGTCGAGATGTTCATGTACCGCAAGGACAAGTCCGACGCGCCCAAGACCTGGGACGACGTGCTCAGCAACGCGAAGAAGTACAACGCGGCGAACTTCTACGGCTACGTGATCCGCGGCAAGGCCACCAACCCGGTAAGCAGCGACTCGCTGCCTATTCTGTGGTCATTCGGCGGCAATGTCTTCGACGACAACTGGAAGGTTCAGCTCGATTCGGCGGCGTCCATCGATGCCGTCACCTTCCTCACTCGCACTCTGAAGACGTACGCGGAGCCCGGCGCCGAAAACACGGACGCCGCGGACCGGTCGCGCCTGATGGCCATCGGCCAAGCCTATCAATCCACTGTCTGGCCTGGCGAGATCACCGACATCGTCGAGGATCCCAGTGTTTCCCAGGTCAAGGGAAAAGTGGCGTACATCCCCATTCCACAGGGCAAGAGCGGCAAGGGTCTCGGCATGATGGGCAACTGGCTGCTCGGCATCCCCAAGGGATCAAAGAATGGCTCGGCGGCCGCCGACTTCATCAAGTGGATGCTCAAGCCCGACAACATGCGCAACTACGTCAGCAATGGCGGCATCCCGATCCGCAAGAGCATCCTGAACGACTCCTCGCTCACCGCCGCCAATCCATACTTCCCGGCGCTGGCCCAATCGTTCGACGCGGTGCCCAACTGGCGGCCGCGCACCGATCAGTGGAATGCGGTGGAGACGTCCTACGGCACGGCGATGAACGCCGCAGTGGCCGGCCAGACGTCGCCGCAAGCGGCGATGCAGAAGGCCGCCGGCGAGATCCGCACCCTGATGAAGAACGCCGGCTACCCATCCTGACCGACCCGTCCTACATTTGACGATGTGAGCCGTCTGGTCGCTGAAATTCGGGCCCCCACCGGCACCGAGCCGGTCCGGGCCGGGCGTCGCCGCCTGGGCCGGCAGGAGCGACTGGCATACATGATCCTGCTGCCCGCCCTGGGGACGGTCTTCGTGATCGTGACGATTCCGTTCGTGATCGCGGTCTTTCAGTCGATCAGCAGCGATGACGGCACGCTGATCGGCCTGCGCAACTATGCGCGCGCCCTGAGTAACCCGTTGCTGTACGAGGCGCTGCGCGCGACCGGCATCTATGCATTGATCGTCCTCCCCGCCGAGATCCTCCTCGGACTCGCCTTCGCACTTCTGGTCCATCGGACCGTGCGCCGGCCCGGGCTGCGCGCCACGCTCTATGTGCTGGCCGTGCTACCCCTGGTGGTGCCGCCGGTAGCCGTCGGCGTGGTGGCCCGGCTCATCTACGCGCCGGGTTATGGCGTGCTGAACTATCTGTTGCAGTCGGCCGGCATCACCCATTCCGAGATCCAGTGGCTTGGCGTGCCGATCCTGGCAATGGGCTCGGTGGCGACGGTCGACATCTGGCAATGGACCCCATTCGTCTACCTGGTGCTTTTTGCCGGACTGCAGACGGTGCCCCGGGAATCGGTGGAGGCAGCCCAGGTCGACGGCGCCACCTGGTGGACGCAGTTCATCTACATCGAGTTGCACTACCTGTGGCCCCTGTTTTTGTTGATCCTCTTCTTTCGGACCGCCGACGTCCTGCGCGTCTTCGACCACGTCTTCATCCTGACCGGAGGCGGGCCGGGGACAACCACCCAGCTCCTGAGTCTTTACATGTACCGGATCGAGTTCAAGTATTTCGATGCCGGCCAGGCGGCCGCCCTGGCGGTCGTGGTGCTGGTGTCGATCAGTGTGCTCTACGCGCTCGTCACCCGGGCACTCCCCCTGGAGCGCACCTGATGTCGCAAGCATCTCCCTCCCCCCTTGCGAGGGAGGGTCGGGGTGGGGGGTCTCGACGCCGGCGGCGCAGCGCGGCTGTCTGGGTGCGCGTCGCCCTGATCAGCGTCGGTCTGGCCGTCACCGGAATTCTGTACGCCTTCCCCCTCTACTGGCTGGTCGTGACCTCGCTGAAAAGTAAGGCCGAGCTCTACACGGCGACCACGTTATTTCCCCACACGCTGACCGTGGAGTCGTACGGCAACGTGCTCATCGATAGCGGCTTCTGGATGCTGCTGCGCAACAGCGTCATCGTGTGCTTCTCCCCGGTTGTCGTCACGATTGCCGTGGGACTGGTCATCACCTATCCGCTCACCCGATTGCCCGTCCCTCCGCGCTTGCGCGTCACCGTCCTGAACTGGGCCCTCTCCCTCCGCTTTCTGCCGCCGATCG
>VBEW01000095.1 GCA_005889225.1 Chloroflexota bacterium | reverse complement strand
GAGATGCTGGACGTCTCGCCGCGCACGGTAACGGGATTGGTGGACAACCTGGAGCGCGACGGCCTGGTCAAACGCGTCGATGATCCAGACGACCGTCGCTCCGTCTATGCCGAGATCACCGACCAGGGTCGTGAGCGCCTCAAGACGCTGTGGCAGGGCGCCACCTCCCTCCAGGCGGGATTGACCGGGGGATTAAGCGAATCGGAGCTCGTTCAGCTGCGCCACACGTGCTTGCGGCTCATCCAGACGATGAGCGCCGAGGAGGCAAAGAGCCATGCCCCAAGCTGAGCTGACCACCCACATCAAAATCCTCGCGACGGTCGGCGTCATGCTGGCGCTGCTGCTCGCCGCACTCGACCAGACCATCGTGGGAACGGCGCTGCCGCGGATCGTCGCCGAGCTCAACGGGCTGGATCGCTACTCCTGGCTGATCACCGGCTACCTGGTTGCCTCCACGGTCGTCGTCCCGATCGCGGGCAAGCTCGGTGACCTGTTCGGCCGCAAGCCGCCGTCGGCGACCTCGCCGCATCCCCCGAAGCCTCGGAACCCGAGGCCGCGGTTGGATAACAAGCTGGCCGACACCCCGATTTCCACCGAGCAGCCGGTCAACCGTTAGACATGCGCGGCCTGCTTCGCCTGCTTGGAACCTCCCTTCGTCCCTATGCCGGCTACGTTGCACTGGTCGTGCTCCTGCTTCTAATCCAATCGATCGCGAACCTCTACCTGCCGAACCTCAATGCCGACATCATCAACAACGGGGTGATCAAGGGCGACATCGGCTACATCTGGCGGATCGGTGCCATCATGCTGGCGCTCGCCGTCCTTGTTGGGATCCTCGCGATCGTGGCGGTCTACTTTGCGTCGAGGGCGTCGATGGGGTTCGGCCGAGACGTGCGGCGGGCGGTCTTCGAGCGCGTCCAGCAGTTCTCCGCCACGGAGATGAACCGCTTCGGCACGCCGTCGCTGATCACGCGAAACACCAACGACGTCCAGCAGGTCCAGCTGTTCGTCCAGATGGCCCTCACCATCTTCGTGACGGCGCCCATCATGCTGGTCGGCGGCATCATTCTGGCCGTCCGTGAGGACGTCACGCTCTCGGCCATCTTGATCGTGATCCTGCCGCTGATGGTCGCGGTCTTTGCGGTCCTGATGTATTTCGCGATCCCTCTCTTCCAGTCGATGCAGGTGAAGATCGACCGAATCACCCAGGTGCTGCGTGAGCAAATCACGGGCGTTCGGGTCATCCGCGCCTTCAACCGCACTCCGTATGAGCGCGACCGGTTCGAGGTGGCCAACGCCGACCTGACCAGAACGGCCCTGCGCGTCAACCGGATTTTCGCTCTGGCACTGCCGTCGTTGCTGGCCATCATGAATGTCTCCAGCGTTGCCGTCGTCTGGTTCGGGGGTCACTTGATCGACAGCGGTCAGATGCCGGTCGGCAACCTGATTGCCTTTCTTGCCTACATCCTCCAGATCATGTTCGCCGTGATGATGGCGCTCATGATGGTGATCTTCCTACCGCGTGCCGTGGCCAGCGCGGCGCGGCTCGAGGCCGTCCTCCAGACTCAACCCTCGATCACCGACCCCGAGCATCCGGTTGAGCCTGCGCGGATGACGGGTGCTGTCGCATTCCGGGACGTGACCTTCGGCTACCCGGGAGGGGAGAAGCCTGTGCTGCACGGCCTGTCGTTCGCGCTGCGACCAGGTGTGACCACGGCGATCATCGGCGGCACGGGCTCGGGCAAGACCACGCTGCTGAACCTGATTCCCCGTTTCTTCGACGTCACCGCCGGTACCGTGCTGGTCAACGATGTTGATGTTCGCCAGCAACCGCTCGAAACCTTATGGAGCTCGATCGGGCTCGTACCCCAGACGGCCTACCTCTTTCGGGGAACGATCGCCGAAAACCTGCGGTTCGGCCAGGACGAAGCCACCGACGCCGAGCTATGGCACGCGCTCGAGGTGGCGCAGGCCGCTGACTTCGTCGCCGCGCTGCCGGAGAAACTCGAGGCGCCGGTTGACCAGGGTGGCACCAACCTGTCGGGAGGCCAGCGTCAGCGGATGGCGATCGCGAGAGCGCTCGTCAGACGACCGCCCCTCTACCTGTTCGATGATTGTTTCTCGGCGCTCGATGCCGGGACGGACGCCCGGCTGCGCTCGGCGCTGAAGGCGGAGGCGCGTGACGCCGCGGTGGTGATCGTGGCCCAGCGGGTCAGCACCATCCTCTCCGCCGACCAGATCATCGTCCTTGACGCCGGCCGAATCGTCGGCGTCGGAACGCATCAGGAGCTGATGTCGACCACCGAGGCGTACCGCGAGATCGTCGCCTCCCAGCTGGGCGAGGAGGCGGTCGCATGATGGCGCGCAACCTGGGTGGGCGGCCGCCGGCGCGCGGAGGGTTTGGTGGCGGGCCGGGCGGCGGCTTTGGCGGGATGCTCCCACCGCAGAAGACCAAAGACCTGGGCAAGACGCTTCGCCAGCTGGTGGCGCGGCTTCGCCCGGAGCGGATGTGGATCGCGATTTCCGCGGTTCTGGCGCTGGGCAGCGTCGTTGGCACCGTCATCGGGCCGAAGATCATCGGCAATGCGACGAACGTGATCTTCGATGGCGTCATCGGCAAGACCCTGCCTGCCGGACTCACCAAACAGCAGGCGGTCGCCGCCCTGCGGGCCCATGGACAGGGCCAGATCGCCGACCTGGTGTCGGGCTCCAACGTGGTGCCAGGCCGTGGGATCGACTTCACCCAGCTGGGCCAGATCCTGGCTCTGGCCGCGCTCGTCTACATCCTGGCCGCGGCGCTCACCTGGCTGCTCTCCTACATCATGGCCGGGGTGGCGCAGCGCACGGTTTACGGGTTGCGCCGGGATACCGACGCGAAGCTGGCTCGCCTCCCGCTGAAATACTTCGACAGCCATCCTCACGGTGACTTGCTCAGCCGGGTCACCAACGACATCGACAACATCACGACCACGCTGCAGCAGGGCCTGAGCCAGTTCCTCACCTCGACGCTGACCATCGTTGGGGTCCTGGCCGTGATGGTGTGGATCAGTCCCCTGCTCGCGGCAGTCGCGCTGGTCACGGTCCCGCTCTCGATCGTCGTCACGCTACTTGTCGCGCGCCGGTCGCAGAAGCATTTCGCCGCCCAATGGGCGCGCACCGGGGCACTCAACGGCCATGTCGAGCAGATCCACACGGGGCACGCGCTGGTCCAGGTCTTCGGCCGCCGGCAGAAGGCGATCGAGCAGTTCAACGAGCAGAATGGGGCGCTCTACGAGGCGAGCTTTCGGGCGCAGTTCCTGTCCGGCATCATCATGCCGGCGATGGCGTTCCTCGGCAACATCAACTATGTCGTTATCGCGGCGGTCGGCGGCTACCGGGTGGCGACCGGCTCGATCTCACTGGGCGATGTGCAGGCCTTCATCCAGTACTCGAGGCAGTTCACGATGCCGATCACGCAGCTCGCCGGCCAGGTGAATCTGCTGCAGTCCGGCCTGGCATCGGCCGAGCGCGTCTTCGAGTTTCTCGGGGAAGAGGAGGAGGCGCCGGATCTGGTCCGTGGCGAGCTGCGCGACGCGCAAGGCGAAGTTGCGCTGGAGCACGTGGCATTCCGCTACGAACCCGAGAAGCCGCTCATCACCGACTTCAACCTCGAAGTGCGACCGGGGCAGACCATCGCGATCGTCGGGCCGACCGGGGCGGGCAAGACGACCATCGTGAACCTGCTGATGCGCTTCTACGACATCGACGAGGGCCGGATCTGCCTCGATGGCATCAACACCCGCGACCTCCGCCGCGACGACGTGCGCAGCGTCTTCGGCATGGTGCTCCAGGACACGTGGCTGTTCACCGGTACCATCCGCGACAACATCGGGTACGGGAAGGTCGGCGCGACCACCGAAGAGATCGTGGCCGCCGCGCAGGCCGCTTACGTGGACCCGTTCGTCCGCACGCTGCCCGACGGGTACGAGACCGTCCTGACCGATGATGCCTCCAATATCTCCGCCGGCCAGAAACAGCTGCTCACGATCGCGCGCGCCTTCCTCGCCGATCCGGCCGTGCTGATCCTCGACGAGGCGACGAGCAGCGTTGACACCCGAACCGAGGTCCTGATCCAGCACGCGATGGCGCGGCTCCGGCAGGGCCGGACCAGCTTCGTCATCGCGCACCGGCTGTCGACCATCCGCAATGCGGACAGCATCGTAGTCATGGACCAGGGTCGCATCGTCGAGCAGGGGAGCCATGCCGAGTTGCTTCGCCGGCGCGGCGTCTACTACAGCCTGTATAACAGCCAGTTCACCGACGTCTTAGAAGAGCAGGCCAGCTGATTCTCATCCGCCCTCATTGGCGGAGGTCGAGTGCCGGTTTCAGAACGCCTGACCCCCTCACGGCTGAGGCGAGGCGGGACCACGCCGTGGGAGAATGAAGCCGTCGAGCTTACCGACGGGAGGGGACTCGGATGGCAGTCATGACGCCGAGACATCGCCGCTGGTTCGCCGCGCTGGGTGGATCGATCATCGTTGGTGCCCTCTTCGCCTGGTTGCCGGTTGGAGCATCGGCGGCTGACCTCCGACAGGGTCCCAGCGTCACCATCAGCCGGGGCCAGACGATCAACGACGACATCTATGCGGCGGGCGGCACGATCAGCATCGACGGGAACGTGAACGGCAGTGTGATCGCCGCCGGCGGCACGATCACCGTCTCCGGCACCGTCAGCCGTGACGTCATGGTTGCCGGCGGCACGATCAACGTGACCGGAAAGGTTGGCGGCAGCATCCGAGCGGCGGGCGGCAATCTGACCATCAACGGCCCCCATTGGGCGTGACCTCGTGATCGCCGGCGGGACGGCCACGGTCGCGGCGCCGGTCGCTCGCCGGGTGACCATGGGGGCGGGGGACCTGACGCTGCGCGGCCGGGTCGGGGGCGATGTCCGTGGCAGCGTCGACCGCCTGCGCCTCGACGGCGCCCAGATCGGCGGCAACCTCGACTACACGAGCGATCACTCGGTCGTTTTGGCAAACGGCGCCAGCGTCGCCGGCACTACGACCCGGCACACCCCGACGGCGCGCGGCACCGGGGCCGTGGCCGGCGGTTTCCTGGGCTGGCTGCGCGGGCTGATCGGCATCTTCGCCCTTGGTGTCCTGCTGCTCCTACTGCTGCCACGCTTCAGCACCCGCAGCATCGACATCTTGCGGGCCGAGCCCTGGGCCAGCCTGGGAATTGGCGCGGCCATCCTGGTGGTCACGCCGATCGTCGCGCTGCTCGTGTTTATCGTCGGCTTACTCGTCGGCGGCTGGTGGCTCGGTCTGCTGCTGATTCCGCTCTGGATCCTGGCGCTGGCCATCGGCTACGTCGTGTCCGGCTTCCTGCTGGGGCGTCTGATCTTCGCCCGGCTCGGCTGGGGTCAGTACCACGATGTCCTGGCGCTGCTCGGCGGCCTGTTCGTGCTGACCGTGGTCGGATTGGTCCCCCTGATCGGCTGGCTGGTCAGCCTGGCGGCGTTCGTCGCCGGTGCCGGGGCGGTGGCGCTCGTCATCAGCCGGCGGGCCGAGACACGACCCGCCGCGGCGTAGCTGCGACAGGTAAACCAGAAACCGGAGCCCGGTCTCGTTTGTTCTAGGAGCATGGCCACGCCGGGCGCCGCGTCGGACCAGCCAGCCTTCGAGGCTCGCGTTCGACGGGATGCCCGCGGGCTCTACGGCCTGGCGCTGGCCGTGCTGCGAGACACCCAGGAAGCGGAGGATGCGGTGCAGGACACCATGGAACTCGCCTGGCGATCGTGGCGCTCCGTCCGCGACGAGGAGCGCCGGACCGCCTGGTTGCGACAGATCTGTGTGCGGCGGTGCCTGCGCGTCCGGCGCGGCCTGGTCCGCCGGCTGTTTCTCGGTGACATGGCGCCGGTCGCGGCCCCGGCGCTCGATCCGGTTGACCCCGCACTGGACCGGGCGTGCCGCGACCTGACGCGACAGCAGCGGGCCGTGGTCACGCTGCACTACCACTACGGCTACGCGTTGGACGAGTGCGCAGCATTGATGGGCTGCCGGCCCGGAACGGCGCGGAGTCATCTTGCACGCGCGCTGAACGCGCTCCGGCACGAGCGCTGAACGCGCTCCGGCACGAGCTCGGGGGTGACGATCGTGGCTGACCTCGAGCAGCGACTTCGCGACCACCTCGCGCGCGTCGCCGGGACCCCGGCCCCGGCCCAATGGGAGGATCGGATGTCGCGGCGGATACCGGGTAGCGAGGGTCGGCATCGATATGGATGGGCGCCTCAGGTCATCGCCGCGGCCGCCCTGGTCGCGATTGCGGCTGGGGTCTTTGTCGGGCTACGCGCAAGCCGGCAAAACGACGCGGTCAAGCCCAAGCCGACTGCACTGGCGACACCGTCAGTAAGCCCGACCGCGGGAATGCCCATGATTCACACGATCCACATGTTCACGCCGAAGGCGGGTTGGGCGCTGACCGAACAGGGTGTCCTGCGCACCACGGACGGATGGGCTCATTGGGTTAACGTCGGACCGCCGGGCGTGTCCGGTCTCGCTGGCGCCTCACAGTTCGTGAGCGTGACCAGCGCCTGGGTCGTAACCGGAAATGCGGCCTCGCCACGAACCAGCAGTATCTACCACACGACCGATGGCGGAGCAAGTTGGGCGCAATCGACGGTGGTGGATCCGGCTGCGGCCGGGCCCGGCAATATTGACTTTGTTGACGCGACGCATGGCTGGCTCTTCGTGTCATACGGAGCGGCGGCTGGAAGTATGGGCGGGGCCATTTTCCGGACGGTCGACGGCGGAGGGCATTGGACCAGGATCGAGCAGACTAGCGGCGGGGTTCAAGAGGCGCCCGGGAGCCTCCCATTCGGCTGCGACAAGGCCGGCGTGTCGTTTATCAACACGATGACTGGATGGGCCTCGGGGAATTGCGCCGGAGGCGGCACCTTCTTCTATGTCACGCATGACGCAGGCCGGACATGGAGTCTGCAGTCATTACCGCTCCCGGGGGGCTTCGATCAAGGCGGCGGCGCAACGACGTCGCTGCCGGTCTTCTTCAGCGACCGGTCGGGGTATTTCGTCGCGAGCAGCAGTGAGACGATTTTCTATACGACCGCTGACGGCGGGACAAACTGGGTCCCACATCCACTCCCGGTCGGCAACTCGTGGCAACCCTTTGGATCAATTGCGTTTACCAGCCTCGGCGATGGATGGCTCATTTCCGGCGATGGCGCCCTGATCTATCGCACCAACGATGGTGGCCGGCACTGGACCAGCTTCCAAGCCTCGCCTCAACTCACTGGCCTGCAGGTCTTTGACGCCATCGATGCCACCCATGCGATAGCCGTTCTCAATCCGTCGGGGACGCAGAACGCCCTCATCGAGACGAGTGATGGCGGCCGGAAATGGAAGCCCATCGAGCCATGAGGAAGCCTTAGCTGGGCCGAGGAAGGACGCCGAGCAGTTCGAATCCGTAGTCGAGCACCTTCGGCATCTCTGTGAACGCGGTGCCATTTGGTGACCCGAGCACGACCGCCAGCAGCCGGTGACCACCGCGCCTCGATGTCGTGATCAGGCACCCCAGTGCCGCCTCGGTCCAACCGGTCTTCAATCCGTAGGTGCCCGGATAGGTGTGCAGGAGTTTGTTGATGTTGACCAGCGCGAAGGCCTTGTGCGTCGTGGTGGCGGGGATGGTGATGGCAGGCGTGGCCGCGATCGTGACCAACGCGGAATAGTGCGACTCGAGGTAGCCGGCAGCCAGTGCCAGGTCATAGGCCGACGAGTAGTGACCGGGAGCATCGAGGCCGGTCGGGTTCAGGAAATGCGTGCCGCGCAAGCCGAGCCGGGCCGCCTTCGCATTCATGGCGGCGATGAACGTCGACCGTGACGTGCTCGCGGCGGCGAGCGCTTCCGCGGCGTCGTTGCCGGAATTGAGGAAGACGCCGTAGAGGAGCTCTCGAACGGTGAGCCGCTCGCCAGGAGTCAGCCCCATGAAGGTAGAGTCGGTCGGCAGTTGCGTGATCGAGGCCGGCACCGTAACCGTCGTGTTGATCCCGATGAGATCGACGGCGACCATGGCGGTAAAGATTTTGGTCAGGCTTGCCGGCGCCCGCGCGGCGCGGGTGTTAGATTGCCAGAGAAAACGGCCGGTGTCGAGGTTGAACAGCGCCACCTCCTGCGCGGCGATGACTGGCACCGGGATCGGTCGCAACGTGGGTGCCGCTCGCGGGCTCCTGGTCGGTGCCGGCTTAACCGTGGGTGCTGGCGATAACACGGCTGTTGGGGTGCTGAGGAGGATCCGGTCCGGCCGACGGTCCAGCGTAACCTCCGGAATCGCCGAAGTCAGCCCGGTCAGCGGTTCGCTCGCCCGGGCCTGGTAGGGTGGCGCGGCCGAGCCCAGGGCGCTGCTCAGCGCACCAATCGCGAACAAGGCCGCGGCCAGCTGAGGAATGGATCGTCGCATTGCAGGTCAGGCAGCCTACCGCAGGCTGTGCTGGAAAGCAAGACCCGGTCCTTACAATGTTGCTCGCGCCGGGATGACGGAATAGGTAGACGTTGGCGACTTAAAATCGCCTGCCCGTAAGGGCGTCAGGGTTCGAGTCCCTGTCCCGGCACCAGCCTCGGCCGGCGGTAGTATGGCGTCCATGCTCCGGGCGCCTGAAGTCATCCTCGGGATCATCGTCGTCGGCTACATCCTCAACGATGTCTTTCAGAGCGTCGTCGTACCCCGGCCGACGCCGGCCCGCTACCGGCTTACCCGCTGGATCGTGCGGCCCGGCTGGCGGGCCTGGCGGGCGATCGGGTTGCGGGCCCACTCATCGGCCGAACGCGAGCGTGTTCTCGGTGTCTTTGCCCCGCTCGTGGTGGTGGTCCTGCTCGTTCTGTGGCTGTTCGGGCTGGTGCTCGGCTTCGGCGTGATCTTCGATGGGCTACGAGCGCAACTGCATCCGCTCGTTCAGGACTTCCCAACGGCGCTGTACTTTGCCGGCACCTCGGTGTTGACTATCGGCTTCGGTGACTTTGTGGCGACGTCCGGACTGGCTCGTGTCTTAGCCCTGATCGCCGGCGGCACCGGCCTCGGCACGATCGCGCTGGCCATCAGCTTTCTGTTTTCGCTGTATGGATCCTTTCAGCGCCGGGAGATCCTGATCGTGACGCTCGACGCCCGGGCCGGCGCGCCGCCCTCCGGCGTCAACCTGCTGGAGACGATGAACAAGCTTGGCATGGTCGACGACCTGCCACGGCTGTTCGCCGACTGGGAGAAATGGGCAGCCGAGGTGCTCGATAGCCATCTGGCCTACCCGGTGCTCGCCTACTTCCGCTCGTCGCACGACAACGAATCGTGGGTGAGCGCGCTGGGCGCCGTGCTGGACGCCACCACTCTGATCCTGACCACCGTGGTGGATGGCCCGCGCGGCCCCGCCAAGATGATGTTCGCGATGGGGACGCACCTGGTCGAGGATCTGAGCCGATTTTTCAGAATCGCGCGAGACCACGATCCCGGGGTCGAGCGCTACGAGTTTGATCAGGCTCGGGAACGGTTGGCCGCGGCGGGTTGGGCATTGCTGGGAGCGGAAGAGTCGTGGGTCGCGTTCTCGCGGTTACGAACCCAGTACGCGGTCCCGCTCAACAACATGGCGAAATGGTGGGCGGCTCCACCCACGCAATGGATCGGCGATCGCTCCTACGTGCGCTTTCCGCTGCAACGGCACCAGGAGCAGCCGGTGCGCGCCGCCTCGCGCTGACCGCCGACCCGGACGTCGTGATCACGCGGCGGCAAAGGCGTGCGGCGGATTCCCGCTAAGTCGCAGGTAAAACGCCGTGGCCAGCGCGTACGGTAACAACAGGCGGACTTCGAAGTCCTGAGGCCGGCGGGCGATGCCGGCGAAGAGGTCGGGCAACAGCTGCCGCTCCATGGCCTCCGAGATCCGCTGGATGGTGAAGGCGTCGGATGCCCGCACCCGAGCGCTGGCGCCGTCCCAGATCGTCTTGCCATCTTCGAGCTGGCGCCACTCCGCGAGCAGTACGCCCTGGGTGGCGCTGAGCGCCAGCGCCTGGTTCAGCCGGTTCTGTCCGTCCGGCAGCAGCTCGACGCCGCGGGCCCGCGCCAGCTCCAGGCTCTTGCGGACGGCGGCCTCGACATGCGGCCACGACTCGGCATCGGCGGCCGCGTGTGGCAGCAGGTCCGGCGCTTCGATGATCCGCTTGGTCCGGCCCAGCGCCAGGCTGTCGAGCTGACTGCGAAGCCCCGCCTTCAGCTGCAGATGGGCGAGCGGAGGCGTCCGGGAGACGAACAGCTCGACCGTGGGCTCGGCAAAGGCGATCACCGGGTCATCGGTCGGCGTCGGGAGTTCCTGGTGCTGAACGGTCGGCCGCCACCCGGTGCCACGCGCGCCTTTCTTTCGGACGGTAAACAGGCCGGCCTTGTGGCGGCCAACCAGGACCGCCGTGGTTACGCCCACCACGATGACCAGGATCGTCGGCAGGATGCCAAAACGCGCCAGGGCCAGGATGGAAAGCGCAAGGGTGACGCCGAGGATCACCGGACGGCTTATGAGCCGGGACATGCTTCAAGTACAACGCGGAGCGCTCCGATCCCTGCCGCCGACGGCCGGCTAGTTCAGGTTGCGGAAGAGGGTGGCGATCCCCTGGCCACCGCCGATGCACATGGTGACGATGCCCCACTCGGCCTGCCGGCGCTTGAGCTCGTAGGCCAGCTTGACGGTCAGGATGGCGCCCGTGGCCCCCACCGGGTGGCCCAGTGCGATGGCGCCGCCATTCGGGTTGACCTTCTCGGGATCGATCTCCAACTCGCGGATCACGGCGACCGCCTGCGCGGCGAACGCCTCGTTCAATTCCATCAGGTCGATGTCGTTGATCGTCATGCCGGCCTTCTTCAGCAGGTTCTGGACGGCGAAGATGGGCGCGACCCCCATGATTTCAGGGGCGATACCCGCCACCGCGTCGGCCACCCACTCGAGCTGTGGCGTGACGCCGAGCTCCTGCGCCCTGGCGCTCGTCATCACCACCAGCGCCGCGCCGGCGTCGTTGATGCCCGAAGAGTTGCCCGCGGTCACGCTGCCGCCGTCTCGAAACGCCGGCTTGAGCCGGGCGAGCGACTCCGCGGTAGTCCCAGGTCGTGGGTGCTCGTCCAGGTCGGCGATCAGCGGGTCGCCCTTGCGCTGCGGGATGGCGAGCGGCACGATCTGCTCTTTGAAGCGGCCCTCCGCGATCGCAACCCCCGCTCGGCGCTGGCTTTCCGCGGCGAATTTATCCTGCGCCTCTCGCGAAACGCCGTAGCGGTCGGCGACCTTCTCGGCGGTACAGCCCATCTGGTAGCGACCGAACGGGTCGGTGACGAGCGAGAGCGTGCCGTCGATCAGCTCTGCCTCGCCGAGCCGCCAGCCGACCTGCGAGCGGGGCAGCATGTACGGCTGGATCGACATGTTCTCGTTACCACCGGCGACGACCACCTGCGCCTCGCCGGTGCGCAGCTCCTGGACGGCGCTGTTGATGGCCTGCAACCCGGATCCGCACAACCGGTTCACGTTGAACGCCGTTGTCGTTTCGGGAAGACCGGCTTTCAGTGTCGCCAGGCGGGCGTTGAAGGCATCCTCGCCGACCTGGCCGACGCAGCCCAGGATGACCTCGTCAACCACTGCCGGGGAAATGCCGGCCCGATCGACCGCGGCCCGGATCGCGGTTGCCCCCAGGTCGGACGTCGGGGTGTCCTTGAACGCGCCGGCAAACTTGCCGATGGAGGTGCGGACGCCCCCTGCGACGACGATTGCCCCGCCGTTCAGTGCCACTGACTAATTCTATGTCGTGACGCCGAGGCGACTAGACCCCTGGACTCGGTGCGCTCCCGCTGCCCGTCCCCGCCGATCCGCCATACGCGGAGGCGCTGCCGCCGGCCGCATCGCTGCCCCGGCGGGTGATCTTCTGCGCTTGCTGCTGGGCCTTCGAAATGCCGCGCTCGACCTGCGGCCGCGCGGATTCCACGACGCCCTGCGCCTGGTCGAGCACCGGCTGCATCTGGCCGCGGACCTGGTCGAGGCGCTCCGAAAGGTCCGCCCGCATGTCGCGCCCGGGCTTCGGTGCATAGAGCAGCGCGACGGCGCCGCCGATGATCATCCCGTGCACCACGCCTCTCAAATATCCCATCGTGTCCTCCCTTGTGGACAGCTCACCCGACCCGACTCGTCGATTGGGTTCGCGGATTTCCGCGTGGCGCCTATCTTACCACCCCCGCGGGAGATCTTGATAGCGGCGATATCAGGATATGCCCGCCCGCGAATGCGCGCGCGCCGAGCATCACCATCCGGACGGCGAGGTCGATGCCGGCCCGAAGGACCACCGCGCTCACACAGCAGAAGCTGTAAAGGAACACCTCGGGGATCCGGGCGCGCAGGAACGGCACGCCCACGGCGAGACCACCGATCAGGATGGCGGCCGTGCACAGCGACGCGCCCAGCTCGACAGCGCGGATCCGCAACCACTCAATGGCGCTCATCTACAACAGGAAATGATATAGGGCTAGTGTCAAAAGTCAAGACAATCGCCATTCGTCTTCGCGACAGGGGGTGCCGGTGTCCGATCATGTCGGCATCGCCGTGATCGACGCCGGGCTGCGGCGGCGCATCGGCCGTGCGCGGGTCGGCCACTTCGCGACTACCGACGGAAGGGAGCCGGCCCTCGTGCCGGTCTGTTTCGTCCTGCTGGGCGACACGCTGTACCACGCCATCGATGCCAAGCCGAAGTCGGCGGCCCCGGGCAGGCTGCGACGGGTCCGCAATGTGCGGGCTCACCCATCCGCGGCCTTCCTGATCGACCACTACGACGAGGACTGGAGGCGGCTGTGGTACGCGCTCTTACGGGGCCAGGCGAGCGTGCTCGATCACGGACCTGAACAGCAGCGCGCCGTTGCCGCGCTCAGACGGAAGTATCCGCAGTATCGGACCACCGTGCCGCTGGCTGGCGACGCGCTGGTCATCGCGCTAGCTGTACAGCGGATATCGCATTGGCAAGCCAGTTCACCTGTCCGTCGCCGCGCAAACCGGACGGCTCCGTTGGCATGAAGGTGCGGATCGACATGATCGAGGGGTCGGCGTAGCGAGCGCCCAGCGGTACGCTGTCGCCGAACCACGGGTCATTGATCAGCAGGCCCGTCTGCGACGAATAGCCCGTTAGCAGGACAAAGTGCTGGTTACCGGCCAGTTGAACCTCCGCCACCACCGGCCGCCCCGCGTCCAGCTCGGCCTCGATCACGCCGAGGTCCGGGCCGAGCCAGCCGGAGAAGGAGACGCGACCCCCTGAGTAAATCGTCACCGCGTTCCAGATCAGCTGATCGTCGAACGCATAACCGCCATTGGCGGTGAGCCAGGCGTTGAAGGCGCCGGGATCGGTGTTGATGCCATAGTACCGCAGCATCATGGTGACCGCGGCGATGGCGCAACCGGCAGAGCCGATCGTCTCGGTCGGCGAGGTGCCCAGCCGCGCCCCGGCCCAGGCGCCGTCCTGCTGATTCATCGGGGCGATCTCGATGGTGGTCTCGGCTGTGGCGCCCAGCGGGTTAGACAGCGCCGTCGTCATGGCGATGGCCGCGGCGAGAACGGCCGGGCGCAGGCCGGGGGTCAGGCGGGGAAATTTCAAGGGCCAGGGAACCTCGCGATGACGGGCGGACAAACGCGGCCAATCTTGCGGGTGCGCGTCCGGTGCACGCAAACGCTCGCGATGACCCAAGGTGGACGGGTGCCGGGGTCCCAATCCATGAGCCGGCCGTGGGCGTTAAAAGATGGCCCTCGCACGCCCTGCCGGGACGGATGTAACGGTTTTTGCGGCTACGACGCGGATCGGTATTGAGGGCGAGTAAAGGATCAAAGAAGAGCGATGCGCGAAGGCCCCACCGAGTGTGGGTGGTTTTCGGTCGGCGGCGCTACGCCGCCTGCTTCTGGGGGGCGGCCCGCCGCGCTTTGGCCCGCTCGATGCGCTTTTCTTTTGCGCCGCGCCCGCGCCGGACATGGGGCTTCATCGCCGGTACAACTCTGAGAGAGGGCAGCCGCTTGCAGCGTGGATCGGCTGCGGATCGATTCGCGGCCCGATTGTCATCGGCGCGTCGCTGCGGTTCAATTGAATTAGGGGTTGTTAAGATGGCTGCCAAATGAGTGACCCGCGCCCCATCGGCGTGTTCGACTCGGGCGTGGGCGGCCTCACTGTTCTTCGTGAGCTGCAGCGTCAGCTGCCCAACGAGTCGAGTATCTATTTCGCCGACCTGGGCCATTTTCCGTATGGGCCGCGCTACCAGGCGCAGGTCCGGCACTTCGCCCTGAACATCATTCGATTTCTCGAAAAACTCGACGTCAAGCTGGTGGTGATCGCCTGCAACACGGCAACGGCCGCCGCGCTGAACACCGCGCGCGAGGTCTTCGACATCCCGATCATCGGCGTCATCACACCTGGAGCCGAGGCGGCCGTTCAGGCCACCCGCAACAAACGCGTCGGCGTGATCTCAACCGAGGGCACCCTGCAAAGCCAGGAGTACCTCCATGCCATCCGCGAAGCCAACCCGACCATCGGGGTGCTGCCGAAGGCCGCGCCCGAACTGGTCGACCTCGTAGAAGCCGGCAAATCAGAAGCCCCGGAGACGGAGGCCGTGCTGCGCGCGGCGCTCCAGGACATCCTGCATTACCAGGCTGACACGCTGATCCTGGGGTGCACCCACTATCCGCTCCTGCGCCCGATGATTCGAAAGATCACCGGCGACGCCATGACGGTGGTCGATTCGGCCGAGACGACTGCCGCCCGGGTCAAGCGGGTCCTCGCAAAAAACGGCCTGGAGTCCGCTGAACCGGGTGCCGCCCGGCACCAGGTCTACGTGACCGGCTCACCCGAGCGCTTCACGGATGTGGCCCGTATCCTCTTCGGCCAGGACCTGCCACCCATCACGACCGTCCGTCTCGAGCTGGTTGAAGCGATGAGCGGCCGGGAGGGAGCGGCGTGACGGCGACCATGACCGGGACAGACTTCATTGCGCCAATCAGAGCCGAGCTGGAGGATTTCGAAAACCGGCTGCATAAGACGGTCCGCGCCGATCTCGGGCCGGTGGCGGAGGCGATGGAGCAGATCCTGGAGGCCGGCGGGAAACGCCTGCGGCCGTCGCTGGTTTTCCTGGCCGCCGGACTGGGGGAACCCAGGCGCATGGAGGACGTGCACCGGGCGGCCATGGCCATCGAATTCATTCACAACGCCACCCTGATCCATGACGACCTGATCGACGGCGCCCCGACACGCCGCGGGTTGCGCACCATCCATGAAACGCTCGGGGCAAACCCGGCGATCATCATCGGTGACTACTACTTCGCGAAAGGCGCCAACCTGATGTCAGAGATCGGGAACACCAGCATTGACGCGCTGCTCTCGCAGACGGTGATGACGATCTGCTTCGGCGAGATGCTGCAGCTCACCAGCCAGCGGCGCTACGACCAGTCCCTCGAGGAGTACTACGCGAAGATCGAGCGGAAAACGGCCGTTCTGCTCGCGGCGTCGACCTTCTGCGGCGCCGTTCTCGGCGGTCTGCCGGAACCCCAGGTGGACGCCATCCGCCGCTTCGGCCGCCAGCTCGGGATGTCGTTCCAGATCGCCGACGATGTTCTCGACTACCTCGCCTCCGAGGAGGAGGTTGGCAAGCCCGTGGGCAACGACCTGAAGCAGGGCACGGTAACGCTCCCCCTGATGCTGGCCCGGCATGACCCGTCACTCGATGGTCAGCTCGATGCCATCCTGGCAAAGCCCATCCTGCAGGACGCCGATTATGCCGAGGTCGTTCGGATTGTGCGCGGCTCGCGCGGCATCGACGAGTCGTATGAGTACGCCCGGACGTTTGGCGAAAAGGCCCGGGCGGAGCTCAAGGCGTTTCCCCCTTCGGCTCATCGCGATGCCCTCGAGTCGTTGACCTACTACGTGGTGGGCCGCCGGAACTAGCCTGGCCACCTTCCGGCTGGCGACCCGCGGCAGCACCCTCGCCATGATCCAGGCGAAACTGGCAGCCGATGCGCTGGCTCGCCGCTACCCAGAGCACGAATTCATTCTGGTACCGGTGGGAACCCACGGCGACCGTCACCCGACGCTGCGCCTGACCGACTCAGCGCGGGAGGGGGTGTTCGTCAAGGAGCTCGAACAGGCGCTGCTCGAGGGGCGGGCGGAGTTGGCCGTTCACTCGGCGAAGGACCTTCCGACGATGCCGACGCCGGGGCTCGAGCTCGCCGCCTTCCTCGATCGGGCCGACGCCCACGACGTGCTGATCGCCCGGCCGCCATCGACGCTCGCCCAGCTGCCGTCCGGATCGCGGCTTGGCACCGGCAGTCCGCGCCGGGCCGCCCAGATCGCGGCGATCCGCCCGGACCTTCGGGCGGTCGAGATCCGCGGCAACGTCGACACCCGGCTGCGCCGCCTGGCGGAGGGTGCCGTCGATGCACTGATCCTGGCCGCGGCCGGGCTCGAGCGGCTCGGCCTGCTGGGCGAGGCCCATGAGCTGCTGCCCTTTTCCGTGATGCTGCCGGCGCCCGGTCAGGGAGCGCTCGCCATCCAGGCGGTCGAGGCCAGCCAGGCGGCCGAGCTGGCGGCCGGCATCGACCACCCGGACACCAGTCGAGCCGTCCGAGCCGAGCGCCTCCTGCTGCGCAGCCTCGGCGGCGGCTGCCTGTCGGCGGTCGGGGCGTACGCTGCCGTCGCCGGCGATGAGCTCGTTCTGGACGCCGTCGTCCTTGGTGATGGGGGAGGCGAGGTGCTCCGGGCGCGGGCGCAGGGCGTCGACGACGCGGAGATAGTCCGCCAGGTCACGGCGCGGCTCGAGGGTGAGGGGGCGACCCGGCTCCTGCGAACGCGTGCTGCCGACGGGCCGCTCGCCGGATTGCGCATCATGGTGACGCGCGCGGACGATCAGGCCACCAGTCTCACCCAGGCGCTCGAGGCTGAGGGGGCTACCGCCGTAGCCTGCCCGGTGATTGCCATCGAGCCGATCGAGGTCGACGCCGACCGGCTGGCGGCGCTCGATGGGTACGAGTGGGCGGTGTTTACCAGCGCGAACGGCGTCGACCGCCTGCTCGCCCAGCTGCAACGCGCGGGCCGCCTTTTCCCGGTACATATAAAGGTTGCGGCGATCGGCCCACAGACGGCAGCCCGGCTACGCGATCGTGGCCTCAATCCGGTTCTGATGCCCGCTCGCTTTATCGCCGAGGAGCTGGCCGATGCGCTGGTCGCGGCGATGATGCCGCAGGCGCGAATCCTGGTGGCGCGGGCCGCCGGCGCCCGCGACGTCCTCCCCGACCGGCTGCGCGCTGCCGGGGCACGGGTTGACGTACTCGAGCTCTATCGCGCCATCTCGCCCCCAGGCCTGCGCCAGCGATTGGCGCAACACCTCGATCGCGTGGACATGGTCACCTTCACCAGTTCCTCAACCGTTGCGCACCTCGCCGAGGCGATCGACCGGCCACTGCCGGAGCGCGTGGCCGTCGCCTGCATCGGTCCGATCACGGCGCAAACCGCCCGCGATCTGGGAATGCGGGTTGATATCATCGCCCAGGAGTACACGACGCGCGGCTTGGTCGAGGCCATCGTGCGCAGCCGGACTCCTATTTCAGCATGAGCTTTCCCACGCAACGTCCCCGCCGGCTGCGGGGCAACCCCGCTCTCCGCCGCTCTTCGTTCGGGATGCCATCGGGGAGCCGCAACCCATCGAGTCCCTGCCGGGCCACCTTCAGCACACGCTCGAATCGCTCACGCGTGAGGCGGAAGCCGCGATCAACCTGGGGGTGAGGAGCCTGTTGCTGTTCGGCATTCCGAGCGGCAAGGATCCTCAGGGTTCGGGTGCCTGGATCGACGACGGAATCGTGCAGCGCGCGCTGCGGCAGCTGCGCGACGCCTTTGGGAGCGACGCCTTGTTGATCGCTGATCTCTGCCTCTGCGAGTACACGGACCACGGCCACTGCGGCGTCCTCGACGGAGAAGGGGTCGACAATGACCGCACGCTCGAGATCTATCAGCGGATCGCCACCTCCCAGGCGGCGGCGGGCGCCGACGTGATCGCGCCGTCCGGCATGATGGACGGCCAGGTCGCCGCGATTCGCTCGGCGCTGGATCATGTGGGATTCACCGATCGGGCGATCCTCGCCTACGCCGCCAAGTACGCCTCGGCCTTCTACGGGCCCTTCCGGGAGGCCGCCGGCTCCGCCCCGCGTTTTGGCGACCGGCGAGGATACCAGATGGATGCCGGGAACGTGCGCGAGGCCGTCAGGGAGGCGCGGATCGATGTCGACGAGGGCGCCGACATCGTGATGGTCAAGCCGGCCCTGGCGTTTCTCGACGTGATTCGCGCGGTCGCCGAGTCGACCGAGGTGCCGGTGGCGGCCTACAACGTCAGCGGTGAGTATGCGATGGTGAAGGCGGCCGCCGCCCGGGGCTGGATCGACGAGCGCCGGGTACTGCGCGAAATCCTGCTGGGCATCCGGCGTGCCGGCGCCCAGATGATCCTGACGTACCACGCCAGGGAGGTGGCGGCGGACATCCCCTGCTGGGACGACATGGGATGAGTCAGACGCCGCGGCGAGTGCCGCAAATGATCGCGACGCTGGCCGTCGTGGCCGCCGCTATACTCGCGTTCACGGTCTATGTTGGACGCAATGCCGGCGGCAACCCTGGGACCCTGCCAACGCCGAGCCCAGCCACCCCGAGCCCGACCTCTAGCGTGACGGCATCCTGCGGTTCGCTGAACTTCGGTTCCGCGCTCACGCCGACTGCCGGCAACGCCGGCAAGAAGAGCTTCAGCGCGCCGCCCCCGATGACCATCAACACCGCGCACCATTTCCTGGTGACGATCAAGACCGCCAAGGGCGACATCGTCCTCTGCCTCGACCCCAAGCTGGCCCCCAACACCGTCAACAACTTCGTGTTCCTGGCCCGCAACCAGTTCTACGATGGCCTCAAGTTTCACCGCGTCGAAGCCAACTTCGTGATTCAGGGCGGCGACCCCAAGGGCGATGGTACGGGCGGGCCCGGCTACAAGTTCAACGACGAGCCGGTCGCCGGCGAGTACACGGCCGGCGCGGTGGCGATGGCCAATTCGGGCCCCAACACCAATGGCAGCCAGTTCTTCATCTGCACCGTTGACGACAGCAAGAAGCTGCAGAAGCTTTACAACCTGTTCGGTTACGTGCAACGCGGGATGGACGTCGTGCTCAAGATCGCGGTCGGCGATGTGATGACGTCTGTCACCGTTCAGGAAGAGACCACTTAAGGTCTCAGCCGAGCTTAAGGAGTCCGCCGAAGGCGGGCGTATAATGGGGCCGCCAAGGAGCGCAAATGCCATTCCTGAATCACTGGTACATCCTTCTGCTGATCCTGATCATCGTGCTGATCATCTACGGTCCCGGGAAGCTCCCGGAGGTCGGTGGGGCGATTGGCAAGGCGATGCGAGAGTTCCGCCGGGCGACCACCGACCTGCAGGACGAGTTCAAGAAGAGCACCGCCGAGCCCAACCGGGACTCCGTCACGCCCACGGACAAGCCGGCCAGCGACGTCAAGTCGACGACTGACACCAAGGCCTGACCGTTAGGCGGCCGCGGTAGCGGGAGCCATGGCTAAACCGCGGGTCGTTTCCGACGACGACGAGCGCCGCATGACCGTGATCGAGCACCTCGAGGAGCTGCGGCGCGTGCTCATCATCTCGCTGATCGCGTGGGCGGTGGCGACGGTGATCGGCTTCCTGGTCTCGGGCTGGGTCCTGTCGGTTGTGCTGGGGCCGGTGCATCAGGTGATCGGCGCCGGCAAGCCGATCTATTTCACCGGTCCGGTCGACAAGTTCTTCCTCTATTTCAAGGTCGGGATGTTTACCGGGTTCATTCTCGCCAGCCCGGTCATCCTGTGGCAGGTGTGGACCTTCGTCGCTCCCGGACTTCATCGGAACGAACGCCGCTTCGCCCTGGGTTTTGTCACTTCCGCCGTGCTCCTGTTCGCCCTCGGGATCGGCTTCGCCTTCTTCGCCATGCCGATTGCGCTGCGGTTCCTCATCGGGTTTGGGACGAGCGAAATCCAGTACCTGCCGCTGGCCAGCAGCTACATCAACTTTGTCTTGATCCTCATCGCGATCTTCGGGGTCACCTTCGAGCTGCCCCTGGCCATGACCATGCTCGGCCTGGCCGGCATCGTCAGCGCCAGGACCCTTTCCCGCCAGCGGTTCAAGTTCTGGATCGGCATCTTTGCCGGCGCCGCCATGGTGACGCCCGGGGTTGACCCGGTCACACCCACGCTGCTGGCGCTACCGCTGATCATCCTGTTCGAGATCAGCATCCTCGTGATCCGCGCTCTGCGAAGATAGACGGCGTTGGCTCAGACGCGACCCGACGGCCGGAAACCTGACCAGATCCGGCCCGTGAAGATTGAAACCGCCGTGAATCTCTACGCCGAGGGTTCGGCCCTGATCAACATGGGCGACACCCGGGTGCTGTGCACGGCCAGCTGGGACGACAAGCCGCCCCCGCACAAGAAGGGCACGGGCGAAGGCTGGGTAACCGCCGAGTACTCGATGCTGCCGCGGGCAACCCAGACGCGCACCGCGCGCGAAGCCCGCACGGGTCGGATCGATGGCCGCACCCAGGAAATCCAGCGGCTGATCGGTCGTGCGCTGCGCGCGGCCATCAACATGCCCCTGATGGGCGAGCGGACCGTCATGGTCGACTGTGACGTCCTGCAGGCCGATGGTGGTACCCGGACCGCGTCGATCACGGGTGGATTCGTTGCGCTCCACCTCGCCTTGCAGAAGGCCGTCGAGCGCAACCTGCTGCGGGTGCTTCCGATCAAGCATTTCGTTTCAGCGGTGAGCGTCGGCATCGTGCAGGGACAGCCCCGGCTGGACCTGAACTATCTCGAGGATTTCGCCGCCCAGACGGACATGAACTGCGTACTGGCGGAGGACGGCCGCTTCATCGAGATCCAGGGAACGGCGGAGCAGGAACCGTTCAAGCCGGAAGAGATGGAGCAGATGCTCAAACTGGCGGTGAAGGGCGCCGCGGAGCTGGTCGAAGCGCAGAAGACGGCGCTGAAGCTTCACTGAACCGGCTGCTGCTCGCCACGACGAATCAGGGCAAGCTCCGCGAGATCCGGTCGATCCTCGCCGACCTGCCGATGGAGCTCGTGACGCCGAATGAGATCGGAATCGGGTTCGACGTTTCTGAGGATGGCGCGACGTATCGAGACAATGCGACGAAGAAGGCGGAGGCCGGAAGGCGGCTGAGCGGGCTGCCGACCCTGGCCGATGACTCCGGGCTGGAGGTGCCGTTGCTCGGCGGCAGGCCCGGCGTCCAGTCCGCGTACTTCGCCGGCCGGGAACACTACGGCGATAGTCCGGCCCTGGTCCGCGCCCTGCTCGCCGCCCTCGGCGACTCCGCCGACAGTTCGCCACCGGCATCCTTTCACTGCGTCGCGGTGCTGGCCCTGCCGGACGGTCGGACGTTCGAGGGTGAGGGTGTGCTTACCGGCCGTATCGCGGCGGAGCCGCGCGGCACGCACGGTTTCGGCTTCGACCCGGTGTTCCAGCTCGCCGATGGGCGGCGGCTGGCCGAGCTGACCACCGAAGAGAAGAACCTGTTGAGCCATCGGGCCCGGGCGCTGAACGCGCTGGAGGTGCACGGAGCGTTCGATGCCG
>VBEW01000094.1 GCA_005889225.1 Chloroflexota bacterium | reverse complement strand
GAGGTGCGGAATGCAAAAGCGCGTCGAGTGCGAGTGCGGGTGGGTCCAGCAGACCGACGATGAAGCGCAGCTGGTAGCCGCCGTGCAGCAGCACGCCAAAGCGGTCCACAACATGGAGGGCGTGACGAGGGAGCAGGTGCTCGCTCAGGCACGGCCCGTCTGAAACAAGGAGAGGAAATGCCGAAGTACCTGTATTTGCTTTACGCCGACGAGTCGAAGATGCCGTCGCCCGACAGTCCACAAATGGCGCAGCAGGAGGCCGCCTTCGGTCGCTATTACGAGGAGCTTTCGGGGCGAGGCATGTTCAAGGCCGGCGACCCGGTCCAGCCGTCAAAGACGGCAACCACCGTGCGCGTGCGAAACGGATCGACGAAGACGGCGTCCGGTCCCGCCACGACCGGCAACGAGCAGATCATCGGCTTCTACGTCGTCGAGGCGAAGAACCAGGACGAGGCGATCGCCTACGCGGCCAAGGTTCCATCCGCTGCAGTGGGATCAATCGAGGTTCGTCCGATCATCGGATCGTCCTAGAACGCGAAGCGGGAGGGTCAGCCTGAAATCGACTGACCTTCCCGCAACCTGAAGGTATCGAGGCAGCCGGCGCCGCAGAAGTAGTGCTTCTTCTCGCCCACTGTCAGCGTGTGCAGCGCGCCCTTCACGTCGACCCGCATCCCGCAGATGGGATCGACGGCGGTCTCGGGTAAAGGAAGTTCGTAGCGGCGCTGGTGTGCGTGGCGTTGGGCGGCGATCTCGGCGAGCGTCGCCAGGGCAATCTCCTCCTGTGTGCCACCGACCGAACTATCGGCGGCGCGCCGGACGCGCTCCAGGCCGCTGACACCGCGACCGGTGAGCACGTCGAGAACCATGGCGGCCCGGCGGCGGCTGGCCACCAGCCCGATGTAGGCGACGTCATGCCGTAAGAGAGCCTCGATGGCATCCTCGTCGTAGTGGCCCATCGTAGCGACCACTGCCCATGTGCTCGTGTTGGGCTGCGCGAGCGCAACGTCGAGCGAGGCGATGACCAGGTCAGCCTCGGGGAAGTCGGTTGCGAGCGCGCCCGGATGAACCGCGCACGTCCGGTAGCCGATCGTGGCGCCCAGCTTGACCAGCGTGTGGGCCGCCGGTGTATCGCCGACGACGAGCAGCAAGGGTCGTGGCAGTTGCGGATCGATGAAAACGTCCAGCTTGCCGGCGCTCGGGCAGGTGCTCAGATGCGATACGACACCGGGGAGATGATCGGCTGAATCGTCGGGCGCGATCTTGACCAGGCGCGGCTGGGCGTCGCCCATCGCGATCAGTGCCTCGCGTCGCACCAGTCCTTCCGAGCAACTGCCGCCAACCCAGCCCCAGAGCTTGCCGTCGGCGGTGATCAACGCTTTGTCGCCGGCCTGCGCCGATGTGGGTGGCTCGACCCGGACGACGGTCGCGACGACGAAGGTCTCGCCGCGCCGTCGCAACTCCGCCGCCCGGTCGAGAACCTCGTCCGCCAGCGACATCGTCAGCGGCTCACTCGGCCGCGCCGGCCGCCTGCAACGCGGTCCAGATCTTGTCCGAGGTGACCGGCATGTCGATGTTCTTGATCCCGAGGTGACCCACGGCGTCGATCACGGCGTTGACGAAGGCCGCGGGCGAGCCGACCGTGGCCGATTCCCCGATGCCTTTGGCGCCGATGGGATGGTGCGGTGACGGCGTCACGGTCTCGTACGTCTCGAACTTCGGGGTCTCCCAGCTGGTGGGCAGAAGGTAGTCGGTAAAGTTCGAGCCGAGGCAGTTGCCTTCCTCATCGAAGGTGATGAGCTGCATGAAGGCGATGCCGAAGCCTTCGGCCAGCCCGCCGTGGATCTGACCCTCGACGATCATCGGGTTGATCCGGACGCCGCAGTCATCCACGGCAACCATTCGACGGACTTTTACCTGGCCGGTGCCGCGGTCGATGTCCACCACGACCAGGTAGGTTCCGAAGGGGAAGGTGAAGTTCGGCGGGTCGTAGTAGGTGACCCCCTCAAGACCCGCCTCCATCCCATCGGGAAGGTTGGTGTAGGCGGCGAAGGCCACGTCCTGGATGGTCTTCGACTTCGACGGCGAGCCGCGGACGAAGAACTTGCCATGGTCGAACTCGATGTCCTCGTCCGAGGCCTCGAGGAGGTGGGCCGCGATCTTCTTCGCCTTGTCGCGGAGCTTGCGCGAGACCACTGCAGTGGCGGCGCCGCCGACCGGCGTGCTCCGGCTGGCGTAGGTGCCGAGTCCATATGGTGTGTTGTCGGTGTCGCCCTCCTGGACCTCGACATCGGCGGCCGGGATGCCAAGCTCCTCCGCCACGATTTGGGCGAAGGTCGTCTCGTGTCCCTGCCCCTGGCTGCGGACCCCGAGCTTGAGGATCGCTTTCCCGGTCGGATGGACGCGCAACTCCGCGGAGTCGAACATCCGCAACCCGGCGATGTCGTAGTGCTTGCCGGGGCCGGCGCCGACCACCTCGGTAAAGCTGGCGATGCCGATCCCCATCAGCTCACCCTTCTTGCGTTTCTCCGCCTGCTCCTTGCGGAGGTCCTCGTAGCCGACCTTCTCGAGCGCCAGCCGCAACGCCTTCTCGTACTGGCCGCTGTCATACTCGAACCCGGTCGCCGACTTGTAGGGGAACTGGTCGGGCTGGATGAAGTTCTTGATTCGAAGGTCCGCGGGATCCTTACCCAGCTCGATCGCCGCCGTCTCGACCAGGCGCTCGATCAGGTAGGACGCTTCGGTCACCCGGAAGGAGCAGCGGTAGGCGACGCCTCCGGGCGCCTTGTTCGTGTAGGCGCCATCGGCCTCGACGTGGGCCGCCGGGACGTCGTACGAGCCGGTGACGATGTGAAACAGCCCGGCACGGACCTTCGACGGCTGGGCATCCGCATAGAAGGCGCCGTTGTCACTGAGCAGCTTGACCCGCAACCCGAGGATCCGCCCGTCGTTGCGGACAGCCATCTCGCCCTTCATGTGGAAGTCGCGGGCGAAGCCGGTGGAGATCAGGTTCTCGCTTCGGTCTTCGACCCACTTCACCGGCTTGCCGATGAGCAGTGAAGCCGCCGTCGCCACGACGTACCCGGGGTAGATCGGCACCTTGTTGCCAAAGCCGCCGCCGATATCCGGCGAGATGATCCGGATGTTCTGTTCCGGAAGGCCGGCCACGATCGCGAACAGCGTCCGGTGGGCATGCGGCGCCTGCGAGGTCAGGTACAGGGTGGCGTGCCCGGTCGCGGGGTTGACGTCGGCGACGATGCCGCAGGTCTCCACCGGCGAAGGATGGCACCGCGGGTAGAACGTTTCCAGCGTCACAACCCGATCGGCTTTCGCAAACGCCTCTTCGGTCTTCGCCTTGTCACCCGCTTCCCAGTGATAGATGTGATTCGACGTCTGCCCTTCTTTCTCGTCGCGAATCAACGGTGCGTCCGGCTGCAGCGCCTTGTGCGGGTCGACGACCGCCGGGAGCACCTCGTAGTCGACCTCGATCAGCGGCAGCGCATCCCGGGCGACGTACGGATCGGTTGCGATCACGCAGGCGACCTCCTGGCCCTGGAATCGCACCTTGTCGGTGGCCAGCACCGCCTGGGTATCGCCGGAGAGGGTCGGCATCCAGGCCAGCTTGTGCTGAGCCAGCAGCTCGCCGGTCACGACGGCGACCACGCCGGGCAGGGCCTGGGCCGCGCTGGCATCGATGGAACGGATGCGGGCATGGGCAAACGGACTGCGCAGGATCGCCATGTGCAGCATCCCCGGCAGGGTGATGTCGTCGACATAGTTGCCCTTGCCCCTGATGAATCGATCGTCTTCCTTGCGCTTGATGCTTTCGCCGACGAATCCCTTGAGCGGTGTCTCAATCGCCATGGCTCAGCTCCCTGTGGCGGCGCCGGCGGGCACGGCCGCGGCTTCTTTCATCTGGACGGCGGCGGCCCGGACCGCCTTGACGATGTTCATGTAGCCGGTGCAGCGGCAGATATTGCCCGACAGCGCCCACCGGATCTCCTCCTCCGTCGGATCCGGGTTCTCAGCAAGCAGCGCAAAGCTGCTCATCATCATGCCCGGCGTGCAGAACCCGCACTGGAGTCCATGTTCCTCTTTGAACGCGGCCTGGATCGGATGGAGCGCGCCGCCGGCATGTAGCGCTTCGACTGTCGTGAGCTGACGGCCATCGGCCTGGACCGCCAGCATGGTGCAGGACTTCACCGGAACGCCATCGAACAGCACGGTGCAGGCGCCGCAATGCGTCGTGTCACAACCGATGTGGGTCCCGGTCAACCGCAATCTCTCTCGAATGAAATGGACGAGGAGCAGCCGCGGTTCGACCTCGGCACTGGTCTTCTCGCCATTGACAGTCACCGTGATCGGCCGGCCCATCTTCATGCACCTCCCCTGGCGCGCTCGCGGGCGCGTCTGAGCCCTCGTTGGGTAAAGACTCGGACCACATTGCGCTTGTACGCCTCGGATCCGCGCTGGTCGGCCTTCGGTTCGGCCGCGGCCGCTGCCAGCTCGGCCGCCTCATTGATGGCCGCGTCGTCGAGCGGCCGGCCTCGCAGCGCCGCCTCGGCCTGCTCGGCTTTGAGGTTCTGCGCCCCCACTGCGGTGAGCCCGATCCCGGCGGAGCGGACCTTTCCATCATCCATCTGCAGGTGAACCGCCACCGCGACTGTCGCGAAATCGCCGACCTTGCGCTCGAGCTTCAGGTAGGCGCCACCCGTGCGGCCCTGCGCGGCAGGGATGCGAATCTCCGTCAACAGCTCATTTGGTTGCAACGCCGTGCTGAAGGGTCCAGAAAAAAAGTCGCGGGCCTTTACCGAGCGGCGCCCCGACTTCGACTGAAGCACGAATTCCGCGTCCAGGGCGAGCATCACCGAGCCCCAGTCGCCCGCAGGATCCGCGTGGGCCAGCGACCCCCCGACCGTGCCGCGGTTGCGGACGATTGGATCCGCCACCTGGCCGGCCGCCTCGGCGATCACGGGATATCGGGACGCCAGCATGGTCGACCGTTCGGCGGCCTTGTGGCGAAAGAGCGCCCCAATCCGGAGCACGCCGTCGCGCTCCTCGATGACATCGAGCCCCGGCACCCGGTTGACGTCCACGAGGTGCGCCGGACTGGCAAATCGCAGCTTGAGCAGCGGGATCAGGCTCTGGCCGCCGGCCAGCACCTTCCCCTCATCGCCGAGCTGATCGAGGAGCTCGAGCGTTTCCTCCGTGGTGTGAGGCGCGTGATATTCGAACGGCGCTGGCAGCATAGACCAAACCCTCCTCGCAACAACCGCCGACGGTCGATATCACCCTAGTCTTGGCTCTAGACGTTGTCAACGCCAAAGCCGGCCCGATGATCAGGCGTCGAGCGTGTCAAAGGCGCCATATGGCGGGAAGCGGAAGGCCATATCCTTGGAGAGCAGCCCGCCGTGGCCCAGGCTGTTGAAGTCGCCGGCCGTGACGCGGGCGCCGGTGAAGAGCCTTGGCAGGATCAGGTCCAGCACTGTCGCCTTTGAAAACATCCCGCAGGCGGCGACGCCGAAGATGGGCCGTTCGTCGAGGTAGGCGAGCCAGACCGCACTACCAGGATGGGCCGGCGCGCCCTGCTTCTCCATCTGGGCGCCGAGATGCTCGAGAGCAACCAGCGTGGGGTCCAGCGGGTCCGTGGCATTCGCGCCGGCCGTCAGCACCAGGTCGGCGTCGCGGAGGAGCCCGGTGATGGCCTCCCGGACGGCATCGACCGAGTCGGCCACATAGCAGATCTCGCTGATGGTCGAACCGAACCAGGCGACCTTCATCTCGATCGACGCCTGGAATTTCTCTCGCTGTGCCGGTTCGAGCCGTTCGCGCACCAGGATGGCCACTCGCATGGGACGGAAGGCCAGCACCTGGACGACGCCGTCGACACCGGCGCACACGCGCTCAACGTCGCGAAGGCGCGACTCCGGGACGACGAACGGGGTGACCTTGACGCCGGCGACCGTCTTGCCTTTCGAGACCAGCTGACCATCGAACAAGGTGAAAATGGAGATGTCCGCGATCGCGTTGAGCGCCTCCAGCCGTTGGATGTCGACCTTGAAGATGCCGTTGATCTCGGCGCTCAGGCGCACCTGGCTTTCGACGGGGCCGTGCTGCACGACACCCGGGCCGGTGACGAGCGATGCCAGGCGGCGGGCCGCCTCGTCCTCGTGGATATCACCCGGTTCCATCCGGACGACGTGCAGCTCATCGATCCGGGCATCGGCCACGACCGGCCAGTCATCGCGGCTCAGAATCCGTCCCTTGACCAGCAGAGGCCGGTGATGGTCATCCGGGACCATCAGGGTTTGCGCGAGCACGGCGCCGTCGATCGCCGCCGCGTTCAGGCTCGATCCTCGAAGCGCTTCCGCCTTCACGCCGCTGGGGCTGGCTCGGCCGCAAGGCCAGGCATCGGGCCGCCCTGCTTCCCATGGCGGACGGCCACCATCTGCGACAGGATCGCCAGCGCCGTCTCCTCGGCGGTCTGGGCTCCGAGGTCGAGCCCGATCGGCGCGTGCACTCGACCCAGTTGGGCAGGGTTGACGCCGGCGGCGGTGAGGCGCGCGACCCGCTCGCGGTGCGTCTTCTTACTGCCGATGGCGCCGATGTAACGTGGCCGCCCCCGGAGCGCCGCGGTAATCGTCGGATCGTCGAACTTTGGATCGTGGGTCAGGATCACGATATAGGTCGAGCCGTCCATGGGCAGCTCCTTCAGCACCTCGTCAGGCCAGGCATGAATGACCCGGCGGGCTTCCGGGAACCGCTCGCGGTCGGCAAATTTCGAGCGAGCATCGACGACGGTGACACGGAAGCCGAGCCCGTCGGCCAGGCGGGTCAGCGGGATCGCGACATGCGATCCTCCAAAGATGAAGAGCTCCGGCGGCCGCGGGAAGGGTTCGAGGAACGTGCCATCGCGACGAACCGGATTCTCCTGGTCGAGCAGGTCGGATACTCCGGCATCCGCGGGCGTCAGCAGTTGACGGGCGCCGGGCGCGGCACCAACGTCGGTCTCCAACACGACGGGCCGCTCGGCCTGGAGGGCGCCGATCAGGTTGCGATGCACCCCGGTGAGCGGCTCGATCAGCACGTCCACCTCGCCCCCGCAACTCAGGCCGACGGTCCAGGCGAGGTCATCGCTCACGCCGTAGTGAAACAGGCTGGCGGGCTTACCTTTGAGGATGGCCTGTGCCTGCTCGAAGACCTCGCCTTCGAGACATCCGCCGCTGACCGAGCCCGCGATCTTCCCGGACTGGCTGATGGCCATGCGCGAGCCGGCCGGCCGGGGCGCACTCCCCCATGTGCTGATCACGGTTGCCACCGCCACCGGGTCGCCGCTGTCGAGCCACGCCGTCACTTCGGTCATGACATCGCGCATATCCAGAGTCTAGGTCAGGCTCTGAAACCTCGCTCTCAGGCCGTTGCGACCACAGGCGTCTGCCGCCGGACCGGGCGCCGGTTCGCCGTCTCCAGCAGGAGCGCCCCGAGGGCCTCGAGATTGGCAAGGTTGTGCGCCGGCAGGAAGTCGTCGACGAAGGGGAGCGCCGCCTGAAGGCCGAGCGTCAGCGGTTCATAGCCCGGCGCGCCCATCAGTGGGTTCATCCAGATCAGGCGGTGGCAGGACCGTTGCAGCCGAGCGATGGCCTGCCGCATCTGAGCGGCGTCGCCCCGGTCCCAGCCATCACTGATCAGGGCCACGGTAGCGCCGTGTCCCAGCACCCGGCGCGCGTACCGGCGATTGAACGTCTCGATCGCCTCACCGATCCGCGTCCCGCCCGACCAGTCGTCGACCGAAGCGGTCACCCGGTTGAGGGCTGCGTCGATGTCGTGCGACCGGAGTAAGCGCGTAATCCGGGTCAGCCGAGTGGCGAAGACGAAGGTCTCCACCCGGGTACTGGCGTTCTTGAGCGCGTAGGCGAAATTCAGAAGCAGCCGGGTGTACCGCTCCATCGAACCGCTGATGTCGCAGAGCAGCACCAGCGGACGCGGTCGAACCGTCGGGCTCTTCCAGCTGAAGACCAGTAGCTCGCCGCCAAATCGCAAGCTGCGTCGCAGCAGCCGGCGAATATCGAGCCGGTCACGGCCGCCGGCCCGAGCCCGGCGGGAGCGGGTGAGGCCGGCCGGAAGTCGCATCAATCGGATGAGCCGGCGCACCTCGGCCATCTCGGCTTCGGTGAGGGCGTCGAAGTCCTTCTGGCGGAGCAATTCGGCTCGCGAGTAGCTTGCCACTTTTTGCTCTTCGGCGCCTTCGGCACCCTCCTCGTCATCGAGCACCTTGAGCTGGCGCGCGGTGAGCGACATGACCGCGCCCCGTTCACGCACGGCGGTCTGCGACGACGACGATGCGTCGCCAGCGGGGGCACGGGCGCCGAGGAAGGCGGCCAGTGCCTGATCCAGGATGGGTAGCTCGTCTCGCCGCCGGCCGAAATGGGCGTGGACCGCCGTCCGCAAGTCGTCCCCGCGGCCAAGGTCGATCACGGTCAGGGTGGTCAGGAACGCCAGCATGCGGACCGGCCCGGCGTCGAAACCGAGGCCGCGAAGGACGCGCCCGAAGTGCAACCAGTTCCGGGTCAGGACGGTGCCGGGGTCAGGCATTGACGGCCCGGGCGAGGAGCTCCCGCGAGCCCGCGCCGCGCAGCCGTTCGAGATCCTCCTGGTACTTGACCACGCAACCGAGCGTCGCCTGGACGGCCGCCTCGCTGAGTTCCACCTCGCCAAGGGCGATGAGCGAGCGAGTCCAGTCCAGCGTCTCAGCGATCCCGGGCAACTTGTAGAGGTCGAGGTGCCGAACACCGCCGATGAACGCGCTGACCTGGCGGGCCAGCTTCGTGGGGACCTCCGGCACGCGGGCCATGATGATCTCGTACTCGCGGTCCACTGACGGGTAATCGATCCAGAAGTACAGGCAGCGGCGCTTGAGGGCATCGTGGATCTCGCGGGTTCGATTCGAGGTGATGATCACCGCCGGCGGCTTGTCAGCCTTGATGGTGCCGATCTCCGGAATTGAGATCTGGAAATCGGAGAGCAGCTCGAGGAGGAAGGCCTCGAATTCATCGTCCGCGCGATCTATCTCGTCGATCAACAGGACCGGAGCTGTGCCGCCATCACTCTCGATCGCCTGCAGCAGGGGACGCTTGACCAGGAACTGTGGACTGTAGATCTCGCGCTCGGTCTCCTCGCGATTGGCGCCGGCCGATTCCAGCAGCCGGATATGAAGCATCTGCTTGGCGTAGGCCCATTCGTAGACCGCGTTGTTGACGTCGATACCTTCGTAGCACTGCAGCCGGATCAACCGGGCATCGAGGATCTCTGCCAGGACCTTGCCGACCTCGGTCTTTCCCACACCCGCCTCGCCCTCCAGCAGCAGCGGCTTATCGAGCGTAAGCGCCAGGAAGATCGTGGTTGCCAGGCTGCGGTCGGCAACATACCGATGCTGGTGCAACGCCCGCTCGACGTCCTCGATCGACGAGACCGGTAGGTCCTTCATGACCGAATTGTAGGGAGAGCCGCTGCGACGCAGCAGCCGCTCTCCCTCGCTTGCGTCCTAGTGGTGCGCCGTGATCTGTTCCAGCGCGCGCCGGGTGAGGACCTGTGCCAGGTGCCGGCGATAGTCGGGTGAGCCATTCAAGTCCTGGACCGGATCGGTGCCGTCCGCCGCTCGCTCGGCAGCCTTGCGGATGTCATCGTCGTGCGCGCCCTTGCCACGCAGCGCCTGCTCTACACCGGTTGCCCGCAGCGGACGGCTGCCCATGCCGGTCAGGCCGATCGCCACGTTGGCGACATTGTGGCCGCTGACGGTGACCTGGGCGGCGACCGCCACGATCGCCCAGTCCTGCGACCGCCGGCTGAACTTGAGGTAGGTCCCGGTGCTGCCAGCAGCTGGCGTTGCGATGCGGATCTCGCGAACGATCTCATTGGGCTCGAGCGCCGAGGTAAACGTGTCGACGAAGAAATCCTTTGCTGCGATGCTCCGCTCGCCGTTCGGGCCCACAACCTTGAGCTCTGCATCCAGGGCGAGCAAGCAGGCGGGGAAATCACCGAACGGATCGGCATGCGAGGCAGCCCCGCCGATCGTCCCACGGTTGCGCACCTGCGGGTCGCCAATCTGGGCGGCGGCGCTGCTGAGCAATGGCAGTTTTTTCTTGAGCAGGTCGGAGAACTCGATGTCGTGGTGGGTCGTGAGGGCGCCGATG
>VBEW01000278.1:4260-4581 GCA_005889225.1 Chloroflexota bacterium | reverse complement strand
TCACCGCAAGGGCGGCAGCCAAAAGGCCGAGGGTGCTTGCCCAGTCGATCGGCCCGCCGGGACTGAGCCCGTTCGTCCGGTCGACGTAATAGAACGGTGAGAGGCCACGCAAGCGAGCAGGCCCCTCGAGCGTGCGGCCGAGGCCGTTGAGCAGGAAGAACCCGAGCAGGACGATCGCGCTGACACCCGCAGCCACCCGGCGAGAGTCGACAAATTGCGCGATCAGCAGAGCGATGGCGAAGCAGGCAACGGTGATGGCCAGCAGTGCCGCGCCGTCCGCGAGCAAGCCCTCGATCGGAAGGGTCGAGCCGACGATGGTCG
>VBEW01000278.1:0-4080 GCA_005889225.1 Chloroflexota bacterium | reverse complement strand
ACATAGCCGGCGAGGGTCTCGGGATGGACCGGGAGCGGAATCAGGTAGCTGAGCTGCCGCCCCAGGAGCTGCATCTGGAGTCCGAATTGCTGCCGCGCCGACTCGCTGTTGCCGACGACCGCCTGGAAGCCGAGAGACTGCAGCATGCCACTGAACGCCCCGATGGCCGCCGTCGAAATCATCCCCGTCCGGTGCGAGCGCAGCCCGATCCGAAGCATCACGTCGCGGACATCTCGAGCGGGGGCTCGTCGCGGTAATAGCTGAGGAAGAGCTCTTCGAGGCTGGGCTCCTCGCTCACGAGGTTGAGAACGCCTCGCCCGGCGATCGCGGTTAGCAGCGGCTCGAATCCACCGCGCACGTTGCAGCGGACGCGCGATCCGTCGACGCGCACCTCGCTCACCCCCTCCGCTCCCTTGATGGCGTCGACCGGCGGGGCGCCGGCGAATTCGATCTCGACGTGGTGGATCCGCAGGTGATGGAGCTCGTCGAGGCCGGCGACGCTGACCAGGCGGCCGCGCCGGATGATCCCGACGTGGTCACAGACGTGTTCCACCTCCGAGAGCACGTGCGATGAGAGGAAGACGGTCGCGCCGTCCTGGCGCGACTCAGAAAGCAAGTCGTAGAACGTTTGCTGGTTGAGCGGATCCAGGCTGGCGGTGGGTTCGTCGAGGATGAGGAGGGTTGGTCGGTGCATGAAAGCCACCAACAGGCCCAGCTTTTGCTTGTTGCCGCGCGAGTATTCCCGGTAGCGGCGGCCAAGATCGAGTTCCAGACGCTGCGCGATCGCCCTGACCCGGGTCGTGTCGACGCCGCCGCGCAGGCCGCCCAGGTAAGCGACGATCTCGCTGCCGCGCAGCCCGCCGAACTGGGGTAGTTCGCCCGGAAGGTAGCCCACCTTCGTTTTGACCGCAACCGCCTCCCGCTGGCAATCGAGTCCAAAGATCTGCGCGCTACCGCGGGTTGGAAAGATCATGCCCATGAGCAGCCGAATCGTCGTCGTCTTGCCGGCACCGTTGGGGCCGAGAAAGCCAAAAACCTCGCCGGCGCCAACCTCCATGTCCAGGTCGAAGAGCCCGCGTTGCATGCCATAGTCCTTGGTCAGCCCCCGGGTCGTGATCGCAGCCGTCATCGGAATCCCACCTTCAATTGGACGCGGAGCGCACGCCGACCTCATCGAGGTGCTGCAGCAGGTCACTCGGATCTTCGTAGACGCGATAGGCGCCCGCTTGCTGGAGTTCCTCGCGACCGTAGCCGCCCGACAGCAGTCCGACCCCGAGTGCGGGTGCTCGCTGCGCCGCCAGCAGGTCCCAGACGCTGTCGCCCACGACGATCGACTGCATGATGTCGACACCGAGCCGCTGGGCGGCGGCCAGAAAGAGATCCGGATCCGGCTTCGCATGGGCGACGTCCTCACGCGTGATCACCACCTTCGGCTTCACGCCCAGCATGGCGATGGACGGGTCGGCGGTTCGTGGGCTACCGCTGGTGGCAATGGCCCATGGCACCTTCTGTTCGTCGAGCCGGCTCAGCAGTGCGCGGACGCCCGGCAGTGGACGCACTTCTCCCATCCGCCGCACGAAGGCCTCGGCGTGGCGGGCGCGCAGCGCATTTGCCTCCTCGGCGCTGAGCTGCTTCCCGGTCTCGCGCAGCAGGGCGTTGACGAACAGTCCGCCGCTCATCCCGATCCGCCGGTGGATGCGCCACACCGAGAGCTCCATCCCCGCGTCGCCAAGCACCTCATGCCAGGCAAGCACATGCTGGTACACGCTATCGACCAGCGTTCCATCCAGGTCGAAGAGGAACGCCGGGGCTCGATCAGCCATCCCGCTAGTGTGGCACGGCGGCTTGACAGCCGGCGCCACCTCACTTAACGTATAGGGCAACTGTTTCCGCTTACGGAAACAGTTAACGCAATGGGAAAGTCTGACGCGCAGCTTGATCTGGTCTTCTCCGCGTTGTCGGATCCGACGCGCCGAGCCGTGCTCGCCCGGCTGCGCCAAGGGCAGGCTTCCCTAACTCGAATCGCCAAACCGCTGCACGTGTCGCTCCCATCCATGTCGAAGCATGTCAGGGTACTGGAGCGGGCCGGCCTCGTCGACCGCCAGGTTGCTGGACGAGTTCACCGGCTCCGGTTGAAGCCCCGCGCCTTCCTTCTGGTCGACTCGTGGCTGCACGATTATGCCTCGGCCTGGAAGGGCCAGCTGGATGGGCTTGAGGATTACCTCCAGGAGCGGCACTCACGCGCAAAGCGCACCGAAAGCCACCGGTGAACGCGGGCCGTCGCGTGCCCGAGGCAATCACGCTCAAGCGAACTATTCCGGCACGGCGCGGCGAGGTGTTCCGGGCGTGGACCGATCCCGTTGAGCTCAAACGCTGGTGGGCGCGCCCTGGCTTCACCGTGGTCGACGCCCAGGTCGACTTGCGGATCGGCGGTGCTTTTCGAATCCAGACCCGACCCGACGTGGGAAACGTGTTTTCGGTCTTTGGCACATATCGAGAGGTGCGCCCCCCGGAGCACCTGGTCTACACCTGGGCCTGGCAGGGGACCCGGATGGACGGGATCGAGACCCTCGTCACCGTCGATTTCCGTGAGGCAGGTCAGGGTACCGAGATTTTCCTGACACACGAGGGATTCAGAACGGAGGGGGATCACTCGGCACACCGCGACGCGTGGATCGGCTGCTTCGACCGGCTTTCGCAAGCGAAATCTTCGAGGAGGTAGGACGATGGCACAGGATCGAACAATCGCTCATACCGTCACGATCAAGGCACCCGTCGACACGGTGTTTGGTGCACTCAGCACGCCCGAAGGCATCAGTCGTTGGTTCACCACGTCAGCAATCTCCGAGCCGCATACCGGCGGACAATTTCGGTATGTGTTCGACAACGAAAAGCCAGAGCTCAGCTCAGTGCAAGAAGGCCAGTACATCGAGGTCGTACCTGGTCGGAAGGTGGTGCACCCCTGGCGCTTCCCCGGCCTGGCCGAGGCCACGACAGTCGAGTACGTGCTCACCTCGAGGGGCGACGAAACTGAACTGCAGTTTCGAAACTCCGGGTTCGGCGACGGACCGGAGTGGGACGGTCCGTATCAGCGCTTCACCGGCGGCTGGAAACTGTTTCTCGATAATTTGAAATCGGTGCTGGAAGGCGGCCCCGATCAAAAGGGCAAACTGTTCGGCATCAAAACTGCCACAGCCCGTTAAGCGGTTTGAATCTGTGGCCGGTCGGCCGCACGCCGGCAAGTCCAGACCCGGCTGTGGGTCTGCAAGGTATGGAAGTCCCTGTGAGAACAACGGAACCGCCGAGTTGATCGGCTCGCCGCGGAGACACGCGGTTGAGTCGCCATTGTGAGCACCCAATAACGATTTGGCCTTCACTATGACGCTTCTATCACTGGCGCAGCATGAGCTTGCTTGACAGTTCGTGTGATTCGCTGTTAGACGGTCGAGCCAGTCGACAAGTCGGTTGAGGGGGTCGGGGAGCCCATGGGGGAGCGCAGCTCTAGGTAACGGCTATTTAGTCGTGCCATCCATCGGTTGGCCGGCTCGGAGGGGGCCATGGAGCGCCGTCGCTGGTCAGTTTACCGGTCGTGATCCCGCTGTTTGGACAACTCCGCAACCTTACGCGTACGTCAATGACAATCCACTTAACGGCACGGATCCGACAGGGCTTTTCAACTTGGGAGGTGGCGTTAATGCCTTGCTTGGAGGTACCGGCGACCTTGCCCGTAGCGCCTATACCTTGGCAACAGCCTCAATCATGGGAGTGGGGGACACGGTAAGCGGAGACTACGGAGCAGGGCCTTTTCTACCATGGGGTCAAGGGGCAACCCTGGGTGCTTCGCACTGGGACAACCCCAACCACAACAATACGGTAACGTACGGGAGTTTCAACAGTGGAAGCGGTCGTGGCGGATGGTCCTTTGGTGCACACTGCTCTGTCGGGTTTCAGAATTCTTTCAGTAGCACAACGGATCTCAACAATGTGCTCGGCATCTTCCACAACATCAACTTGAATGCTGGTGGACTCGCAAATTTGTCCCTAACCGTTAGTTGGTCCGATTCTGGAACCTTCGTTGTT
>VBEW01000277.1 GCA_005889225.1 Chloroflexota bacterium | reverse complement strand
GATTCGGTGGGAACGGCCCTGGCCATGGTAGTTATACCTGAGTCTGGCAGGGGTGGAGCGACTCGAACGCCCGACCCGCGGTTTTGGAGACCGCTGCTCTACCAACTGAGCTACACCCCTGTGCCGGTCGGCGCCAACAGTATAAGAAGGATGCCACCCCTACTTGGTTTCCTTGTGGGCGGTGTGTTTCCGGCACCGGGGGCAGAACTTCTGGATCTCCAGCCGGTCAGGATCGTTCTTCTTGTTCTTGACGGTCGTGTAATTGCGTTCCTTACAGGTCTGACACTGCAGGGTGATGGTCGAGGCTAGGGCAGGCATTGATCTCCAGGGGTGAAAAAGAGTCCAGACACAAAAAAGACCTAGCGACTGCTAGGCAATGTCGAATATTATCAGAATTTGACCGTGCCGTCAATGGCGTGATCGCCTAAAGGTCAGGCCCAGCCAGATATACCACGCCGGCGCCAGGATAAACCCCGTCACGCCGGCGGAGTCCGGCGCATCAGGCTGGCGAAACCCAGCAGGCCGAGCCTGGCGCCCAATGTGGGCGACGGCCGCGCGATCAGGACAAAGGCAACCGAGTACAGAAAGCCGCCGACATATATAGAAGGATGGTGGCTAGTACTGGACGACGACGGTGGTGCCGATCGGCGCCCAGTTCCAGAGGAACGACATCGGGCTATACGGCACGTTCACGCAGCCATGGGTGCCGTTATAGATGTTCGAGCCGGGACCGTACCACGAGCGCCAGGGCGCGTCGTGGATGAAGTAGCCGCCCCCGGCGAACTCCATCGCCCAGTTAGTCCAAGAATCGGGGTACCAGTATGGGCTGCCGTAGGGCCAGGGCGAGATCATCTTGTACGGCGAGTACCGGTGGAAGATGCGGTATACGCCGGGAGGCGTCGGCAGTTGCGGCCGCCCGGTTGCCACGAACGTCGTCAGGACCGCGGTCCCGTCCTGGTAAGCCGTCAGCACCTGCCGGGACAGCGAGATCACGATTATTTTGCCGACGCCGGCGTTATAGGAGACCGGCGCCATCTGTTTGGTAAAGATCGCGCTCGCCAGGGCCTGCTTCTGCTGGTAGAGCTGCGAGGTCAGCGATTGGAAGGCGCCCTGGTCGGCGGCGGTCCCCAGCTGGCCGGCGAGCGCATTGATGACCCCCACCCGGTTGCCGACGACGGCGCCGATCCGCTGGGCGGTGGCCAGCGTCGAGCGGGTGTCCGCCAGCTGGTTGAAGGCGCCGGACCGGGCGTTCAGCAAACCCTGGATGCCGGCGGCAGTCTGCTGCAGCTGGGCCAGGATCGGGGCGAAGGCGTCTGCGCTGTGCACGGAATCGACGCCCGCGAGGGCGGCGGTGAGCTGGTCCCGGAAGCCGGCGACGCTCAACTGGGGATACTGGGCAGCGTTCGCGAGGAGCGTGCGGGCGTTTTCCGCCGCGGCGTCGACCTGGGTCCTGGCACCTCGGAAGGCCGCCATCCGGCCGTCGAGGATGACGTACTGCTCGCTCAGGACGGTCGCCAGCGCGCTGAACCCATTCGGTGTCGTCAACATCGCGGCGCTGGCGGTAAACCGCGCGGGGTCGACGTCGAAGCCATCCGCAGAGATCGTGTCGGTGTGCGCTTCGGCGATGAGCAGGTTCCAGCGGTGCAGCTGCCGCTGCATCGCATCACGGCTGTCGGTGAGCTGCATCCCGTAGATCGTGTTCAGCTCGGTCTGTAGCTGGCCGATCATGTCGAGCTTGGTGTGCTCGGCAACGGGCGTCTGCCACCATGCGGAAGACCTGGTCGCCTGCACCTGGCTGTACCGCCACATCAGGCTGTCGGCTTCGGCCTGCTGGAGGCCGCCGCCCACGGCCATCGAAAGTGACTGGTTAAAGGCGACTTCGGCCTGCCGGACGCTGCTCGACAGGAAGCTCTCGCTGGCGACGGCCGAAAGCGGGATGGCCGCCAGCAGTGCGCCGACGACGAGGATGAAGACGAACCGCCGGAGACCCCTCACCGCACGGACACCCCCCTTTATAAGGCAGCGTCGGGGCCGGTTTGCCTCCTCAGGTCACCGACCGCTCGCTCTCGCCGATTGGCATAACGTTACGCCGAACGCGAGGTCACGCCAAGTGGCAAAAAGTTACGGATGTCATGCCGCCGTCACTTGCGCCCTCCCCCAGGAGGGGGAGGGCCAGCGCTGGGAGTTCTTGTGG
>VBEW01000276.1 GCA_005889225.1 Chloroflexota bacterium | reverse complement strand
ACCCACCTGGGTTCGGCCCAAGCTCGTAGCCGAAGTCAAGTTTGCGGAGTGGACGCGTGACGGCGTGATGCGGCAGCCGGTCTTTCTCGGCCTGCGTGACGACATCGACCCACGCGAGGTGCGTCGGGAACTACCCCACGATGCGGATCGCGAGATGGCGAACGCCAAGGGCACCGCGACCTCGCGGGGCAAGCGCCAGCTGGTCGCGCGCAAGACATCGACGGTGGCGCGCCCGCGAGTGTCGGCGCCAAGCAGGGCTACGGCTGTCGACATCCCCGACACACCGCTCAGTCGGGCGGCGGCCCAGATTTCCAGAAAGCTGGGGACTGATATCCGCGGCGCCACCGCCGCCGAGCTCGGGGCGCTCGACGCGATCAAGACCGAAGGGAATTGGGAGGTCGGAGGCCGCGTCGTCCATCTCACCAACCTGGACAAGCTGCTCTTCCCGGAAGACCGCTACTCCAAGCGCGACCTGATCCGCTACTACGTCCAGGTCGCCCCGGTCATGATCCCGCACTACAAAGACCGGCCGCTCTCCATGAACCCGCACCCCGACGGCATCCATGGCAAAAGCTACTGGGTGAAGGACAAACCCGACTACGCGCCCGACTGGATCCCCACCTTCCGGTACCAGGACCAGAAAAGCCTCAAAGACTGGATCCTCATCGAGGAAGTCGCGACCCTGGCCTGGCTGGCGAACCACGCGGTGATCGACATGCATCCCTGGTACTCGCGCGTCGACAAGCCCGAGTATCCGGACTGGTCGGTGGTCGACCTGGATCCGGCCGAGGGGGCGACCTTCAAGGACGTGGTCGCCGTGGCCAAAGTCTTGAAGAGCGCGCTCGACCATCTCAAGCTGGCCGGGGTGCTCAAGACGACCGGCCAGAGCGGGCTGCACATCTACATCCCGATTGAGCGCCGCTCCACGCTAGAGGAAAGCCGTGGCTTCGTCGCCAAATTGGCGCACACGATCGCGGAGCTGATGCCCGACAAGGTTACCGAGGTCTGGGAGGTCAAGCGCCGCACCGGCAAGATTCGGATCGACTACACACAGAACGTCATCAACAAGACGCTGGCCGGGCCCTACTCGGTCCGGCCGGCGCCGCGGGCCCCGGTCTCAACACCGATTGCCTGGCGCGAGCTCGATGATCCCCGGCTGCGACCGGACAAGTGGACGATCAAAACCCTGGGCGACCGCCTGCTAGAGGTCGGTGACCTCTTCCACGACGCCCTGATGCTGCACCAGAGATTGCCGGCGCTCTGACGGTGGCTGACAGCACCCCGCTGCCTTCCGACCTCCCCGCAATCCAGGCCCTGCTCGATGCCTGGATCAAGCAGCGTGGACGTTACTGGTCACCGCTGTCGCAGTACGCTCGACTGGCCGAGGAAGTTGGCGAGCTCGGCCGTGAGCTGAATTTTCGCTTCGGCGACAAACCGCGCACGCAAAAGGATGCCGCAGGTTCGCTCACTGATGAGCTCGGTGATGTGCTGTTCATCGTGGTTTTGCTTGCCAATGATCTCGGCATCGACCTGGCCACCGCCCTGTCGAACACCCTGCGAAAGTACGAGCGCCGAGCTTGAGTCGGCCTCCTGCACCGCTTTTCCACAAGGACTTTTCCACGCGCTGTTAGTAGCTGGTGGAAAAAACCCCGCAACAAATGTTCCGTCTGGACGAGTGCATCGGCCGGTCGTATTCTCATGTCCCCGCTCGCCAGAGTTGGGCCTGCGTGGGAGGGAAGTCGTGAGGGAAAGGATTGGGAAAGGGTCGGTTGGTCAACGCGGCAATTGTTTGCGACCGCAATAGCCTTGACACTGGCCGAAGCTGGGGTTAGAATTCGGCAAAACCTACATATGGTGTTGGACCTGATCATCAGCCCCCACATTTAGGGGAGGAAGCGAACCAAGGATCACGCGTAAAGGGGATGTACCGGCGGCGGCAGACGCCGGACGGCGCGCAGTGTGCCGGCGCTCGTCAAATGAGCTAGGGGGAGACCATGCTCAGGAACACGCTCAGGATGATCAACCAGCAAGACCAGTGGTTCAATCAGCTGCGGCGGGAGGAGTCAGCCCGCCGGACCCTTCGATATTCGCTCTACCAGGCGCTCGAACAGGTGGAACGGTTGCTCGAGAGCGACATGATGGAAGTCCCAATCGAGATGCAGGCACGCCTGCGCCAGATCGTCGAAGCCGTCGATACCCAACTCGCCTATCGCATGGACCAGTCGGGCCCCAGCGCCCTCGATATCCAGGACATCATCTTCGAAGCCCAGGACCGCCTCATCAAACAGGTTCGCACCTGACCTCGTAACCTCGAACGCCTCGCCTCCTGCAGTGACGCCCGGGAGAGATCCCGGGTGTCATTGCGTCTGGGGATGCTAAAACATGTCCATGCCGGATCCCCTCGAAACCTGGGATCTCTGGTTTCCCGGGCCCGGGGCCTCGGGCCTGCCCTTTGCTCGGTCTCGCGTGAACGCGAAT
>VBEW01000049.1 GCA_005889225.1 Chloroflexota bacterium | reverse complement strand
TGCTCGTCCAGGGAAGCCTCACCCTGATCGCCTTCCTCGCCAACGCCGGCCTCTCCGAGCTGGAAACCGCCGAGCTGACCGCCGCCGGGGGGGTCATCGTGGTTGGCATCGCGCTGGGTCTGCTCGAGCTGAAGGCGATCAAGGTCGCCACCTTCTTGCCGGCGCTGGTGGTTGCGCCGCTGCTGGCCGGCGTCCTGCATGCTGTCGGCGCCGTCTGACCGATAGACTTATTCGGCTTCCATGGCGAGGTCTCAAGCGGGCGGCGGGCGCAGGGTCGACTGGTTCGCGGCCGGGTTGGGACTGGTCCTGTCGGTCGTGATCCAGCTGGTCGGTGGCACGCTGCTGTTCGGGAATCATCGCGGGCCGCTGGTCTCGCAGGGGCTGCTGACCTTCGGCGCGTTGCTGGCCGGCGGGTTCCTGGCCGGGTTTCTCGGACCCCTGGGTGGCGCCGCCTGGAATGGCGTCATCGTGGCGGCGGGCTTTATCGTGGTGGAGGAGCTGGCTGGGGCAATGGGCCCGGTCGGGCCGCTCGGGTCCGCCGGACTCGACACCGTCGGCCTGGTTGTCGACGACGTCCTCGTCCTGACCGGCGGAACGATTGGCGGCCTGGCGGCCGGCGGCGCTCGGCGACTCAACATGCGATAACAAAACGGCGGCGGGTGCCGTTCAACTGTGCGCGAGGATAAACCCGGAACCGGATTACCGAAAAGGAAGTAAGAAGGATGCAGGTGGAGAACGGCTCGGTCGAGGCGCTTGGTGGAAAGATCGTCCAGAACGTCAGCCGTGTGTTGGTTGGCAAAGAGGCAGAGATCGAGCTCTGCGTGATCGCCCTGTTGAGCCGGGGCCACCTGCTGATCGAAGACGTCCCCGGTGTGGGCAAGACGATGCTGGCCAAGTCGCTGGCACGGTCCCTCGGCTGCTCGTTCGAGCGTCTGCAGTTCACGCCTGACCTTTTGCCGTCGGACGTTACCGGAGTCAATATCTACAGCCCCTCGACCCAGCAGTTCGAGTTCCGCCAGGGCCCGATCTTCACCCAGGTTCTGCTGGCGGACGAGATCAACCGAGCCACCCCCAAGACCCAATCGGCCCTCCTCGAGGCGATGGAGGAGCGGCAGGTAACCGTGGACGGCACGACCTACGCCCTTTCCCTACCCTTCCTCGTGCTGGCGACGCAGAACCCGGTCGAGTTCGCGGGCACGTTCCCGCTGCCAGAGGCGCAGGTCGATCGGTTCCTGATGCGGGTCAATGTCGGATACCTCGACATTGCGCACGAGGTGCAGGTGCTCGACCGCTTCCAGCGGGACTCGCCGATGGAGCAACTGGCGCCCGTGGTCTCATCCGATGAGGTTCTGGCGGCGCAGAAAATGGTCCAGGAGATCTACGTCGATGACCAGCTCAAGGAATATATTGCCCGCGTTACCCATCGAACCCGGTCGCACGCCGACATCGGCCTGGGCGCCAGCTCGCGTGGATCCCTCGGCCTATTCCGAACCGCGCAGGCCCGAGCCGCACTCGAGGGGCGGGACTTCGTCACCCCGGACGATGTGAAGGCGCTGGCCCACCCGGTGCTGGCGCACCGCATGATTCTCAAAGCCAATGCCGAGCTGCGTGGGCTGACGCCGGTCAAGGTGCTGAACCAGATCCTGGAGTCGGAGCCGGTGCCGCCGCCGAACGTGGTCTCACGCTACGGGCGCCGGGTAGCAAGCTAGGCGAGATCCGATGCGGCTGCCGCGCCTCCCCCTGGTCACGGCTCTTGCGCTTCTCTTCTTCTTTGCCTATGTCACCGGCGTGCGGCTCGCTTACAGCCTGCTCTACGCGCTCGTCCTGCTCTTCGTCGTCAGTTACGTGTGGAGCCGGGTGGCGGCGGACAATCTCGTCGTCGAGCGGGTAAGCCCTGAGGGCCAGTTCCAGGTGGGTGATACGTTTGAGGAAAATTTTGTCATCCAGAACCACTCCTGGATCCCGGTGCCACTGCTCGAGCTGACGGATTTCTCAAACCTCCCCGGTTACAACCCGGGGCGCGTGTTCAGCCTGAAGGGGCGCCGCGCGCGCCGGTGGACATCGCGGGGCCGGTTCAAGCAACGAGGCCTGTTTACCTTCGGCCCGGTTGAGCTGCGCTACGGCGATCCGTTTGGACTCTTTACCCGTACGCTGCGGGTCGCCGGCAGCCAATCGGTGGTCGTCTACCCCGTGGTCAGACCGGTGGGCGGCCTGGATGCGCTGGCGCCGAGCACCGCCGGGGATGAGCAGCTGCGCGGCCGCGTGCTCGACATCCCGCCAAATGCCACCACGATTCGAGAGTACGTCCCAACCGACAGCGTGAAGCGGATCCACTGGGCCTCGTCGGCCAGGCTGGGCCGGCTGATGAGCCGTAGCTTCGAGACGCGCGAGGGTGGCGACGCCTGGATCGTCCTCGACCTGCAGGCCTCAGTCCATGCCGGCGAAGCGCCGGAATCGACGCTCGAGTATGCAATGAGCCTGGCCGCGTCGATCACGGACGCCGCGCTGCGCCGCGGCGGCGCCATCGGCCTGGTCAGTAACGACAGCCGGCTCAGCGTGATCGAGGCCGCTCGTGGCGATCAGCAGCGCAAGAAACTGTTCGAGCACTTCACGCTGGCGCAGGCCGACGGCACGGTGTCACTGGCCACCCTGTTGACCTCCCAACGTCAGCAGTGGCAGCATCGCGGCGGACTGGTCGTCATCACGCCCTCCGCAGACGAGCACTGGCTGGAGGCGCTGCTCGACCTGGGGGTGCGAGGCCACCGTAGTCTCGTGGTCTACCTCGATCCACGGGGCTTTGGCGGGAGCCAGCCGACTCTGGCATCGGCCGGACGATGGCGGCAAGCGCTCAACTGGTGGATGGTTGGCGGGCCGGACGACCTGGAGCCCGTCTCGGAGCGGCGGCGTGCCACAGCTTAATCCGGCGACGGTCGTCCTGCTGCTGCTTGCACTCCTGGGGGGCGCCTGGGCGGCCGGGCTGCTTCGCCCGCACTATGATGGTGGCCGCCTGACGATCGGGATCTTGCGGGCCAATCGGGTGCTGCTCGCGATCGACCTTCGCGATACCTGGCTGCTCCTGGGGTTCGTCTTGCTTATGGGCTGGGCCGTGGCGATCGCGGTGGAGCACTCGGAGTGGGTGCCCGACACGGGAGGCCGGCTGGTCCCGGCGCTATCGATCGCAACGGGACTGGGATGGATCTTTGCGATTGCCCGCGCCTCGCGCCTGGCTTACGCTTTGATGTCCGCCCTCGCCGCGTTTGGCAGCCTCGCGCTGCTGACGCCATCGCCATTGACCTCGGGCGGGACGCTGGCGGCAATCAGGACGTGGCTCCTGGCGCTACCGAATCGCACCAACACGCTGCTGCTGATTAGCCTGCTGCTGATGTTCGTCGCCACCGGGCTATGGACGAGCTGGTGGGTGTTCCTCCGGCGCAACGGGCTGGTGGCGCTGCTGCCGAGCGGCACCATCCTCGCCGTGGAGATCATCAACGACCAGAGCCCCGGCCTCACGCTGTTCACCCTGATCTGGCTGACCGCCGCGGCGGCGGTCTTGCTGCGGCTGAATTTCGTGGCTCTCAAGGAAGGGTGGCGGGCACGCCATCTCCCGCGCGCATCCGATACCGGCTGGACGTTCGGCGAGGTCGGGATCGAGGCGACCGCGGCCATCCTCATCCTGGCGTTCATGCTCATTCCGCCCTTGAGCACCAACGACATCAGCGCCGCCCTGATCCCCGGCGCGATGAACCCCGAGGGCATCCACCCGTTCGGGATCGGCAGCAGCAATTCGCAGCCCGGGACGGTCGGCTCCATCGGTTATAGCGAGGTGGTCCGGCCGGGTTCGCAACTCAAAGCGAAATCGCAAACCGTGATGGTGGTCACCGGCGACACCCCAGTCTTCTATCCCTACTGGCGTGGCATTGCCCTGGCGGGCTGGGACGGCATCACCTGGTACGAGCTGCCCAGCACCCCCGAGATCCCGGTGCGCCAGCAGCCGCTCGTCGTGGCACGGGCCAGCGTCCCACGGGATGATCTGCCGGCCGATTCGCAGCGCATGCAGGTGCTCCACAATTCCTTTCACGTCGTGGTGCCGCCCGAGCAGACCTTGAGCACGGTGTTCAGCGCCGGCGAGATCCTCTCGGTCGATAACCAACCGATCAGTGTGCGCGGCATCATGACCTCGGTTCCAGCGCCGCCCGGGCCCAACCCGTCGCTGGTGAATGTCACAGGCGATAGCGGCTTCACGGCCAGCGTCGACACGGTTGACCGTACCCGCTTCGCGAAGCGGCTCCAGCCGCCCTATAACTACTCGGTCAGCGAGGCGATCCCGAACGTCGATGTCCAGGACCTGCGGAGCGCCGGCACGGACTATCCCGTTTGGCTGGCGCCCTATGCCAGGCTCTACCAGGATGGCAGGACCGCTCCCGGTTACTCGACCAGGCGGGACCCCGAGATCGCGGCGCTGGCCCAATCGATCGTGCAGACCGCGGGCGCTACCACGCCGTATGACCAGGCCAAAGCCATCGAATCCTGGTTCCTGGCCAAGGGGCGTTTCACCTACACGCTGAAGCCGCCGCTCGCCCGCGCCGGCGAGCGGCCGCTGGACTTCTTCCTGTTTACGTCGAAGAAAGGCTTCTGCCAGGACTTTTCCACGGCGATGAACGTCATGCTGCGGATGCTGGCCATTCCGAGCCGGCAGATGAGCGGGTTCGGTGAGGGCGTCTTCGACGAGAAGACCCACCAGTACACGGTGAACTCCCTGGACGCACATAGCTGGGTCGAAGTCTTCTTCCCTGGCTACGGGTGGATCCCGTTCGAGCCGACGCCCGACGGCCTCAACGCGCCGATAAACCGTCCGGCTACCAAGGAGGCCCTCAACGCCCCCCAATCGGCCAGCGCACAGCCCAGCGCGCGGATTCCACCCGGCTTGCGAGAGCCGTCTGATCCGTCGGCGGCGTCCAATCCCACCGCACCCTTCGCGGACATCTGGCGCCCGGTGCTGGCTGTCGGCGCCGGCCTGTTGCTGCTCGCGCTCATTGCCTTCCTCGTCGCCCTGCGCTGGCTGATGGCGGTTCGGGACGTGCCGCGCATCTGGCGCCGGCTGCTCTTCCTCGGGGACCGGCTGAAGGTCCCGCGCTACACCGGGGATACGCCGCAGGAATTCGGTGGACGGCTTGCCACCTCGATGCCGGAGCTTGATGCGGAGGTGCGCCGGCTGGCAACGCTCTACACGCGTGCCAGCTTCAGGCGCGGCGGGCTCAACCCGGCAGAGCTGGCAGAGGCTCGCCAGGCCTGGGTCCGGATCCGTGGCAGCTACGCCGGCCTGGTGGCGCGAGCCTGGCGCGAGGCCCTTCGCCAGGGCCGCGTCGTCAGCGCAGAGGAAGTTGTAGGGTCAGAAAGTCGCGCGCCATCACGGCCCCATTGACCGAGCTCTCGCCGCCCCGGTGCGTGAGGATGAAGCGGACCGATGGGTGGCGTGTCATCAGCTCCTCGATGTCCTTGCGGGCGAGGTGCAGCTCGCCGCCCTCGTCGTCATAGGTCATTTCGCTGATCACGTGATCTGATGCCGAAACCAGCGCGTCCAGCTGCGGCGACATTTCGGCGTCGCCCGTGTACCCGAGCTTGACACCGTCACGCTCGATGGTAAAGCCGAGGCAGGCGAGCCGGCTTGCGTGCTGCATCGTAAACGCCCGTCCGCGGCTGCCGTCAACCTGGAATGTATCGCCATCCGCAAGTTCCTGAACGCGCAGCTGCAAGCGCGCCCAGCTCATTCGACGCATCTCCTCGCCCCATGCCAGGTCGAGTAACCGTTCCAGGTATGACGCGGTTCCTCGAGGTCCGTAAACGCTGAGCGACGGCGTTTGGTCATTCAGCAACACCCGGCCGAGGATCAACCAGGCCAGGCCAAACGTGTGGTCGGCGTGAAAGTGACTGAGCATGACCGCCCGCGGCTCGTCGAGTGAAACGCCGGCTCTCGGCAGATGAACGGTCAGCGGCGCGCCCGCATCCATCAGGATCTTGCGATCGACCAGGATGGACGAGTTGTACGCGTGCGGAGAAAATGCCGCGCCTGTCCCCAGGAACGTGACCTCCATCGGCTTGACGGTAGCAGACTCCCGTCGGACGTCGAGTAGAGTGCAGTGATGAGTACCGTGGAGAAAGTGCGGCTCACGCAGTGGTCGCACGGAGCGGGTTGAGCCTGCAAGATCGGTCCTGAGGACCTGGCTCAGGTCTTGAGCCACTTGCCCAAAACGCTCGCGAATCCCGATGTGCTGGTCGGGCTGGATACCGGCGATGACGCCGCCGTCTACCGGCTGCGGCCGGACCTCGCCCTGGTGGTCACCACCGATTTCTTCACGCCGGTGGTCGATGATGCCTATACGTTTGGCGCGATTGCTGCTGCCAACGCGTTGAGCGACATCTATGCGATGGGGGCGAAGCCGTTGATGGCGGTCAACCTGGTGGCGTTTCCGATCAAGGAGCTACCGGTCTCGGTGCTTGCCGAGATTCTGCGCGGCGGTTCGGACAAAGCTCGCGAAGCCGGGATCGACATCCTCGGCGGCCACAGCATCGACGATCACGAACCGAAGTACGGGCTCGCGGTCACCGGCACGGTCCATCCCGATCGGGTGGTCCGCAACCGCGGCGGGCGCCCGGGGGACCAGCTGGTGCTGACCAAGCCACTTGGCACCGGCGTGATCACGACGGCGATCAAGCACCAGGTGGCGCCGGAGGCCTCGGCCACGGCGGCCATCGACGCGATGCTGCGGCTCAACCGGGGTGCCGCCGACGCCATGGCGACGGTCGGGGTGCATGCGGCCACCGACGTGACCGGTTTCGGCTTGCTCGGGCACCTCCACTACCTGGCCAGGGCGTCGGGGGTCGCCGCGCGGATCAACGCCGCGGCCGTCCCATTCCTCCCCCAGTCCGAGATGCTGGCCGACGCCGGGGAGGTGCCCGGCGGCACCCGATCCAACGAGCGCTTTCTCGCCTCGCGCGTGCACTGGCCGTCCAGCCTGCCCGCCGCCCGGCGGACGCTGCTCTGCGACGCCCAGACTTCCGGCGGGCTGCTCATGGCGATCCCCGCCGAGCAGGTTGCTCCCCTGCTCGCCGCCCTCGAGCGTCAGGGAGCGGGTGGCTGGCAGGTCGGTGAGCTCATCGCGGGCGAACCTGGCCTGATCACGGTCAGCTGAGGCTTCGCCAGGTAACAATTCGTTCACGATCGTTACCGGGACGTTTCATTCACGTTCGGCCCCGACATATGGCCCGACCCCGGTCCCACGTATTAGAAGGTGACCATGCGTGTGCGTGATCGTAACCTGCGCCTGTCTGTCCATTTCGCCAGCGCTGATAATGTCACCCAGTGCGCGCACTGGGCAAGGCGGCGTCCGATGACGATCGCCCACTCATCGAGCGGGTGCGTAAGGGAGACCAGGATGCGGCCCGCACCCTCTTCGAGCGTTACTTCGATCGGATCTACAACTATGTTTACGTCCGGCTGGGACGAGTCGAAGATGCGGAGGACCTGGCCATCGACACGATGACCCGGAGCCTCACCCGCCTCGACTTGTTCCAGGACCAGGGCGTCGCCTTCTCCTCCTGGGTCTATCGAATTGCGCACAACGCGACCATTGACCATTACCGCCGGAATGGCAAGGTTACGCTTGTCCCGCTGGAGAACGCGATCCTGCCTCAAACGGCAGATCCGTCGGAACTCGCGCTGGAGCAACTCTCGAATGAGGACCTGCGCGCCGCGCTGCGCGACCTGACCGAGGAACAGCAACAGGTCCTGATCCTGCGCTTTTTCCAGGACCTGACCGCCGCCCAGGTGGCCGACATCATGGGGAAATCGGTCGGCGCAGTGCAGGCGCTGCAGCATCGCGCGCTCGGCTCGCTCGAGCGCGCACTGCAAGGAAGGGCAGCGAATTGATGCCGGAAGCGCGGCGGCTGGAGGCGCTGGCGGAGCGGCTGCGGACCGTCGATCCGATCGCGCCGTCACCGGGGGCTAAGATCCGGGGCTGGAACCTGGTGCTCGCCGGGGTCACCCAATCCGCGACCCGCCGGCCACGCGTGTCCGTGACGCGGCTGGTGCTCGCCGCGGCTGCCGCCGGGGTCCTGTTGGTGGCCGGCGCGCTGGCCGCGTCCGCCGATAGCCTGCCGGATTCCGCGCTCTATCCACTGAAGGGCGCCTGGGAGCAGGTCCGCGGGACCCTCGCCTTCAGTCCGTCGGACAAGCTGGCCTTCCATCTCGAGCTCTCCCAGACGCGGCTCGCCGAGGCGGAGGCGATGCTCGCGCGTCACCGGATCGACCTGGCCGGCCGCGCGCTCGAGGCGCTCGACAACGAGCTCGACGACGCCGCGGAGCTGGTGCAGACGGCAAGGCAGAATGACCCGGCGGCGGCCGCTGATATGCAGAGTCGCCTCCAGCAGGCGATTGCCACTCACGAGCTGCAGCTGTCCGGCCTGCAGGGTCAGGTCACAAATCCAACCGCGCTGACCGCGATCAGCCGGGCGCGCGATCGCGCGCTCGCGGCCTTGCAAGCCGCGGAGAGCACCGGGCCGAACGGGAAGAACGGCAACACGAGTCCGTCGCCGAACGGTGGCAGGGGCTCGGGCTCCCCACATCCCACGCCGAAGCACTAGCCAGGACTCGACGGGCGATCGCCAGCTAGCATGGCCGCGAATGCCGCGACGCTTCGCCATTGCAATTTCAGCTTCAAGCGCATCCCTCGTGCTCGCCGCCGATCAGGCGAGCAAGGCCTGGGCGATAGCGTCGCTCCCGCGCGAACAAGACGTCACGGTCATACCCGGCTGGCTGTGGTTTCGACTGATCAGCAACAGTGGCGCCACGCTCGGCTTGCTCAGCGGCCATAACTGGCTCCTAATCGGGGTATCGATGCTGGTGGTGGCCGCGGTCACGCTGATCATCGTTCGCGGCCATGCCCCGGGCGCTGTGGGGGCGGCCGCCCTGGGCGCGATCGCCGGCGGAGCCGCCAGCAATCTTGCCGACCGTGTCCGGCTGGGCGCCGTGGTCGATTTCATCCAGGTCCGCGGCTGGCCAACCGACTTCAACCTTGCGGACGCCGCCATCCGGATCGGCGTCCTAGCGTTCGTGGTGGCGCTTTTGCTGGAATGGCGCCGCCGCCGGCGACCAGGAACGGCCGCCGGCCCTCTCCGTTAGCCGCCGGCGGCGATCTTCATGTCGCGGTCATACGCATCGCTAAGGGGCTGGAAGAGTGCCTTCTCGGCCTTGTCCAGGGCGCTCTGATCGATTGTCTCGAGCGCCTTACCATCGGCTTGGACCGCTGCACTATATTTCTGGACGGCAGTGAGATCGTGAGCCTTCGCAGCCGACACCAGGGCCTGCATGTCTTTGACCAACTGCTGCAGGGCTTTGAGGGTCGGCGTGAACTCGCTGGGCATGGCTGGCGGCTGGGCGAGATCGGCGGCCTTCTGCAGGCTGGCAGCGGTCGCGGTTAGCTGCGATGCCATGGCGTTGAGATCGTTGGCCTGACCAGCCTTGGCGACGGCCTCGAAGCCGGCGATCGAATCCAGAAAAGGCTCGAGAAACGCCATCTGTTTCCTCGAGAGGTCAAAGGCCTTCTGAGCCGTGTTTAGCGCCGACAGTGCGGCGTCGACGCGGTACCGGCGGTTCTCGATGGTGGACTGTTCGGGCAACGTCAGGAACGAACCACCCAGGTCGGCTCGCACCCGTACCAGAGATTTCCGATCGCTACTCACGTCGGCCTGCCAGGCCGAAACCTGCTGCTTGAACTGAGCGACGGCGGATTTGGCGGCACCGACATCGGTAAAGTTGACGTCCTTGAAGGGATCCTTGCCGGACAGCTCCGCCATGGTGTTGTTGTGGCTCACGGCGGTCTTCAACGCGCTGTCCGCTCGTCCAACCTCACCTCCCGCGGCGGCCGCGCCGCCCACGACGTAGCCGATCAGAAGCAAAAAGATCGCGGCGATGGCGCCGATGATCGGCCACGGGCGGTTCGAACGCCGCCGGCCACCCTCGGGCGCGGTCGCCGGTACGGCCTCCGATGTCGCGGTTGGCGCTGGTGACTCCAGCGCCGCACCTGTGTCAAGGCGTGGTGCCTCGTTGTCTGGCATGTCATCCTCCCCTGGCCCGAAGGCCATTCCCGCCTCACCATAGCCGGAAATGCTTTGCAGTCAATAGCACCGGGCGTACAAAGTCTTGCTGGGGGGTGGACCGGGCGTTAGTCTTGGGAAAGGAGGAGCACTGACCCGTGGATAGCCTGCCAGAGCAGGCACGGTCGCCCGACGTCGCGGTTCCGACCAGCCACGTCCGCGAGATGGCGGCCAACCTGCTTCTCAGTCGG
>VBEW01000274.1 GCA_005889225.1 Chloroflexota bacterium | reverse complement strand
CCCTTCGGGATCACGATCGGCCCCGATGGTCTGTCGGTGTGGTACGCGATGCTGAGCGCGGACAAGGTCGCCGTCCTGACGCCGAGGTAACGATCGCCCGTCAGCCCTGCATGCGCGGCAGTCCGTCGCCGCGCTGGGCGTCGCGGGCGGCCAACTCTCGCGTGGCACCTTTTGCCGAAAGGCGTGGCCTTTCTGCCGCGCTAGGCCACCGCGTTCGCGGCGGCCAATCATCGCTACCTCGATGCCCTGGCCGCCGTCGACGATCCCGCCCCCGCTCAGCGCGCCCTCGATCGCCTGCGGGGCAGCTTGTAGCCTGCGGCTACTGATAGCGGAGGGCGTCCATGGGCTTCAGGCGGGCGGCCTTGTTGGCCGGGTAGAGGCCGAAGAAGATGCCCACCCCGGCGGCGACCAGCGACGCCACGACGACCGAGCTCAATGTGACGACGACCGCCATTCGGGCGACGAGGCTGACGAGCAGCCCGCCGCCCACCCCCAGGAACACGCCCACCAGGCAACCGACGACGGACAGGATGAGCGCCTCCAGCAGGAACTGCAGCCGAATGTCCCGGGCACGGGCGCCGGTGGCGCAGCGGATGCCGATTTCCTGCGTGCGCTCGGTGACCGAGACGAGCATGATGTTGATGTTCATGATCCCGATGCCCCCCACCAGCAGGGAAATCGAGGCGATCGCCCCCAGCATCAGCGACATGGTGCGGGTGGTTTCTGCTGCCGTGTTGACGAGGGCGGTGAGGTTGCGAATGCTGAAGTCGTTGTCGACGCCGTCGGCGAGACGATGGCGCTGGCGCAAGAGTTGCGTCATGTCCCGCTCCGCCGCAGGCATGGCCTCTGCCGATGCGGCCTGGGCGATCATGAAGCGCACGCTGCCCTGGAACTGACTGCCGAAGAGCTTCCGCTGGGCGGTGGTGACCGGGATCAGGACGGCGTCATCCTGGTCCCGGCCGTCCAGGCTCTGCCCCTTGGCAGCGAGGGTGCCCATCACAACGTATGGGCTCTTGCCGATCCGGACGGTCTTCCCGACCGGATCCTCGTCGCCGAACAGGTTCTTCACCACGGTCTGCCCGAGCAGGGCGACCTGCGTTGCCGAACGCATGTCCGAATCGTTGAACGGCAATCCCGCGGACAGACGCCAGTTGCGCACGTCGAGGAAGCGTGGCGTGGTGCCCAGCACGTTGGTCCCCCAGTTGTTCGCCCCGTAGACGACCTGGGCAGTGCCGGGCAGGATCGGCACCACCGCGCCGACGGTGGGCACTTGTTCCAGGGCCTCCGCATCCCCGAGGGTCAGGGTGGGGACGTTGCCCGTACCGAGCCGCACGCCACTGGCGGTGGCGGAACCCGCGAGGACGACGAACAGGTTGCGGCCCATGGAGACGATGGACCGGTCCACCAGGTCCCGGGCCCCCTGTCCGACGGCGAGCATCATGATGACCGCGCCCACCCCGATCATCATTCCCAACATGGTGAGGAAGGTGCGCAGCCGGTTTGCGCCCATCGCCTGCCAGGCTTCGCTCAGCAGGGGGCCGATCTTCATGCCGATCTCCGGCCTGGCACGCGGCGCGGCAGCTGGCCATCGTGCGCCACCTGCCCGTCCACCAGCTGCACCAGGCGCCCGGCGTTGGCGGCGATGTCTGGATCGTGGGTCACCAGGACGATGGTGATCCCCTCTTCGGCGTTGAGCTGCCGCAAGAGCCCCATGATCTCCTGGCTGGTCCGCCTGTCCAGGTTGCCCGTGGGCTCGTCCGCCAGAATCAGGCGCGGGCGATTGACCAGGGCGCGGGCGATGGCGACGCGCTGCTGCTGTCCGCCGGAGATCTGGCCAGGTAGCGACGCTGCATACGGGCCCAGCCCTACGTGCTCGAGCATCCGGCCCGCCCTGGGGAGCCGCTCCGACTTGCCGACGCCCGCATACACCAACGGCAGCGCCACGTTGTCCAGCAGGGTTGCCCTGGGCAGCAGGTTGAAGCCCTGGAAGACGAAGCCGATCGCCCGGTTGCGCAGATCGGCGAGCTGGTCCCGGTTCAGGGCGCCGACGTCGCGGCCCTCGAACTCGTAGGTCCCGCTGCTCTGCGCGTCGAGGCAGCCGAGGATGTTCATGAGCGTCGATTTCCCCGACCCGGAAGGCCCCATGATGGCGACGAATTCCGCCGGCTCGATGTCGAGGTTCACGTCCGTCAGCACCGGAACGGGCCCCGCCCCAGTCTCGTAGTGCTTGCCGAGGTGCGCCAGACGGATGACCGGTTCGGCCGGCATCAGAACAGCCGTATCTGGAAGGTGCTCGCCGATGGGCTCGCCGGAGCGGCGGCTTCCCGGTCCTCGACCACCACCTGGGCGCCGGGCTCGAGCTCGCCGGAGACGACCTCGGTGTAGCGGTTGTCGGTGATTCCCGGGACGATGCTGACCCGGCGCAGCTGGCCACGCTGCTGGTCGTTTTCGAGCACGTAGATCGTGGCCGTCGGGCCCTCGCGCTTTTCCTCCGGACCCCGCTGCGACGCTGCCACCAGGGCAGGCTTCATGGGCCTGAAGCGCAGCGCCGCGTTGGGCACCGCCAGCACGCCCTGGCGCCGGGCGACGAGGATGTTCACGTAGGCGGTCATCCCCGGCAGCAGGATCTGGTTCGGGTTGTCCACCGCGACGACCACGTCATAGGTCACCACGTTCTGCTGCGTCACCGGATTGAGCCGGATCAGCTTGACCGTCCCCTGGAACGCGCGGTCGGGGAAGGCATCCACCTTGAAGCTCACCGGCTGCCCGACCCGGATGTTGCCGATGTCCGCCTCGGCGAAACTCGAATCGATCTGCATCTTGGTGAGGTCCTGG
>VBEW01000275.1 GCA_005889225.1 Chloroflexota bacterium | reverse complement strand
TCTATGCCGCCAAGCTGATCCCCAACCGGGGCGCCTGGCTGGAGATCGAGACCTCGGGGAAGGACATCCTGACGGTCAAGATCGACCGCAAGCGAAAGATTCCGGTCACCACCCTGGTCCGGGCCCTCGGCTACGGCAGCAACAATGAGATCAAGGCGCTGTTCGCCGACGTCGACAACAACGCCGAGCACAAATTCATCCAGTCGACGCTGGACAAGGACTCCTCGACCGACGTCAACGACGCCCTGGTCGAGATGTACAAGAAGATCCGCCCCGGTGACCCGCCGACCGTCGACAACGCGCGGGCGCTGATGACGTCGCTCTTCTTCAATCCACGCCGCTTCGACCTGTCGAAGGTCGGCCGCTTCAAGCTAAACCGGCGGCTGGGATTGGGCACGGACATGAACATCCGCACCCTGTCGAACGACGACTTCATCGCGATCATCCGCAAGCTGATCGAGCTGAACAACGGCGCCGGCGAGCCGGATGACATCGACCACCTCGGCAACCGCCGGGTGCGGGCCGTCGGCGAGCTGCTCCAGAACCAGTTCCGCATGGGCCTGATCCGGATGGAGCGCATCATCAAGGAGCGGATGACGATCTGCGACGCGGCCACCGTGACCGCGGCTTCGCTGATCAATGCCCGCCCGGTGGTCGCTGCCATCAAGGAGTTCTTCGGCTCCAGCCAGCTGTCGCAGTTCATGGACCAGACCAACCCGCTGGCCGAGCTGACCCACAAGCGCCGGCTGTCGGCCCTGGGTCCCGGCGGCCTCTCGCGCGAGCGCGCCGGCTTCGACGTCCGCGACGTGCACCACTCGCACTACGGCCGCATCTGCCCGATCGAGACCCCGGAAGGCCCGAACATCGGCCTGATGGGCTCGCTCGCCACCTTCGCGCGCGTCAACGGGTACGGCTTCATCGAGACGCCCTTCCGCCGGGTGTACAGCACGATTCCCGCCGACAAGGCCCACCGCGACAAGCTGGTGGGGCAGACGCTGCGCGACGACGTCTTCGAGCCGAGCAACAAGCGCAACAAGCTGGCCAAGAAAGGCGACGTCCTCGACCAGGCCGCCATCGACGCGCTGGTCAAGGCGAAGGCCGGCGATATCCCGATCATTCCCTGGGTGTCCGATGAGATCCAGTTCCTCTCGGCCGACGAGGAGGACCGCTACATCGTGGCGCAGGCGAACGCGCCGGTCGATGAGAACGGCCACTTCCTCGAAGAGCGGACGACGGCACGCACCAAGAACCTGTTCCTGGTCGCGGACGTGAACCGAATCGAGTACATGGACGTGTCGCCGAAGCAGACCGTGAGCGTGGCGACGGCGCTGATCCCGTTCCTCGAGCACGACGACGCCAACCGGGCCCTGATGGGCTCGAACATGCAGCGGCAGGCCGTGCCGCTGGTCGTGACCGAGGCGCCGATCGTGGGCACCGGTATGGAGGCGGCCGCCGCCAAAGACTCGGGCGAGCTGATCGTGGCGAAGACCGCCGGCACCATCGTGTCGTGCGCCGCGCCGCCGCCGGCGGACTCGGTCGCGGCCAAGCTGGACAGCTTCAAGCGGGAGTTGGGCATCCTGCTGAAGCCGGACGACGGCTCGGCGGAGCAGTGGTATGCGGTACACAAGTTCGAGCGCTCCAACCAGGGCACCTGCCTGTCGCAGCGGGTGATCGTGAAGGCTGGCGACCACGTCGCTGCCGGAACCCCGCTGGCCGACGGTCCGGCCACCTCCGAAGGTGAGCTGGCCCTGGGGCGCAACATCCTGGTGGCCTTCATGCCATGGGAGGGCTACAACTACGAAGATGCGATCCTGATCTCCGAATCCGTCGTCCGGGAGGACAAGTACACCTCGATCCACATCGAGGAGTACGAGATCGAGGCCCGCGACACCAAGCTCGGGCCGGAGGAGATCACCCGCGACATCCCCAACGTGAGCGATGAGACCCTGAAGAACCTCGACGAGCGCGGCATCGTCTACATCGGCGCCGAAGTCCATCCGGGCGACATCCTGGTGGGCAAGATCACGCCGAAGGGCGAGTCGGAACTCAGCGCCGAGGAGCGGCTTCTGCGTGCCATCTTCGGTGAGAAGGCGCGCGAGGTACGCGATTCATCGCTGCGCGTGCCGCACGGCGAGCGCGGCATCGTTGTCGACGTCAAGATCTTCAGCCGCGAGACCAAGGACGAGCTGGCGCCCGGCGTCAATCAGCTGGTGCGGGTGTACGTGGCGCAGAAGCGCAAGATCGCGCAGGGCGACAAGATGGCCGGCCGGCACGGGAACAAGGGCGTCATCGCCCGCATCCTGCCAACCGAAGACATGCCCTACATGCCGGATGGCACGCCGGTCGAGCTGGTGCTGAACCCGCTCGGCGTGCCGAGCCGCATGAACCTCGGCCAGGTGCTCGAGACGCACCTGGGTTGGGCCGCGCACGCGCTTGG
>VBEW01000107.1 GCA_005889225.1 Chloroflexota bacterium | reverse complement strand
GCCTGCTGGAGGGGGTGCTTGACCGGATTCCCGCTGCCGAAATCACCGGGCACCCGGCCAAGCGGCTTCCCCACCACGCCAGCTTTCTCTTCCAGGCCGTCGAGGGCGAGTCGCTCCTGCTCCAGCTCGACATGGAGGGTATTGCGGCGTCGTCCGGATCGGCCTGCACCTCGGGGTCGCTGGAGCCGAGTCACGTCATCCTCGCGCTTGGTTATCCGCGAGAACGGGCGCTGGGTAGCCTGCGGCTGTCGGTTGGGAAGGACAACACGCAGGCCGACGTCGATGTTGTTCTCGAGCGCCTGCCGGATATGGTGGCCCGGTTGCGCGCCATGGCGCCGATCTCCGCCGCATGAGGCCGCCGGTGCCCGAGAAGTTCTACAGCGTCGAGGAGGCAAACGGGCTATTGCCCAAGCTCAACCCACTGTTACAGCGCATCCGCGATACGCAGGAGGCGGTGGCTAAAGACAAGACCCTGGCAACGGTCCGAGAAAAGGCCGCCCACAACGGAGGCGGGTTGCCAGGCCGCCACCTCTCCGAGCTGACCCGGACGCTGGATCGCGATCTGCGTCAGCTCCAGGAGTGGGGCATCGTGCTGCGAGATCCCAGCATCGGATTGATCGACTTCTTCCACCAGCGGGAGGGAGAAACCGTATTTCTGTGCTGGAAGCTCGGCGAGACCACTGTCGAGTGGTGGCACCCGGTTGACACCGGGATCGCCGGACGTCAGCACCTCTAGCCGGTCCGGAAGACGATCCCGACGATGAAGAGCAGCAGGATGATCGATGAGATCGCCAGCCCGATGATCCCGAGCAGCCGGCCGGTCTTCGCCCGATCCTCGCCCTGGTAGCGGTTCGGCTGCTGGCGGATCGCCTTCACGGCGTCACTGCCGAAGACGATCGACAGGATCCCGGTGGGGACCGCGATCAGCGGCATCCAGAAGAAGATCAGGGTGACGATACCCCAGGTCATCGCGCTTGCGGCCTGGCGGTGCACGGGACGGTGGGGCGAGATGCCTTCGCGCTCGGCAAGCTGGTCGAGGGCGGCGAGGGGGCCGGCGGTCGCGACGATGCCGGGGAGGGCCTGCCGCAAGGCGGCTTCCGCGCTCTGGGCGAGCGCCTGGCGCCGCGCCAGGGGGAGCTCTTCCCGGCGCGCGGCATAAGCGACGACCAGGCGGCGCAATCCAGGTTCGAGGGCCTGCGGCTCGGCGGCCGCCATGGGCGCCGGGCTGGACGTGTCTGACGGCGCTGCCCAGATCGAGGAGGGGATCGCGGGAGTGGGCGGCGCGCTTGCCGGTGTCCCGGAGAGGTCGTACAGACTGATGCGTTGCCGGTCGCGCACCACCAGCGTCCCCGCGGCGAAATCCCCCAGCCGCTTACCGCGACCGTTGATAAACAGCGTCAGCATCCCGATCGCGTAGAAAATCGGGAGGAAGTCGACGATCCGCACCAGGTTACGGATGGCGGCTTGCCCGATGGTCAGCGGCTCCCCATGATCCCCGACCACCCGTAGCCGGGCGGCGCGCTTACCCAGGGTCTGCCCGTTCCAGGCGGCCTCGCTGATCAGAAAGTAGCCCGCCAGCAGGACGAATCCGAGGATGACCTCGACCAGGATGGCCAGCTCGCCCGAGCCGGAGATTCCGCCCAGCGACGCGGCGAGGATGGTGATCCCGATCAGGATCACCGAGATGACCAGGGTATCGACGACTTGCGCGAGGAAGCGGCTGCCGATGCCGGCGATCTCATACTGGAACGCCACCCGCTCCGGCGTCGAGATGACAAGGTCGTCGGACGTATCGGGGGGCTGCACGGTTTCACTCTACGCGCCGATTTCGCGATAGTGCGTCGCGGTTCTGCGACAGCCAGGGCGGAGCCGCCCGTGTCCGTCATCATGGATGACGTGCGCGCCGACGAGTTCGTCACCCGGCGGCGACCCGAGTGGGATCGGCTGGAAAAACTCCTGACGCGAGCCGGAACCAGCCGGGTCGGGGGCCTGCGAGCTACCGAGGTCCTGGCACTCGCGGCGCTCTATCGCCGGGCGACGGCAGACTTCGCCCGGGCGAAGCGAGACTGGCCGACCGAGCCGGTGGCGGGTTATCTCAACGGGCTGGTTGCGCGAGGCCACGCCGCGGTGTACCGCCAGGGTGGCAACCTGGGCGAGCGGATCGCCCGCTTCTACGGGCGCACCCTCCCGCAGACCTACCGGGAAGCGGCGCCCTACCTGATCGCGGCGGCCGTTCTCCTCTTCGGCCCGGCGCTGGTGGCCTTCGTCGCGATCACTATCGATCCACAGCTGGCCTACGCCCTGGTGCCGGCGGAACTGGTGCAACTCGTGCACAACCATCAACTCTGGACCCAGATCCCGGCGGACAAACGCCCGCTGATGTCCGGCGTGATCATGACGAACAACATCAACGTCTCGATCCTGGCCTTCGCGTTTGGCGTGCTGCTCGGCCTGCCGACCATCTATCTCCTGATGACGAACGGCATCCAGCTCGGCGGCCTGCTCGGACTGACCAATGCCTACGGCATCGCCCCCGGCCTGCTCGATTTCATCGTCGGTCACGGCGTGCTCGAGCTGTCGGTCGTGGTGGCGGCCGGTGCCTGTGGCCTGATGATGGGCTGGGCGATTCTTCTTCCGGGTGGCTATCGCCGCCGCGACGCGCTCGTGCTGGCTGCCCGTAAGGCCGTGATCATCCTCGCCGGCATGGCCCCGCTGCTGATCGTCGCCGGCATCATCGAGGGTAACCTCAGCCCCTCCGATGCGCCGACCGCCGTCAAAGTCCTGGTCGGGCTGACCACGGGGGTCCTGCTCTACGCCTACTTGCTCTTCGCCGGCCGGACGCCGCGCCCAGCTTAGAGCAGGGCCCGTTCCTTCAATTCCAGGTAGCGCTCGACCAGCGAAGGGCTGAGCTGGCCGGCCTCGACATCGAGACCCAGGACGCCACCCTGCCGCAACTGCTCGAAGCTGGCTCGCCGGGCAGAGAGCAACTCTTCGGCGGCCGCCCACTCGTAGGCGCGCGAGACGCGGTCGATCGGCGCGCTGCGCGCCGCCAGCACCTCCGGGTCGGCCATGGCGACCACCATCACCAGGTGCCGGTGACTCAACCGGATGGCGTGGGCCACCAGCTCGCGCGAGGCCTCCGGATCCAGCACGTCGGTCAGCACTACGACCAGGGAGCGGCGGCTGACACGCAGTGCCAGGTGCGAGAAGGCCTCGGCAAAGTCGGGCTCCGTGTACTCCGGCTTGACGTCGTACAACACCCGGTTGAGGTGCGACACCTGGGCCGGTCCGCGTTGCGGCGCGACGAAACGCCGAACCCCGTCACTGAAGGTCAGCATCCCGACCCGATCCCCCTGGCTCTGCGCCACCCAGGCCAGCAGCAGCGCGGCGTTTACCGCATGGTCGAGCTTGGTGAGCAGCCCGGCCGGCGCGGTCATCAAACGGCCGCAGTCGAGCGCGATGATCGCCTGCTGGCCGCGCTCGGCTTCGACCTCCATCACCACCGGACGGTCGCGCCGCGCCGTCGCCTTCCAGCTGATGCGTCGTATCTCGTCGCCGGGCAGGTAATCGCGTAGGCCGGCGAACGCGGTGGTGGCGCCCGGCGGCCGGGCGCGGCGCAGCCCGGCCATGATTCGCATACCGCGGCGCAACATCAGCTCGTAGCGCTTGATGGCAAGAACGTCGGGGTAGACGGCGGCCGCCTCATCGGCCTTGATTCGGACCTGGCGGGTCAGCCAGCCGCCGGGCCGCCAGCACCGAAGGTCGACCGGACCAAAGCGGTAGGCCCCGCGATGGGGTGGCTGCACCGAGTACTCAACCGCCAGCAGGCCTTCACCGTCGAACTGCCCGGCGAGCAGGCGCCGGTCCGGCCCGAGGTCCGGAGGCACGTGGTCCGCCAGCTCGGCCGGGAGCCCGGCGGCGTTGCCATGCGCGACCAGCACCTGCACCGCCTGGACTTCGCCCAGAGAGAACGGCTGGGGCAAGACGCGGCTCGCCATGAAGCCCGACTTGGGCGGGAGCCGCCGCGCATCCGCCAGGACGAGGACTCCCATCGCCGCGTAATAGAGGAGCGGCACGATGATGAACACCGGACTCAGCAGCAGGAGCAAGAACAGGACGGATCCGCCGACCAATGCCGCCAGCAAGCGCGGCTGCGGAAGGAGCGTCATGCGACCAGCAGGCGCATCAGCGCGGCGGCGTCACCCGGGCGATGACGGCGTCGAGCAGGCTATCGGCGGTCTGACCGCCGACTTCGGCTTCGGGTCGCAACAACAGCCGGTGCCGGAACGTTGGCCGGAGGAGCCCCTTCACGTCGTCAGGTGTGACGTAGTCGCGGCCCTCGAATGCCGCCGCGGCTTTGGCCGCTAGCATCAGGAGCACCTCGGCTCGCGGGCTTGCCCCCAGCACCAGTTCGGCTGCCTGGCGCGTGGCGACAGCCAGCTCGATGATGTAGCGTCGAAGACGCTCATCCAGGGTGACCTTGCGCGCCTCGGCCTGGCACTCCGCCACCGCGGCCGCGTCGAAGATCGGCTCCACGCCGGCCCGCGCCGGGTCGCGCAGCTCGATCCCGGCATCCCAGCGCCGAAGCATCTCCAGTTCTTGCTCGGGGGTCGGGTAGTTCATGAACGCCTTGAACAGGAAACGGTCCTGCTGTGCCTCCGGCAGCGGATACGTCCCTTCGTACTCGATCGGGTTCTGGGTTGCCAGCACCATGAACGGATCGGGCAGGCGCAGCTGCTGACCTTCGAGGCTCACGCCCCGCTCCTCCATCGACTCGAGCAAGGCGGCCTGCACTTTTGCCGGAGCGCGGTTGATCTCGTCCGCCAGCAAGATGTTGGTGAACACCGGCCCCTGCCGAACCCGGAACGAGCGAGACTGCAGGTCGTAGACGGACGTGCCCACGATGTCCGCCGGCATCAGGTCGGGGGTGAACTGGACCCGGCCGTACTGCAGCGAGAGCAAGCGGGCGATCGTCTTCGCCAGCAGCGTCTTGCCCACCCCGGGAACCCCCTCGAGCAGGACGTGGCCCTGGGCGATAAGGGCGAGGGCGCAGAGGCGCACGGCATCGTCCTGGCCGACGATCGCCTTTGAGGCCTCCGATCGAAAACGCGCGTAAAAGTCGGCGGCTTTCATGCGGACTCCTTCATGGACAACGGATAGGCGAGATCGTGCAATCGGCGGGCCATCTCGAGGACCTCGGCCTCACCCACGGTGGCGAGCTCGAGCTCGCGCTCAGCGCGTGACAGCTCGGCCGCCGCCGCCGGCGCGCGCTGGGCGATGGTGGCGTTGAGGCGGTCGCTGGGAACGTCGGCGCCGAGACCAACCCGCTGAGCGACCGCGCGGCGCGTGGCGGAGAGCAAGGCCTCCAGCGTAACCCGCCGGGCGCCGGTGCGATGCAGGAGGCTTCCGACCGCCACCGCGTACTCGGCCGTCGATCGGTCATCACGCGCTCGCATGGGGATCGCCGGGCCAAAGGCACGACCGCGCATGGCCAGGCCGGCGAACGTGATGATCACCGCCAGGAGGAGCGCGAAACCCCAGGGCGTCGTCATCCAGGCGGTTTCGGGCGAGGCGCTGGCTGCCGCCCCATGATGGAATTCGTCGAACCAGACGCGGCCGCCCGCCGGGGTCATCGCCATCAGGTCGGCCGCGAAACGACCATTGTCGGGTTTGCCGAGATAGCCGTTGCAGAGGATGAGCGGGTCTGTGAGCGCGATCAGCTGCCCCTGGCTCACCGCCTGGCGAACTCCGAGCACCTCACCCGCGTCGTTGCGAAGCAACGGCACTTGCGTCGCCGCAGGCTTGAACGCGCGGGCCGTGTCGGCACCACCGACCGCCTCCACGCCGCCGAAGATGGGCGCCGCGGCATGCGCCCTGGCCGGGACGCCGGTCCTCGAGCGACGCAAGCCAAATTGGGTATCGAGTTGTGGGTCGCCCGCCTCGGCCGCGTAGACCACCACGCCCCCCGACTGCATCCAGCTGTTCAGTTGCGCAACCTGGTCGGCGCTGAAGCCATTCGAGGGCGTGAATACGAAGAGCAGGCCCGCGGCGGTGGGAAGGCTGAATGTGCCCTCAACGGATCCGCTCTGATACCCGAGGGCATCGGCGTAGGCGCGCAGCGCAGAGGTGCCATCAACCGCATCGCTGGTCGAGGCATGATTCGGCGATTGGCCCTTGGTACTGCTGCCGCGCAGCAGCACCAGGACCAGAACCAGGGCTCCCAGCACGCCCAGCACAATCCAGCCGCGGCCTTTCATGCCGCCGCCTGCCGGTAGGGCGCCGCCGCCTCGGCGGCGCGGGTGTAGGCTGCCGCATCGGGCGTTCGATGACCGTAACTCGCTTCTTCAAAGGAGAGGAGCAACGGCCGCAACCCTTCGGCTCGGTCCGATTGCTGGAACAGCTCGCGCACCGTGAAGGGGCTGCGCTCCCACGCCTGCTCGCCTTTAAGTCGCACGGAAACCGCACCGGCGAGCGCTTTGATGGCCGCCGCGTAGTCGCGTCCGGCGGCCAACCGGTCAGCATCGGCGAAGAAGTCGACACGTGGGCGCCCCGGCGACCGGTCCGCCCGAAGTCGAGCCTCCTTTCCGCCCCGGCTCAGGACGCCACGCATCACGAAGACAACGATGATGATCACGACCGCGAGGCCGAGCCCCAGCCAAACCCAGATCGGGATGTTGAGGTGGAGGTTACCGACCCCAGCCCACGCGAGAAAATCCGCAATCCTGTCGACGATGAAGGCGAGGATCTGGTCCAGCAACGGTGGACCGGCGCTGAGGCCGGAATAGCGTGGCTGGGAGAGGATCCGTTGCAACTGTTCCCTTGCGCTGGCCGCGTCGGGCGTATCGACCCGCGCCTGCAGCGTCGTGTACAGGGCTTGCAACCGCTGCTCGGCATCGACCAGGTCCGGCGGAGCCTGGCGAAGGTCACGCAAAATCTCGGGTTGGCTTCGGCCGGTGCCCTGCACGAGGACATCGATCGCTTGCTGGACCGAGGGTACGTCACCACGCTCGGCGAATTGCACCAGGGTCAAGGCTCGATGCACGGCGTTGGTGTAATCGTCCGCGGAGCTGGCCGACGCGGAGGTTCCGCCCACCGCGGCCAGCAGCCCGACAACGACCAGCAGCAGGATCGGCGCCGACGCCCCCCGGCGCAACGGTCTAGGCCGGCGCAGGGCCCGGAGCGGCCTGACGGGCAAGCTGGTCAAGGTCGAGACCTTCCTTGCGAACCCGCAGGTCGAGGTAGAGCATGGTGATGGCAATCGGCGTGATGGCGCCAACCAGGGCATTGACCAGGGTCGCAACGGTTAACACCAGGCCAGCCCGGAGGTCATCGCTCAAACCTGGCACCACGGCGGCGATTCCGGTGAACAGCAGACCGAGGGCGCCCTGGATCAGCCCCACCATGACAAAGATCACGATGACGACACCCAGTGTCCGCCACCAGTTGTCCCGAGTGAGGTTCCAACTGCGTCCGAGCGCCTTCATCGGCCCCGCACCCTCGGCGAAGAGCGCCGGCAATGAAACCGCCCACCGGACGAGGACCCAGATCACAACCGGGATGGTCACGATGCCGACCATGCCCACGATCACGAGGTACCAGAGAATCCGGTTTCCGAAAATGCCGAAGTAGCGGCGGGCGGTGCCTCTCAGCACCGAGCCAATGGTCTCGACGTTGCCTGCCGCCAGCGACGTGGCCGCCCGATATAACGCGCCTGCGGTGAACGGGAGCAGCAGGAGGGCGATGGGGAATGTCAGCAGGTACAGCGCCGAGTTCGTGTACTGCGACTGGCGATTCTGAATCGTCTGGAGCGCTTCCGGATCGTTCAGGTTCTGAAAGACTTGTTGCAGGTAGCTGAACGGGTTGGCACGGTACGAGCCCGAGATCAGGGTCAGCAGCAGGTTCGGGAGGATGACGACCAGCGCCACGCCGGCGATGACGGTAAATTCGCGCCGATAGAGCTTGAAGCTCTCGTCGAGGAGTTCGCCTAGAGGTAGCGGCCGGAGACGGACGGGAACGCCGGCTGTCGCCACGTGGCAATCATGCGGGAAAGATTGCCATTATGTCCAGCGCCGAAAAGACCGGATCAGTTCGAGCAGGAGCAGCTACCGCCGCAGCCACAGCCAGCCGCGGTCGAGGCACCCGCCGCATCGGCACTGCCGACGACCGCGAACGTGGAGAACATCGCCCGGGTGTTGGTGCCCTCGCACTGCGGACAGACCTGGCGTTCGTCGCGGCTGGCGTAGCTGCCGAAGACGTCGAACGTGTGGCGGCAGGTCAGACAGGAGAACTCATAGATTGGCACGACCATATTGTAAGGATGTGAGCCCGCCTCTTCAGCGATACGCCGAGCTGCTGCTCGACTGGAACCGCTCCGTCAACCTGACCGGGGCGCGCACCCTCGCGCAGGTCGAGGCCCAGGTCACGGACGCCGCCGCCTTGCTCGCCGTCTCCTGGGAGGGCATTCGAAGGGTGATCGACATCGGCAGCGGCGGCGGGTTGCCGGCGGTACCGCTTGCCCTGGCGCTGCCCCAGGTCGAGTTCACCCTGCTCGAGGCGAATGCCAGGAAGTGCGCCTTCCTGGAACATGTCGCCGGCACCCTCGAGCTGCGCAACGTGGTCGTGCTGGCGGGCCGGGCGGAGGAGCTTGGCCACCTGCCCTCGCTTCGCGAGCAGTTCGACCGGGCGATCTCGCGGGCGGCGGCTCCGGCGCCGGTGCTGCTGGAGCTTGCCCTCCCCTTCGTTACAACCGGGGGTGACCTCCTTGCCGAAGTCAGCGCCGTCGACCCGCGCCGACTCGATCAGGTGGCACGCCTCCTGGGAGGCGGCGCGCCACGGCTCGAACAGCCTCTGGCAGGCGGGACCGCGCTGCTGGTCGTCCAGAAGCGGGCCCCGACGCCAGCCGAATTTCCGCGTCGGCCCGGGCTGCCGAACCGCCGGCCGCTGGCGTAACTCCACCTTCCCGAGGGGCGTTAGATGACCATGAGGTCGGCTCTCCGCCTGATCCCCCTGATGGCTATCGGCGCCGCGGCGGCCTTCCTGCTGGCTGGGCCGCTCTCGTCCCTCTACAAAACCCACGCCGTGGCGGGCCGGCCTCAGCCATCCGCCTCCGGCAGCATCGATCCGCACCCCTCGCCGACATCCTGCCCCGCGTCCTTGCCGGTGCCGAAATCCGCAACCGTCGTGGCACCCTTGGCGCCGGCGCTGCCGTTTGCGATCTGGGTCAACGATCCACTGGGTGTGAACCTTCGGAGTTCCGCGAGCGCCTCGAGCGCTCGGGTCGCGACCCTCTCACAGGGTACCCAGGCCACGGCCGACGCTCGGGCTCCAGACGCCTCGGGAAACCTCTGGTATCACGTCAAGCTGGGGAGCCAGGCCGGCTGGCTGCGCGCCGACTTCGTCAGCAGCACACCGCTGCATGTGGCGAGCGGATTTGGCTGGAGCCTGATGCTGCCTCAGGGCTACCAGGCGGCCGGCTCCGACCCGTCGCTGACAACCGTCACGAAGTCAGGCGATGAGGTTCCCTTCCTGTTGCTGCAGACGTCGAGCGCGAGCACCCTGACTGTGCAGTTGCCCGGCACCGTTCGCGCCGACCTGGCGGCGCTCGCCGACCACACGGCGACCATCCAGGTCTGGAGTTATACCGTTTCCGAACAGGTATCGCGCGTGGCGCTCGACACCTGCAAGGTAACCTCGGCATGGGCGCGCCCGGATCAGGGTTGGCCCTACATGTCCTCGGTCTACATCCATACGACGGGCCGAAACTATCTGTTCACCTTCTTGACCCCCGATGCGAGCAGTGCGCTGGTCAAGCAGGTGCTCGACAGCGTCGTCTTAAGCTGAGCGCGTGAGAGGCGGCGAACGCCGCTGGGAGAAGGCCGCCCAGGCCTACGCGACCGGCGAGCACAAGACCGGGCACGAGCTGCAACTCGTTGTTGATTTTGCGACGCCCAGCGGAACGGAACGCGTCCTCGACATCGGCACTGGAGCCGGTCACACGGCACTGGCCCTGGCGCCCAGGGTCGCGCACGTTGTGCTCACCGATCCGGTTGACGCCATGCTGGCGGCCGCCCGCGGAGTCTTTCAGAACGCCGGCGTGCGAAATGCGGAATTCGTCACGGCGGTTGCCGAGCGACTGCCATTCCCCGATGCCGACTTCGACATCGTCACGACCAGGTTGGCCGCCCATCATTTCGACG
>VBEW01000106.1 GCA_005889225.1 Chloroflexota bacterium | reverse complement strand
TGGGCCGAAGGCGAAACCTTCGACGAAGGGCGGCTTGCCGAGCGGATGATGCTCGCCGCGGCCGCCCATGGCCTCGGCGCTTCGATCGGCTGGTTTTCGCCGGACGGGCGGGCGAAGGCCAAACAGATCCTGGGGGTGCCCGACCCGAAAGTGGTGCGGACGGCGATTTCGATGGGATATCCCGCCCGCGCACCACGTCGTGGGAAGCGAAAGCCGCTCAGCGATCTCGTGCTCGAGGAACGCTACCGATCCTGAGCGAGCCCCGAGCGACCCTCAGCCAGATCAACCTGGTGGTCCAGGACATGGAGCGGACGCTGGACTTCTACCGTCGTTTCGGCTTAACCATCAAGGACCCCATCGAGTGGCCGCCCGGAAGTGGGGCGCGGTGCCCGCGCATGGCCGGAGCGTGATCGGGTTTGCCCTTCCATCGAGCACGGCGGTCGAGCAGCTCCACGCAGAGCTGACCGCCGCGGGCTATGGCAGCCGGCTCGCGCCGCACGACGCATTCTGGGGCGGTCGCTACGCGATCGTGCTCGATCCCGACCTCAACCAGGTGGGCCTGATGGGCCCGATCGACCCCAAGCGGAGCTTTACCCCGACGGTCTAACGGCTGCGGCGCAGGATGGCGGCGGCCGCCTGCTTCACCATTGGCACGACCTCGTCGGGCGTGCGATCGCTGCCGGCGAGCATGTCGAAGCTTTCAAAGCTGCTCAGCACAAAGAGGAGATTCACGAGATCGTCGATGGCCTGGCTTCCAGCGATGCCCGGAGTCCGCGAGAGGATGACCCGCAACCCCCTGCGGCGCAACTCATTGCGATCGACCAGCGCCTGGAGGAGCTCCGGGTCGAGCACGGCGATCGCCCGCAGCCGCCGATGCACGACCCGGGCGGACGTCCAGAAATGCGCGAAGATCTCGATCAGCCGGTCCAGCGCCACCATCGCGTCCCGTTCCTGGAACGCCGATGGTAATTGCGGAATCCCGCCCCGGGCCGCGAGATCATCGAAGAGCGCCTCGAGCAGCCCGCGCCGTGACCCGAACTGGTAGTAGACGGTCATCCGCGCGACGTCCGCCCGGCGCGCCACCGCGTCGATGCTGAAGCTGGCCTCCGTCTCGAGCTGAGCCCGAGCGGCGTTCAGAATCCTCGACCGAGTCTCATCCGCGGCCACCTGGCGCTGACCGAGACGGTAGGGCCGGGGGCTCATCTCAGACTTGACATCCCTTTATTTCATCAGTCAGTATATACAACGAAATATCGGCCGTCAACGGAGACAGAAGGAGGCTCGATTCGAGATGGTCTATAACCTGGTGCTTTTCGCTCACATCCTGGGCGCCTTCGGGCTGATCGCCGCCTACACCATCGAGGCGATCGGGCTGCGCGGGCTGCGGGGCGCGACCCGGCGCGACGAGGCGCTGCTGTGGTTGCGCATCTCTCGGGGGCTTGTCATGCGATTGGCTCCCGCCTCGCTCGGCGTGATTCTCATTGCCGGTCTCTACATGATGGCGACCTCCTGGGGGCCAAGGGGCTGGACCGTCGTTGCTCTGGTCAGCTTCATCCTGCTGGCTGCGGTGGGCGGGGTCGGAACGGGTCTGCGGATGGCCCGCATCGGGCCCGCTGTCAACGGCGCATCGGATCCCCTGCCTGACGAAGTGCGGACCGCGCTCCGAGATCGGGTGCTGTTGCTTTCACTCGACGTCCGCCTGGCGATCGCGGTCGGCATCCTCTTCCTCATGACCCTCAAGCCATCGGCTCTCGTCTCGGTCGCGGTCATCGTCCTGGCCATTGCCGTCGGGCTGGTGGCCGGCCTGCTCCCGGCGCAACGGAGCCGAAATGAGTTCCGCTCTGCAGCGGGCTGAGGCCATCGGTCCGCAGGCGGCCGACCGCCGGTGGATCGGGCTCGCCTTCATCGCACTTGCCCAGCTGATGACCGCGCTGGATGCGACCATCGTGAGCATCGCGCTGCCCTGGGCGCAGCGGGCCCTGGGCGCGTCCGACGCCGAGCGGCAATGGGTGATCACCGCCTACACGCTCGCCTTCGGCGGCTTGCTGCTGGTCGGAGGACGGATCGCCGATACGATCGGACGGCGCCGCGCATTCCTCATCGGTCTTGGCGGTTTTGCCCTGGCCTCGGTCGTCGGCGGCTCCGCGCAAAGCTTCATCGTCCTGCTGGCCGCCCGGGCCGCCCAGGGCGCCTTCGCGGCGCTGCTCGCGCCAACAGCCCTCTCGCTGCTGGCGGTGACGTTCACTGAGCCGCGCGAGCGAGCCAGGGCGTTCGCCGTCTACGGCGCGATCGCCGGAAGTGGCGCGGCGCTGGGGCTGCTACTGGGCGGCGCCCTCACCGAATACATGGACTGGCGCTGGTGCCTCTACGTCAACGTGCCGATCGCGCTCGTGGCGGCGGTTGGAGGCTGGCGGGTCCTAAGCGGCGGGAACGGCGGTCATGGCCAGCGCATCGATCTTCCGGGTGTGGTGCTCGCCACCAGCGGGCTGGTCGCGCTCGTCTATGGCTGCACCCAGGCGGTCTCCGCGGGTTGGGGATCGGGCACCGTTGCCGGGCTGCTTGTGACCAGTGCGGCGCTGCTCATCGGCTTCGTCATCCGCGAGGCCCGTGCTGCCGCGCCGCTGCTCCCGTTGAGCATCGTCCTCGACCGCAATCGAGGCGGCGCGTACCTGGCGGCCGCGTTGGCCATCGCCGGCATGTTCGGCGCCTTCCTGTTCCTCACCTATTACTTGCAGGTGGTGCTTCGCTACCCACCGCTTCAGGCGGGCCTGGCGTTCCTGCCGCTGACGCTCGCCTCGCAAGCCGGCTCCTGGGGCATCGCCAGCGTGATGATGCCGCGGGTTCCCGCCCGCGCGATCATGGCGCCCGGGGCGCTGGTCGCGGCGGCAGGGATGTTGATCCTGACGCAGCTCCAGGTCAACAGCGGCTACCTGACCCTGGTGCTGCCCGCCGAAGTTCTGCTGGGCGTCGGCATCGCCTGCGTGATGGCGCCGGCCTTCAACATCGGAACACTCGGCGTCAACCCGCGCCTGGCCGGCGTCGCGGCCGCGACCGTCAACGCCGCGACGCAAGTCGGCGCGTCCCTGGGAACGGCCGTGCTGAACACGATCGCAGCCAGCGCGACCGCGGTCTACCTCCAAGGCCTGGCGCCCTCACCTGCCCTGATATCCCAGGCGCTGGTCCACGGCTACTCGACGGCGACCACCTGGGGCGCCGCCATCCTGGTCGTAGGCGCCGTGCTGATCGCCCTGCTGATCAAGGCGGGCCGGCCCAGCTAACGTATTCGGCCATGGGGATCGAGGTCGGGCGGCCACCACGACCCGACAATGCGACTGGTCCGCAGGCCGGACTCTGGTTTCGGCCGCCGCGGCTTCGCACCGCCGCCGGTGAAGCGGAGCGGCGCCACGCCAGCTGGCTCGAGCTGTTTTTCGACCTGGTCTTCGTCGTCGCCATCGCCGAACTCAGCCATCAGTTGGTTGTCGATCACTCGCTCTTCGGATTTCTTCGCTTCGCCGGGCTGTTCATCCCGGTGTTTGTGGCCTGGCAGGGCTTCATGGCATACGCCGACCGGTTCGACACCGATGATCTCGGCTTCCGGCTGGCGTTTTTCACGGCCATGCTCGCCATCGCCGCCATGGCCGTGCTGATCGGCGATGTCGCCCGGGGACAGCGCAGCGCCGAGTTCATCCTGGCCTACGTCACGCTGCGCTCGTTGATGCTGGCGCTCTACGCCCGCGCCTGGTTTGCCGTGCCCGAGGCGCGTCCGCTCGTCCGTTTCTACGGGCTGGGGTATGCCCTCGGCGTCGGCATCTGGCTGAGCTCGCTGGCAGTCCCTGCTCCGGCGAAGTACCTGGTGTGGGGCATCGCCTTGACCGAAGAGCTGAGCTTGCCCCCGCTCACGACGCGCCTTCATCGGCGGATCCGCACCAGCGCGAGCCACTTCCCGGAGCGCTGGGCACTGTTCACCCTGATCGTGATCGGCGAGTCGGTGGTCGCGGTGGCGCTGGCGACCGCGGGCGCCAGGTGGCAGCCGGCCTCGGCGGCGGCGGCCGTCCTGGGGTTCGCTACGGTGGTCGGCGCGTGGTGGCTCTATTTCGATCGGCAGGCCGACGTGGAGCTGACCGGCTCGACCGTGTCGGTCGTCATTTACTCCTACGCGCATATTCCGCTCTTGATCGGGCTGGCCGCGATGAGCGCCGGGGTTCGGCTGCTGATCACGAACGCGTCGAACCCGCACCTCGGCCTCGGAGCCACTGTGGCGCTGGTTGGCGGCGTCATCCTGTATCTGCTGTCGCTGATCGGCACCCGGACCGCAACCCTGTCCGGTTTCCACCGAGGCGGGCTGGCATTGAAGCTCGCGGCCATCGCGGTTTTTCTGCTTCTGCTCCTCACCCAGGGCGTCCTCCCGCCACTCGTGCCGGCCGCTGGTGTCGCCCTGGTGCTCGTGGCACTCATCTACGCCGAACGAGCCCTGCTTGGCTACGCCCCCGCCGGCTGAGGGCGCGGCTAAACTCGGGGGAAGCCAATGCCCGACGAGACCCTTTCCGTTACCGATAACCGCAGCGGCCGCCGCTACGCGATTCCCATCCGGGACGGCGCGATCGCGGCCACCGAGCTCCAGAAGATCGCGACCGACGGGGCCGGCACCGGGGTGATGAGCTACGATCCGGCCTTCCTCAACACGGCCAGCTGCCGCAGTGCCATCACCTATATCGATGGCGAACGCGGCATTCTTCGCTACCGAGGCTACCCAATCGAGGAGCTCGCCGAGCGAAGCAGCTTTCTGGAGGTGGCCTATCTCTTGATCCATGGCGAGCTGCCCGATCCCGAGCAGCGTCGCGAGTGGGTCGAGGCGATCACCCATCACACCCTGCTGCACGAGAACATCAAGAAGCTGATCGACGGCTTTCACCACGATGCGCATCCGATGGGCGTCCTGGTGGGCACGGTGGGCGCGCTCTCGACCTTCTACCCCGACGCCAAGGACATCTTCAAGGCCGAGAGTCGCCGCCTCCAGATCCTGCGCCTGATCGCGAAGATGCCAACCCTAGCGGCATTTGCCTATCGACACGCGATCGGCATGCCGTTCGCCTATCCGGACAACGATCTCTCGTACTCGGGCAACTTCCTGAACATGATGTGGAAGGCGACCGAGCTGAAATACAAGCCCAACCCGGTGCTTGAACGGGCGCTCGATGTCCTCCTCATCCTTCACGCCGACCACGAACAGAATTGCTCGACGAACGTGATGCGGGCGGTGGGAAGCTCACATGCCGACCCGTTCTCGGCGACCGCCGCGGCCGCGGCCGCGCTCTATGGTCCGCTCCACGGAGGCGCCAACGAGCAGGTCCTGCGCATGCTGAAGGAGATCGGCTCGATCAGCCGCGTTCCCGAGTACATCAAGCGCGTGCGGGCCGGCGAGTTGCGGATGATGGGGTTCGGTCACCGCGTGTACAAGAACCACGACCCGCGGGCCCGTGTCATCAAGAAGGTGGCCGACGATGTCCTGGCGATCACCGGGCGCAGCCCGCTCCTGGATATCGCGCTCGAGCTGGAGCGGGTCGCCCTGGCCGACGACTACTTCATCAAACACCGGCTGTACCCCAACGTCGATTTCTACTCCGGCATCATCTACAACGCCATCGGCTTTCCGGTCGAGATGTTCCCGGTCCTGTTCGCCATCGGTCGAACGCCAGGTTGGTTGGCCCAGTGGCAGGAGGGTCTGCTCGATCCGGAGCAAAAGATCGCCCGGCCGCGACAGGTCTATGTCGGACCCGGCGAGCGCCACCTGCCCGGCGCCCCAAAGTCTCCCTCCCCCTCTGGGGAAGGGCAAGGTGGGCTAAGGAAGCAGCCGGAACCAGCGCAGGCTGAATAGGCCGCCGATGACGAGGATGATGGTGCCGAACGCCAGCAGCGGAACCGTGAGGTCAAGTTTGGTCGTCACCCAGCCGATCCGCTGGCCCAGCTCACTGTAGATCTGGTTTAGCTGACGCTGGTCGGCGGCGAAGTAGTAATGGCCGGCGGTGGCACTGGCAATCGCCTGCAGGGTTTGCTCATCGACGCCGTCGACGATGCGGCCGCCAAGCAGGGTTGTCTGGTTTCGCTGCCCGACGCCGATCGTTTGCACCGGGATGTGATCCTCTTTCGCGCGCCCGGCGGCCGCGATCGGATCGACCCCGGTATTGGATGAGCCGTCTGTCAGCAGAACGACCATGGCCTGGGGCTGCTTGCTGGTCGGATCCACGGTCTTGGCGAGCTGGGCCACGGCGACCTGGATCGCGTCGCCAATTGCGGTTCCGCCACGCGGCGCCAGCGTCCCCAGGGCATCTTTGACCGAGCCTTTGTCCTGCGTGAGCGGCGCTACGACCTGGGCCTGCGAGCTGAAGATGACCAGGCCAACCTGCGCGTTGCCCGGCAATTTGTCGATCAGCGTCCGGCCGGCATTGATGGCCGCCTGGATCCGCGTGGGCTGGACGTCGGTCGCCGCCATGGAGCCCGACACATCGACGGCGAGCACCACGCTGGTTTGTCCCTTTGGGACCCGGATGCTTGCCTGCGGCCGGGCCATCGAGAGCAGCAGGCCGGCCAGCCCGGCGATGAAGAGGATGGCGGGCAGGTGCCGGCGAAAGCCGGGTCCCTTTCCCATCACCTGGTTGAGGAGGGCGAGGTTCGTGAATCGCACCGCGTAGGCGCGGCGCCGTCGCTGGCTGGTGACGTAGAGCCCGACCAGCAGCGGAATGGCCAGCAGGCCGAGCAGCAGCCAGGGGGACTGGAAGCTCACGGCGTCGCCGGCGCAAGCCGCCGGCCGCGCTGCGCCTCCCGTTGCTTGATGAAGGGGATGAGTTGCGGCACGACCTCGGCGGCCGTACTCAGCTCGGCGACCGCCACGCGCGCCCGCAAGAGATCCTTGTGGATCGCGTCGCGCTGGCCTTGGGCTGCCTCCTGGAAGCGGGCCCGCAGGTGCGCACTCCTCGTATCAACCAGGATCTGCTGCCCGTTCTCGGGATCCTCGAAGGTCACGATGCCGACATCAGGGATCTCGCCCTCTCTCGGGTCTCGGATCCAGGCCGCGATCACTTCGTGGCGAAGCGCCAGCGAGCTCATCGGTTGCTGCCAGCCGTCCGGCGTCATGAAATCGCTGAGGACGATGAAGAGCGACGGGCGGCGGATCAGTCGGCCGGCCTCGGTCAGCGCCCGGCCAAGGTCGGTCGGTCCGTCCGCTGGGCTTTCGGTGGCGCGATTGATCCGGGCGATCATTTGTAACAATGCGGTTCGGCCGGATGATGGCGGGATGATGGCGCGGACCCGCTGGTCGAAGAGTAGCGCGCCGACCCGGTTGCCGCGGCCGATGAGCAGTTGTCCGACGACCGCCGAGAACTCGAGCGCCAGCTGGCGCTTCAGGCAGCGCGCCGTGCCCCAATCCAGCGAGCGCGTGACGTCGATCAGCAGCCAGGCATCGAGGCCGCGCTCGGGTAGCGACTCACGGACGTACGGCCGGTCCGAGCGCGCCGTGATGTTCCACTCGATCGTCCGCGGGTCGTCGCCCGCCTGGTACTCCCGGACATCGGTGTACTCCAGGCCCGCGCCCCGAAATGACGATCGCTCGTCACCCCCCGGGTGAAACCCGAGGCGGCGCAGCACCGGCCAGCGCGACCGGCGCATCAGGTCGTCGATCCGCACCCCGCCGGTGATGACGTCAGGAGGCAACTCGATCCCCAAGGTCGATGCGTGGTGGGGGGAAGCGCTCGAGCACGCGGCGAACCACGGTCTCGGCGTTCACGCCCGCCGCGATTCCCTCGTAGGTGAGTACCAGGCGGTGGCGGATCACCTCGGGGGCGACTTCGCTGAGGTCATGCGGCAGTACGTAGGAGCGGCCGCGCATGAAGGCCAGCGCCCGGCCGGCCGCCACGAGGTTGATCGACGCCCGCGGGCTGGCGCCGTATGCAATCGAGGGGGCAAGGTCTTCGAGGCCCTTTACTTTGCCCGGGCGGCTGGCATAGGCCAGGGTCGCCGCATAGGTGCGCACCGCGGGGTCGACGTAGACCTCCGTTACCGCTTTCTGCATCTCCTTGAGCTGGTCGAGCGTCACCACCTGGCGCAACTCGATCTCGGGCCCGGTGATGCGTTCGACCACCACGACCTCTTCCTGGAACGACGGGTAGTCGACCAGCACCTTCAGCATGAACCGGTCCAGCTGGGCCTCAGGCAGCGGATAGGTGCCGTCGGTCTCGATCGGGTTCTCGGTGGCCAGCACGACAAACGGGTCGGGGACCCGATGGGTCTCCTTGCCAATCGTGACCTGGCGTTCTTGCATTGCCTCGAGCAGGGCCGACTGAACCTTGGCCGGCGCCCGGTTGATCTCATCGGCGAGCAGCAGGTTGCAGAAGACAGGGCCCAGCTCGGTGGTGAACTCGCCGCGGCTCGGGTTGTAGATCCGCGTGCCGATCAGATCAGCCGGCACCAGGTCCGGGGTGAACTGGATCCGGCCGGCGGCGCCGCCGATGACCTGGGCGAAGGCCTTGACGGTCACGGTTTTCGCCAGGCCGGGCACGCCTTCCAGCAGGACGTGGCCTTCGGCCAGCAGCGCGATCAGCAGCCGCTCCAGCAGCCGGTCCTGGCCAACGATCAGACGCTTCACCTCGAAGAGGATCTGTTCGATTGGGGCCGGGACGCGGGCGGCCAGCTCGCGCGCCGTCTCGGTGGGGCTGGCATTTGACGGTTGAGCCAGCTGCGGTCGGTTGATCATGGCGTCCTCCCTGGGCGATGACAATGACAGTCTTTCGATTGAAGGCTATCGAGATGAGCCGGATCTGAGCGCTTGGTAAGCAAAGTCTAAGATTGACGGCGGCAACATCCGAGCGAAGGAGGAGGCGTTGGCCGTGGCATTGCAGCGCTTGACACCCGAGGGCCTTTTCAAACCGGCGGCCTACACCCAGGTCGTGGTCGCATCCGGCCGGCGCATGGTATTCGTGTCCGGCCAGGTATCCATGGATGCTGGAGGTAGCCTGGTGGCGCCGGGGGATTTCGCCGGCCAGGCGCGACAGGTCTACGCCAACCTGCGCGCTGCGCTCGAGGGCGCCGGCGCGACCGCCGCCGATGTTACGAAATTGACCACGTACGTGGTCGGCTACCGGCCCGAGCTCCGCTCATCGCTCGCTGCGGCGCGCGCCACGATCTTCGGCGCCACCGAGCTGCCCGCCTCGACCCTGGTTGGAGTCCAGGCGCTGGCCGAGCCAGGCTACCTGCTGGAAGTTGAGGCCATTGCCGTAAGCGACAATGCCTGACATGGCTCAAGCGCTTCGCACCCCGCTCTGTCGGGCGTTGGGGATCGAGTACCCGATATTTTCGGCTGGCATGGGGACAGGGGCGGGTCCCGATCTCGCTGCGGCGGTCTCCAACGCCGGTGGCTTCGGGGTTATCGGGGCATCCGCCTTTCTCCCGGACGCGATCCCTGGGCTGGTCCGCCAGGTTCGCGACCGAACCACGCGGCCATTCGGCGTCAACATCATCATCGACATCGACGAGCCCGACTTCACCGACGACGACAGGGCGATCCTCGGGCAGCAGGTCAGCGCCGCGATTTCGGCAAAGGTGGCGGCGGTGGTGCTCTTCTGGGGCGACCCCTCGCCGTACATCGAGGAGGCGCACCGCGGCGGGGTTCGCGTCATCATCCAGGTCGGTTCGCTCGACGAGGCGAAAGCGGCCGCCGCCGCCGGAGTCGACGCCGTGATCGCTCAGGGCGTCGAGGCGGGTGGGCACGTGCGCGGCTCGACGTCGATCTGGACGCTGCTGCCGGCGGTGGTCGAGGCGATCAAGCCCGTGCCGGTACTCGCCTCGGGCGGCATCGGGGACGGCGCGGGCGTCGCCCGGGCGATCGGTCTGGGAGCGCAGGGCGTCTCCCTGGGAACTCGTTTCGTCGCAAGCGATGAATTCTCCGCCCATCCCGCGTACAAGCGGCGCATCGTCGGAGGCACCGCGAGCGATACCGTCCTCAACGAGCTCTACGACGTCTGGTGGCGAAACGCGCCCCACCGAACAC
>VBEW01000273.1 GCA_005889225.1 Chloroflexota bacterium | reverse complement strand
TCGGCTTCGGCCTGCTGGAGGCCGCCGCCCACGGCCACCGAAAGCGACTGGTTAAAGGCGACTTCGGCCTGCCGGACGCTCCTCGACAGGAAGCTCTCGCTGGCGACGGCCGAAAGCGGGATGGCCGCCAGCAGTGCGCCGACGACGAGGATGAAGACGAACCGCCGGAGACCCCTCACCGCACGGACACCCCTCTTTATAAGGCAGCGTCGGGGCCGGTTTGCCTCCTCAGGTCACCGACCGCTCGCTCTCGCCGATTGGCATAACGTTACGCCGAACGC
>VBEW01000272.1 GCA_005889225.1 Chloroflexota bacterium | reverse complement strand
GGTGCCGTCCTCGCGGACCGCCTGAGCCCAGGGGATGTTCGCGGCGCCCGGTATGTGGCCCCCGCGCTGGGCGCCTTCCTGCGGCAGGTTTTCGGGAGCGAGTAGCTCGCCGCTGAATTCCTTAGGCGAACGGACGTCGATCAGGACGGCGCCTGCCTTTCCCAGTTGGGCGAAGACATCATCGCGCAACGCTCGGATGGCCTTGTTCGGCTGTGCCGCTTTGTAGCTGGCGGGTTTGACGACCGGCGCCTCTGTGACGAGCTCCCGGCCCTCGTCCTGCCATTTCTTCCGGCCGCCATTCATCAGTCGCACGTCCTTGTGGCCGTAGTACTTGAGATTCCAGACGAACCAGGCCGCGAACCAGTTGTTGTTGTCGCCGTAGGCAACCACGGTGTCCTCGTTGCTGATCCCCTTCGAGGAGAGCAGCGCCTCGAGCTCCTGCTTGGGCAGCAGATCGCGGATGGGACGAGCCTGGAGATCCTTGCGCCAGTCGAGGCCGATCGCGCCTTTGAGATGGCCGGTGTCATAGGCGGCCGTGTCGACATCGACCTCCACGATCTTGACTTTCGGGTCGCCGAGGTGATCGGCCACCCACTGGGTGTCGACCAGAACTTCGGGATGGGCGTAGCCGGCCTGGGCAATTTCAGCAGCCGATTTAGCCATGGTCCTCCCTCCTTAAGTTGACTAATTGGATTCACAAACTCAACAATGAGGCTTCCCAGTCTACGGTGGGCCGGCCGCAATGGTCAAGACGGAACTCGGTCGCAAGCGCGGCGCGATCGCAGGAAGGCATCGGATGAAGCGTTATTCGACCCAGCCGACATGAGCCAGGCCGCGCCATACACGCCCGCCGGTCCGGAACAGCCTGTCCGGCGACGTGGACGTACCCGGTTGATGCTGGTGCCGCTCGGCATCGTCGTGTTGTTCCTAGCGATTCCGGGCGGGGCGTACGCCTTCTCGCAGAATCAGCTGTCGCGGGCGCAGGCGGCGGAAGCCAACAGCGGCTATGCGGAGGCGCTTCGCGACTACGCAGCTGTCGAGTCGCTGGCGGGAAACCCCGTGGCACGGGTTTTGCTGGGGGAACTCGCCGACCGGGCGCAGATTGGCACGGCGGAGACGCATTTCCTCTGGGGCGTCCAGCTGCGACAGCAGGGAAAGTTCGCGGAGGGCGAGACCCAACTGCGGGCCGCCGTCAAGAGCGGGTTCGCGGATTGGGGCGCCCGCGGCAACGCTGCGCTGGCCGACCTGTTTTACGAATGGGGGAAGGCTCTCGTGGCAGCGAAGCAGTTCCAGGCCGGGATCGACAAGTACAAGCAGGTGGCAGCCTTCGACCCGAGCGGCAACCTCGCAGCCTCGACGGAGGCTGCCCTGGCCACTGCCTACTCAGACTTTGCCCAGTGGTACACGCAGCAGCAGCCGGTCGACTATCCGAATGCCCTCATCTGGTACCACAGCCTGGTCAAAGACTTCCCGGACAGTCCGGAGGCGAAGCTGGCCCAGGCATCGGCCTTGCCGCAAACCCTGTATAACGCCGGCCTCGCGTTCGTGCAGCAGCTCAAGTACCAGGAAGCGCGCGACGCGATGACCGAGCTGGTCCAGAACTATCCGAAGACCAGCTGGGCGACCCAGGCCAAGGCTGCCCTGGCCGCCAAGCAACCGCTCACCGGGCGATTGATCGTCAGCGACCAGAACCCGGCGCCGGTGGCCAATCGGTTAGTGCGAATTGCGACCAAGTGGCGGATTGTCAAGGCGCATACCTACGACGATTCGGGTGGCCCGACCTACAACGCGACGACCGACGCGAACGGCAACTTTTCGGTCGTCGGAGGAATCCCGCCCGGCCAGAACTACCTCATCACCTGGTGGGACCCGGCGCGGAAGACGTTCGTCACCACCTTTCTCAGCGACAACGTGCCGGTCAACACGATCACGATCAATGCGATGGAGCCAGCACACACGACGGTAGCTACCTCCTAGCGACCTGGCCAAACCCCGCTCGGCTGGCTTCATATAATCGGGGCGCACGCCGACGTAGCTCAGCTGGCAGAGCAGCTGTTTTGTAAACAGCGGGTCGGGAGTTCGAATCTCCCCGTCGGCTATTCGGAAACTCGCTGCTCCCCCCGCTGCACCCCACTGCGGCCATGCCCAAATAATGCGCACGCCGCGGCGGAAAGGCGCGCGTGCAGGTGCTCCCGCAACGACGGGGTTAGCCGACGAGCATCTTCGACCGGCTGATCTGCTTCGAGACCTCGACCCAGCCTTCGCGGCCCTGGAGGTACGCGGTAACGCGGATCTGCATGCCCTCGATGTAGCCCTGCGGCGTCGTCAGCCGCCTTA
>VBEW01000105.1 GCA_005889225.1 Chloroflexota bacterium | reverse complement strand
TGGTCACCACCCTGGAGTCGGGACTGGTCTAGCGCGTGTCTTGCGTTCGCGGGGGCGCCCAAAGGGCGTGGCTGGCACAATAGTCTCAGGAGGTTGGGGTCAACGGCGATTTCGCTGCGCCCCCCGAGGGTCGTGACATATCTGATTTGGATCTTGCTTGTGGTGCTCGCGGTCGGGCAGCCGGCGGCGAAAGGTCCGGCGATGGCGCCTAGCGAGGTGCTCGGCGTGCACGCCAACGCCGACCACGCCGCGCTGCAGGGCAAGGTCTATGTCGCCCTGGGCGACAGCATCAGTGCCGGCCGCTACGCGACGGCGTCGGACGATACGTTCCCGGCCGTGGTCGCCGAGAAGCTGGGGATGAGCCTTGACCTGGTGGCGCGCAGCGGCGCCAAAGCCGGTTGGGGCATCACGCAGATGAGCGCGGTCCAGGCGGCGCAGCCCGGCCTGGTGACGATCGAGCTGGGCACTCGCGGCCTTCCCCGAGGCGGTCGCATCGGCAGCTGGCTGCCGTCAACCACCATCGACGCCATCATCGCCGACACCTGTGAGCGGCACGGCGGGACATTCGTCAGTCTCAGTGGCTTCTATCAGGTGAACCAGTTTCACGCGCAGGACGGGGGGTCCAGCTACCTGGGTCGCAGCGATTGGTTCCACCCCGGCGACCAGGGGCATGCCGCGATCGCCGCGGCGGTGCTCTCGGTGCTAGGCGCCGGGCCGGCGCCGGTCGTCGGTCCGCTGCCGTCACCGTCACGCTTTCCCGATGTCATCCGCACGCATCCAAAATAAGGTCCGCGCTAGGCCTCGAGCACATCACCGATTTTGAGGGCCAGGTGCAGCGAAAGCCGCACCTCAGCGTCGCGCAGGTCGGCCTGCAGCAGATCCTCGATCCGGCCCAGGCGGTAGAGCACAGTGTTGCGATGCAGGTGCAGACGATTGGCCGCGTCGGTCGGGCTTCCGTTGGTCGCGAGATACGCGCCCAGCGTCTTCAGCAGCTCCCCTCCGCGATCCTTCACGCGCAGCCGCGCCAGCGCCTGGTCCCTGAAGTCGCGCAGCTCCGGTAGAGGCTGCAGCGCGTACAGCAGCCGGTAGAGGCCAAGGTCCGAGAACGCCGTCGCGCTATCGGGACCAAACAGACGGCGGCCCATCGCCAGCGCTTGCTCCGCCTCGCGGGCGGCCGCGGCGACCTCGGTTGTTCCCGAGCGGACGGCGCCGTATCCCACCGCCACGGCCGCCGCCGTGGCCGATCGCGCCACCCGGTGCAGCTGGTCGACCAGCGACTTCGGTTCCGGCGCCCGGCGCCCCGCCAGGCTGATGAGTGCCACGGTGGTCGCGCCGCGCTCCCGAACCAGGGCGCTGCATCGCATCGTGGCAAGCTGGCGCTCCCAGGCGCCTCGGATTTTCGCGGCCTTCCCCGAGGCGGTCGCATCGGCAGCCACGACGAGGAACGGCGCATCGAGATCGAATCCCTTGCGCTTCGCCCGTTCCCGAGCCGCCTCATGCGACCCGGGCCGGCCGGCCGTCAACGCATCGAGCAACTCTTCCTCGGCCTCATCGCGCGCATCGCGCGCGGCCCGGGCCCGCACCAGCTCGATCGCGCACGCATGGGCAGCCCGTCCAACGGCTAGCCGGTGCATCTCGCCCAGCTCACCATCCGACCCGACGAGGGAGAGGAATCCGGCGATGCTCCCCTGGACGAGGATCGGAGCAATCAAGCGTGCCCGTCCGCCGGCCAGAGACCGGAGCGAAACCGGTGGATCGAAGGCGCTGAGGGGCACCTCGCGCAGCCACTCGTGGAGCGCCGGCCGCTCCACCGCGATCGCCGCGGCGACCTCCTCCGGCAGTCGCTCGCCCCCGCCAACATAATCGACCCGGGCATCGTGCTCGAGCACCACCGGGATTCCGGTCAATTCGTGCAGTCGGGCCAGCAGCGCGGGAAGCCCGCGGCCGGCCAGGGCCAGCTCGCTCAGCTGGCGGTGGAGATCCTGGGCGCGCTCGTGCAGCTCGGCGCGCCGGTCCACGACATAGCGCAGCACCTGCTGCTCGACCTGGTCGAGGGCGAGGCCCGCGGGGAGCGCGAACAAGGGCAGGCCATGGGCGTCGGCAACCTGTCGCGCCTCAACCGGTACGCGGCCCGAGACCGCGGCGCCGGCGACACCCTGGCCGGCGAGCGATTCCAGCAAGCGCGCCAGCGTGAGGCGGGCGTCGACGGCGCTGAGCACCTGGGGATCGATCAGGAGCAGCTCGCCGCCGCGCAACGGGGTGAAGGCAGGCGGCCGGGCGCGCAGCGCGGTGCACCAGACCACTTCCCGCCGCATGCCGGCCGCCCCGGCGACCATCTTCGTCTCCGCCGGTAGGGCGCCGCGCCACACATCGTCGACAGTCACGTACGGATGCGGTGAGGCAATCGGTGTTTTCGAGCCCATGGTTCGTGCGCCGCGCCCTAAGAAGGCACGACGGTCGACATTATCCCACAGGCTCGCCCCGCGGCCTTAGACGCCGCGCACAAGACCTCAATAAGAGCGGATGCGCCGCCGGGTCGCTCCGGCCGGCTTCCTGGCAGGCCGACCCCGTTCTTTAGCGGGGGTCTTCTTGGAGCCGTTTCCGGCCGCAGCGTCGGCCTTTGCCGGACCCTTCCACAGCGACTCGAGATCGTAGTAGGAGCGTTCGCCCGGGAGGAAGACGTGCACGATCACGCTCGCGTAATCGAGAACCACCCACGATCCATCGTCGTACCCGGCGATGCGCAGCGGACGCACCCCCTTGCTCTTGCCCGCCTCGATGATCGAGTCGGTGATGGCGCGCACCTGCCGGTCGGTGTCGCCTTCGCAGATCACGAAGTAATCGGCGATCGACGTTTTCTGTCTGATGTCGAGGCGGACGATCCCCCGGGCCTTCTTTTCCGCAGCCGCATTCGCAATGAGCCGGCTGAGCTGAAGGGGGGTCACCTCTCTGATTATCCCAGTTGTCCAGGACCCGTCGTCAGGCCCGGTAGAGCCCGTGCGCACGGATGTAGTCGGCCACCCCGGGCGGCACGAGATCGTCGATCGGCGCGCCACGCCGCAGCCGGTCGCGGACCTGGTGCGCAGCGATGGCCGGTGTGTCGAGGTGCACGAGCCGGGTCCGTGCCGGGCTGAAGCCGAGCTCGTGCAGGGTGGAAAGCGCAATGCTGGTGTCCGGTCGGTTGAAGATCGTAAAGCCCACCTCCTCGAGCAGCTCGTCCGCTTCGTGCCAGCTGCGGATTTGGAGCGCGGCATCGGAGCCCAGCAATAGCTCGAATCGTTGCCCGGGCAACGATCGGGCGAGCTCGCGGATCGTATCGATCGTGTAGGAGATTCCACCCCGGTCGACTTCAATCCGCGATCCGACCAACCCCGGTTGATCGGCCACAGCGATCTCGACCATTCGCATGCGGTCCTCGGGGCCGGCCACCGGAGCGGCGCTCCGGTGGGGCGGGTGCGCGTTTGGGACCAACCAGACCTGCTCGAGGCCGGCCTCATCTCGCAACTGGCGGGCGGCGGCGAGGTGCCCGATGTGCACCGGGTCGTAGGTCCCACCCAGAATGCCGATGGTTGCGGCCTTGGCATCTCCCTCCCCCCGTGCAGGGGAGGGTCGGGCTCCGGCATCTCCCTCCCCCCTTGCGGGGGAGGGTCGGGGTGGGGGGTCAGCGCTCCGGATCGTAGAGAAACTCCGCGTCGGAAATCCGCACCATCTCACCGCCGCGGGCGCCGTGCCGAGCCAGCGCATCGTTCAGCCCCCAGCGGTCGAGCATGCGCTGGAAGTGCGCCAGTCCCTCCGGGTTGGTGATGTCCGTCATCGCCAGCAGCCGCTCCAGCTGATTTCCCGAGACCCGAAAGCCGCCGTCGATCGCCTCGATGGTGAAGGGCTCGGCCGAGCTCGGCCCACGATAGACCTTGAGCGCGGGCACCGGCTCGGGAGCCTCACGCTTGCGCCGCTCGAGCATTCGCCAGGTCGCCCAGAGGAGATCCTGGACGCCTTCGCCGGTGGCGGCGGAGATGGGGAAGGACCGGCGGCGCAGCTTGACCAGCCGCTGGCGGAAGGCCAGCACCTCGGACGGCTCGCTGACGGCATCCATCTTGTTCACGGCAATGAGCTGGGGCCGGCGGGCCAGCGAGACACTGTATTTCTTCAATTCCGCGCGTACCTGCTGGTAATCATTCCAGAGCTTTTGCTGATCGCCGGCCGAGGCATCGATGACATGGATCAGCGCCCGAGTCCGGTCCACGTGGCGGAGAAATTCCAGGCCGAGCCCGGCGCCTGCATGCGCGCCCTCGATCAGCCCGGGCAGGTCCGCCATAACGAAGCTGGCATCCTCGGCCAGCTCGACGACCCCCAGCACCGGCTCCAGGGTGGTGAAGGGATAATCGCCAATCTTGGGCCTGGCCGCGCTGGCCGCCGACAGGAGCGTCGATTTCCCGGCATTGGGAAGACCGATCAGACCGGCATCGGCGATCAGCTTGAGCTCCAGCCACAGCCAGCGCGATTCCCCCGGCTCGCCCAGCTCGGCGAAGCGCGGGGTCTGCCGGGTCGAGGACTTGAAGCTGGCGTTACCCCGCCCGCCGCGTCCCCCGCGGCCAACGATGACCCGCTGATTCGTATCCACCAGGTCCGCGATCGTCCCTCCCTCCTCGCCCTTGACGAGGGTGCCCGGAGGAACCTGCAGGATGAGGTCGTCCGCGTCCTTCCCGTGGCGCCGGCTGCCGCCGCCGCGCCCACCCTTGCCGGCGACGAAGTGATGCTTGAGGCGGTAATCCTGGAGCGAATTGAGCTGCCGGGAGACCTCGACAATCACGTTGCCGCCGCGACCACCGTTGCCGCCGTCGGGACCGCCGCGCGGCACGTACTTCTCGCGCCGGAAGCTCAACGCGCCGGCGCCGCCGTCCCCCGCCTTGATGAAGATCTTGGCCCGGTCGATAAACATCGCGGCCCCCGGTGAAAGCCGGGGCCTGACGGCCCTTTAGGCGCTGGCGGCGAGCACGGACACCTTCTTGCGCCCGTGACCGGTCCGCTCGAAGCGGACCACGCCAGCCACGAGAGCAAACAGGGTGTGGTCGCGCCCCATGCCGACGTTGGTTCCGGGGAAGATCGCCGTCCCTCGCTGGCGAAGCAGGATGGTCCCGGCGTTGACCGCCTGCCCGGCGCCCGTTTTCATTCCCAGCCGCTGGCCGACACTGTCGCGTCCGTTGCGTGAGCTGCCTGCGCCTTTCTTGTGTGCCATGTCTTACTCCTGCGTGGTCTTGTCGGTGTCGGCCGCGACTTTGCGCCGGCTCGGACGGGCCCCGGTGGCGGCGCGCTCGGCGGCCCCGGGCCGCGCGGCCGGTTCGGGCCGCTCCCTGGCCGCCGGTCGGGACGCGCTGGCCCCGTCGGGCGGCTGGATGGCGCCGATCCGCAGCTCGGACAGCTGCTGCCGGTGACCGGTTTTCCGCCGGTGACGCTTCCTGGCCTCGAACTTGAAGACGATGATCTTGTCGCCGGCGCGGTGCGCGACCACCGTCGCCTCCACCGCCGCACCGGCGACGAAGGGCGTGCCGATCATCGGCTTGTTGTCGCCGCCCAGCATCAGCACGGAGTCGAGGCGCACGGTCTGACCGACGTTGGCCGGCACACGGTCGACCAGGATACGGTCGCCTTCCGACACCTTGAACTGCTTTCCGCTGGTTGCAACGATGGCAAACATGACAAAAGCGCCCGCGGGCGCGACTTCGTAGTTTACCGCATGCGGGCCCGGATCAGGGTGGTTCGCAGCTAGGCGATGTTTTCCGGCCCCTTATCGACGTGGCTCTCGTAGAAGCGTGTGATCTCGTTCGGGTCGTAGCCGTCAAGGAAATCGACGTAATGCCAGGCGACCAGCGCCACCTTCTTCTCCATACCCCGGCTGTACGGCGTCATGACCACCTTGACCTCGTGGAAGGTGGGCTCCACTGGCGCGAGATTCTTCACGTAGTTCTCCAGCTGGTTCTTGAGCGCGGTGCAGTCGTCGCCGCTCGGGCAGTTGTAGAGGATCGCGATCCCTCCGTGCTCCAGGTTGTGCACGAACTGGCCCTCCACGAGATTGTCGATCGTCTGCCAGGGGACTGGGGCGCTTCCCTGAAGCGAATAGTGCGGCCCCGAGGTGGGCGGGTAGAACTTATAGGTTGGGGTGGTCGAGGGATCGACGTGGGTGGCCGGGCCTTCGTCCGGAATCTCGCGCCCGACCGCCTCGGTGACCACCTGGAAGGGCAGCCGGTTCTGAGTCGCGACCTGGGCTGCGTGATTGAGGGCCAGCGCGACGATCACGATCGCGACGGCGACCGTCCCGAGGATGCCGCCGATGATGTACAGGTTGCGGCGATCGCGGGCGCGCTGGCGCGCCGCCGCTTCCTCGCGCTGCTGCTGGCGCAGCGCCTTCAGTTCCTTTTGCGTTCTCGACATTTACAGCAATTCTCTCAATTTCAGAATTTCTTCCCGAGTCGCGGAGGGCGGTGCTAGCTGGCGGTAATGGTCACGGGGGATTGATCTGAGCCGCCCGTGATTTGCGCGTTGCTGCTGTTTCCGGAGACCACGTTGGGATGCGGCCCGAGGGAGGCGCCGTTGACATTCGCCGTAAAGGTGATCACCAGCGTCGCCCCGTTGAAGCCACCGGCCGGGATGATGAACGGCCCCCACTGGGGCGTCGCCGACCCGGCGGCTGGCTGCAGCCGCGAGCCCACGCTCTTCCCGTTGATGACGATGCTATTCGTCGACTTGAAGCTGAAACTCTGGGGTAGCGTGTCGGTCACGGTCACAGCCTGGGCCGCGTCCGTGCTGTCGTTCTCGACGGTGATCACGTAGGTCACCGTTCCATTCTGTGCGGCATACGGCGCGGTTGGCGTGACCGTCATGGTGATCGGGACCTTCGTGCTTTTGCCGACGGCCACCGGCGCGGTGTTGCCGATGGTTTGCGCCGGAACGTCTTTGACAGCGGTGAGCGCCGCGGTGAGGTTGTATAAGCCCGGCGCGACCGCCGGCAGGACCCGCGCTTGAAACGTCAGGCGCAGCAGCCCCGGCGCACCGTTGATGGCACCCGGGATGTCCCATGAGGACCACAGGGGGAGCAGGCTGTTCGCCGGTGGGTCGATCGACGTCACTCGGATGCTGTTGCCCTGGAATCCGCTGGTCGCGTTGTAGAGGAACCCGGGAGCCAGGCTGACCGAAATCGCGACGCCCTTCGCCACCGCGGAGCCCACGTTGCTCACCGAGACCACGTAGGTGGCCAGGCTGCCGGTCGTCACCTGTCCGGTCGCGGCCGCGACCGCCAGGACGAGCGACGGGCGAGGCTCCACCACCAGCCCGACCCCGGTGCCCTGGTCGATCTCGGCCGGGGTCGAGGTCGTCAGCTTGACCTGGTTGACGTAGTCGCCGGGCTTGAGCGAAGCCTGCACTTTGAAGCTCAGAACCAGGGCGCTCACCGTGTTGCCATTGCCGGATGGAATGGTCCACGTCCCCCAGGTCGGGTTCCCCTGCGTGGCCGGCTCGGTGGTCGCCGTGCGGATGGCGTTGCCACCCAGGGTGGTCAGCTCGTAGTAGTGGAAGCCGGCGGGCAGCACATCCTCCACGGTCACGCCGCGGGCGGGCCCGGCGCCGCTGTTGCGGATCGACACCGTGATGCCGGTGAACGCGCCGGGCGGGAGGTGGCCCTTGTGGTCGGCTCCGCTGGGCGCATCGGTGGTCTGCGTGATGACCAGGCGCGAGTCCCCGCTCGGGCCGCAGGCGCCCAGTGCCGGCGGCAGGATCAGCAGCAGGCTAACGGCCAGCCGCGCGAATCGCCTTGCGGCCCGGCGCGACCGGAGTTTGTTTGGTGACGTAATGCTGCAACCCATCCGGATTCTTCGCCGGAATCGGGATGCCGCATTCGCCCAACAACCGCGTCAGCAGGCGCATCGGCATCCCAACGACGTTGTCGTAAGGCCCCCGGATGGAGCTGACCAGGCGGCGACCTTTGCCCTGTATAGCGTAGGCACCGGCCTTATCCTGCGCCTCGCCCGAGCGCACGTAAGCCGAAATCATCCACGCCGAAAGGTCACGCATAGTGACGTACGTCCGCGAAATCCCGTGCGCCCGGCATCCGGACCGCCCATCGATGACGTGGACGGCGGTGTAGACCAGGTGCGTTCGGCCGGATAGGGCGCGCAGGAAATCAGCCGCCTGGCGGCGGTCCCTGGGTTTTCCGAAGATCCGTCCGTCCAGCACCACCTCGGTGTCGGCCGCCACCACGATGGCTCCGCGAACGCGGCTGGCGACCGCCTCGGCTTTCGCCTCGGCCGCCCATAACACGAAACGGATCGGACCGAGTGGCCGTGGCGGCCGTTCGTCGACGCCGGGGGCGACGATGCGGAACCGTACGCCAGCCCGTCGCAAGATGTCGACGCGTCGAGCGGATGTCGACGCCAGCACGAGACGGAATGGTGGCATTGTCACCGGATCACAGACGAAGCATCCTCAGCAGCACGGCTGGCGCGAGGCCGCAGGCGCAGGAGAGGACAGGGCCGATCCAGCCGAGGGAACGGGGTCGCTCGGGTCCGGGTGCCAGCGCGTGCCGGTCGAGCAGTGGCGCGAACTGCAACAGGGCGAACATGGTCGCCGCCAGCAGGCCCAGCACCAGCGAGGCTTGCAACGCGCCAATCACGGCCAGCGTCGCCCCCGCGAAGGTCGCCGATGGCGGCCAGTTCGAGCGGGCGAGGAGGATCAACCGCGCGCTCCAGCCTCTAGCCGGCTCTGGCACAGGGCCGATCCGGACGATGGCGAGGTCGATCAACAGGAGGACCACCGCAAGTTGACCAAGGCCGAGCGAGTCGCGCGCGCCGATCGCCAGCAGCAGGAGACCGGCGAGCAGCCGATCGCGAATGACGTCTTTGGGGCGTCCGCCCATCAGGCTGCTGAGCAGGGGCTGCGCGATCAGCAGCGATGCACCCAGGGCCGCAATCCACTGGAAGCGGACCAGGTTGCCGGGGCTGAGCGACGGGAGTGACAGCATGACCAGCAAGGTGGTCGCGGGCAGGGCGAGCACGCGCAACATCCCCGCCTTCGCCGCGTACAGGGTCATCACCAGTCCGAGTCCCAGGGCGGCCGCCTGGACCCGCGCACTCCAGGTCGGCGACGCCAGCGCCTGCAGGACGGGCGTCAGGCTCAGCACCCCGACCGCGATCCAGGCGGGCCGCTGCGCGCCTCGCTCCAGCGCGGTGGCCACGGCGACCAGCGCGGCCAGTGCCGGCCAGCGCAGGCCGGACGCTGACGCGACCAGCGCCAGGACGGCGAGCAGGGCGGCCCAGTCCGTGCCGACCGAGCCGACGGCGGACCCGGCGACGAGCACGATGGCAGTGGCCAGCAACACCGGTCCGCCGGCGTCGAGAGAAAGGTCGCCCAGGCTGAAGGGCCTGACCGAGAGACTGGTTGCGGCCAGCACTGCCGCTGCCGCGGCCGCCAGCAACAGTACGCGGCTGAACACCGGGCGAAGCCGACCCGGTATTCGCCCTCGTTGACCGGCAATCGGCATCAACGCCATCGCGCCGGCAACCCCCGCCGTGAGCTGGCCCGCCGGAACGGCGACGAGGATCACGACCGCGACCGCGGCGACCATCAGGGCCTGGCCCTGCAAGCGTTCCGGTTCATCGATCGGGCTCGTAAACCAGGCGGTGCCGACCGCAGCCAGGAGCCAGGGCACCGCGCTGAGCAGGATCGGGTTCTCCCCAACTGGCAGTCGCGTCGCCAGAAAGAGCGCCACCAGCATGGCGACGGTCAGCGTCAGGGCTCGCCGGGTCAGGCCCTCGAAACTGGACCGGACTCGCTGACCAGCGCGCGGCAATAACAGGGTTGCGATGATCGGACCGATGGCCCAGGTCGCGGAGGCTGGATCCACCAGCAGTACGAGCGACCAGCTGCCCGCGGCCACCATGGCGATCGTCGCCAGCTGGCGCGGGACGCCCGCGCTGCCATAGGCGATCAACAATCCAGCCGCGAAGAGGACGAACGGGAAATAAACGATCACGGTCGCACCACCGCCAGCGCGACCACGAGGAGGAACGCGCCCCAGAGCAGGTATCGGCTCCGGGCCGGGATCGCCGGCGGCCGGACCCCCAACCATGATGGCACGCCGATCCGCCAGCGGATGATGGGGCGGCTGCGACGCAGGGGTAACCGCTCGCGGAGCTGCCAGGCGGCGACGCCCAGCAGGACCGCGGTGACAAGCGACACCAGCAACGCCGGCCAGGCGCCCTGACCCGTCGCAATCCCCAGGGGGCTTACCGAGATGGTCCCCCGAGGAACGAGGCGGACGGTCGCCGCAGCGGGCAGCACCATCGGGTTCATGGCGATGATGGGGAAGGCGGCAATGACCAGGAGCACGGCCCCCCAGATGCTGGCGGGTTCCATATTGATGGAGCGGACGCCCCCGGCCCGTCCGAGCGCCGCCACCGCCAGAAGAACCACGGCCAGCGCCACCGGAATCATGCCGAAGAGGAGCCCGCGCGCCCCAAGGGCCAGGCCTCCCAGCCACAGGGCGAGGAAGCCAATAGTGCCGGGAATCATGGCCAGGTTCACGAGCGTCAGCGTCTCGGCCAGGGATCCGCCGGCGACCCGAACACTGACCAGCCCGGCGAGCGGGATGAGCAACAGCCACAGCCAGGTGCTGGCCGCGGTCATGAGCGGCTCGCTGCCCGCCGATAGGCTCAGCGCGAGGGCGGCCTGCGCGGCCAGCAGCGGCGGCGCCAGGCGCAGGCCGGCGGGTCGGCCGAGGGCCAGTGTCGCGAACCCGATCGCAACCAGCGCGCCGCCGCCGAACAGTGCGACGGCCGTCGGCCGATCCGGCAGCCGGCCCCCCATCAAAGCAAGCAGCCGCAGCAACAGGTAACCGGCCGGGGCGACCCAGGCAATGGCCGGCTCGAAAGTGACCGCAGCCGGCGGTCCGGAGGAAACCCAGGCCAGGGCGCCGACCCGCACCGCGACCGGCAGGAGCACGAGGAGGAAGGTGGCCAGACCGAACGTGTCCGAGGGCACTCCGGAAAATGCGCTCGTGCCGACCGACTGGATGGCGCTGGCGGCAGCCAGCAGCAACCCGATATCCGCGATCTGAACAGCGAGACGAAGGCCACGCCGGCGTCTCGCGGTCTCATCAAGCGCCCCACTCCAGGCCAGGGTCAGCAGTTGGAGCGCGA
>VBEW01000269.1 GCA_005889225.1 Chloroflexota bacterium | reverse complement strand
TCGACTTTGGCATGTCGCTGCCTGATGCCATCGCTGCACCGCGTGCCTCACAGCGCAACACGGCCGTGACCACGGCGGAGCCTGCCTTCCTGAGTACACCTGAGGCGGCAGCCCTCCAGGCGCTCGGTCAGAGGTTCGCGTCCACCGACGAGATCGGCGCCGCGACGGGGATTGCATTTCTCCCGGGCGGCCTGTTCGAGGCCGCGGCCGAACCGGTCCGGCGTGGTGGTGGAAGCGCAATGGTGGTGAAGCCGGCCAAAGGGTCGTAGCCTCGGTCGCGATTCAGACCACGCAAACTTCAGACTCCTACGCAAGTTGTACGCGGGAGGCGTGAGTTCATGAGTCCCTGGTTTGCGGTCGTCGCCGTCATTGCAGCTGGCCTGATTGCCGTCGTGCTACTCGGAAGCCGGCGCCCACGCCATGCTGAAGATGAGCTGCTCCCAGCGAAACTCCAACCGGTGCGCACCGAACCTGCTGCTTTTGCCGATCGGACTTCCCTCACTGAGGTTCTGCGATCAGTCCAGGCACGGCGCCTGACCGGAACGCTCAAAGCGACGACTGGTGTCAGGACCGCCAGCCTCTACTTTCTCTTCGGCCATCTATTCCACGCGGTCAATGGCGCGCTTACTGGTGAGACTGCGGTACGCGACTGCGCCACCTGGCACGACGTCCAATACACCGTTGACGACCTGACGCCGGTTCCCACGGCGAAGACAATCGAACGGCCGATCGACCAGATTCTGGCCGCCTAAGAGACGGCTTCGGTCTCTCGCACGCGCACGCCGTCGCCCCGGTCCTCGGTGTAGTCCCGCAGAACCTTCGACCGGCTTGGGTGACGCAGCTTGCGCAGCGCGGTCGCCTCGATCTGACGGATCCGCTCGCGGGTCAGACCCATGCGTCGGCCGACCTCCTCGAGGGTGCGCGGCTCATCGTCGACCAGGCCAAAGCGCAGCTGGACCACGCGCCGCTCACGCGGGCGCAGTGTCGCCAGGATGTCCTCGACCTCGTTGCGGAACATCGCCTCGCTGGCCGCCTCGAGCGGTGCGATCGCCGCCTTATCTTCAACAAAATCGCCCAGGTGGGAATCCTCTTCCTCGCCGATCGGCGACTCGAGGGACACCGGCTGCTGCGAAATCTTCTTCAGCTCTTGGACCTTGTCGACGGTGATGCCCATGCCGTAGGCGAGCTCCTCTTCGCTCGGCTCGCGGCCGAGCTGCTCGAGCAGGGCCCGCGAGACACGCGCCAGCTGGTTGAGGGTGTCGACCATGTGCACCGGGATGCGGATCGTCCGGGCCTGGTCCGCGATGGCGCGCGTGATCGCCTGGCGGATCCACCAGGTGGCGTACGTCGAGAACTTGAAGCCGCGCTTGTAGTCGAACTTCTCGACGGCGCGCATCAGTCCCAGGTTCCCCTCCTGGATCAGGTCGAGGAAGGACAGCCCCCGGTTGAGGTACTTCTTGGCGACCGAAACCACGAGGCGGAGGTTTGCCTCGGTCAGGTGATGGCGTGCCTCCTCCGATCCGGCCTCCATCTCCTTGGCCAGCTCAACCTCTTCCTTCGCCGTGAGCAGGTTGACGCGTCCGATCTCCTTCAGGTACATCCGGACCGGATCGTCGAGGGCCACCGAGCTGACCACCTCGACCTCCGTGAGAACTTCCTCTTCGTCCTCGTCCTGCTCGGCCTCGGCGTCGGCCGTGACCGAGATGCCCATCTCCTGGAAGGCGGCGGCGACGCGAACAAAGCCGTCTGCGTTACCCTCAATTGAGGGAAACGCCTTCATCACGTCATCTGGGGACAGATAGCCCTGATCCTTCCCCTTGAGGATCAGCGCTTCCGCGCTCAGTACCAGCGGGTCTACTTGAACCCGCGTCTTTACCTTAGTCACTCGCCTTTTCTACCCATATCGTGACCGATCCAGACAGGGTTCGTCTAGTGTCCGGTTAATTCCAACGACGCCGGTATCAGGTTTCCAGATAGTCGTCAGTAACCAAGTCGCCATTTGTGGCTTTTGCGTGGCTTTTTGCGTATTCAGGGGCTCTAAACCGGCCGCCCGGCCCGAGCTGTTGCCCCGGCGGGCGCCCGTAGACTTGGTGTTATGCGCTCCCTCGCTCAGCTGGCCGGCCAGGAACTCCTCTGGGTCCAGCCGGCGGCCCACAGGCGAGTGCACGAGCTGCGAGCCGGCGAGGATGTCGTGGCGGCGCTCCGGTTTCAGCGCGGATCGCTGGCCGATGCGGAGGCCGACAGTGATCACTGGTCCTTCAAGCGCGAAGGCTTCTGGCATCCGCGAGTCACCGTACGCGTCAGCGGATCCGATGCCAACGTCGCCGTCTTTCGTCCGCGGTGGTCAGGCGGAGGCACGCTGGAGTTTCCGGACGGCCGCGCAATCGGCCTTTCCTCCGCCAACTTCTGGCAGTCCGAATGGGTCTGGCAGGACAAGGATCAGCCGCTCATCCGGTTCAAAGGACGACACGGTCTCATCAAGGCCAAGGGCGCCGTCGAAATTCAGCCAATCGCGGCGAGTCTCGCCGAGCTGCCGCTGCTCGTGCTCCTCGGCTGGTACCTCATCCTTCTATATGCGGAGGATGCGGCGGCGGCCAGCAGCGCCGCGGCCGTCGCCGTCACCACCTCGACCTGACCGCCGAGCGCACCCTGACCGCCCGCGACCTCAATCGCGCGTTGCTCGCTCGCCAGTTCCTGCTGGAGCGCTCAAGCTCGCCACTTGTCCCCACGCTGGAGCGCATCGCAGGACTGCAGACGCAGTACGCGCCCTCGGGATACATCGGGCTGTGGTCGCGAATGCGCAATTTCCGGCGCGAAGCGCTGACAACGGCGCTCGAGCAGCGGCGGGTGATTCAGGGGACTCTGCTGCGCAGCACGATACACATGGTCTCCGCCCGCGAT
>VBEW01000268.1 GCA_005889225.1 Chloroflexota bacterium | reverse complement strand
TCGGCCACCTGGTCCTGAATGCGCGTGTACTCTTCCGGCGTCGCCTCGCCGATGCGCCGCCACTGCTCGTCGTTCCAGATCTCGATCAGGTTGTTGACGCCAACGATCCAGGCGACGCTGCTGATCCCGGCATACTGCCGCTGGTCGGCGGACAGGACGATTCGTCCCTGGCCGTCGAATTCGCACTCCCGGGCGGCGCCGAACATCATGCGGGCGAGGCGGCGCTCCTCCGCCGGTGTGGTGGAGCCCAGCCGCAAGCCCTGCTCCTGCGCCCATTCCTGGGGCGGATAAACCTGCAGGCAGCCCTCGGCGCCCTTGGAAATGACCGTCCCACTCGGAAGTTGTTCCCGAAAACGGGCGGGAATCGCAACTCGTCCCTTCGTGTCCACGGAGTGCCGGTACGTGCCGAGGAACATTAGATGTCGCCACCGACCGGCTCACACTCCCCACTTTTCCCCACTTTGTGCCACCCGCACGCCGAACGCTACCACCACGACAGGTGGCTGTCAATGAATTCGGACTAAATCTGGTGGGCTTGTGGCCGCATAGAAAATCGGACCCTAGATGTTGTGGCGGCTAGCTTGCTGGCGCGAGCTGGCTGGTCCAGGTGGCGCCGCCGTCGACCGTCTTGAGGACCGATTGGCCCTTCGCCTCCGAACCGAGGGCCCAGCCAATCTTGTCCGTCACGAACTGGTAGACCATCACGACCTGGGTCGAGGGGATCGTCCCTACCACCGACCAGTGCCGGCCGGCGTCGGCGGTGAACAGGAGGTTGTTCGCCTTGGCGTCGACGGTCCAGCCTTGCATCGCATCGAGGAGGAAGACCGTATACGAGTTGGCCGGAAGCGGCGGGCCGGGCCGCCAGGACGCCCCGGCATCGCTCGTCGTGTAGAGGACGTTTTGGGGTAGGCCGCTGCCCTCGTAGATGTTCAGCACGAAGGCGCCGTTCCTCGAGTCTGAAAAGCGAAGGCTGTCGATCTCGCACATGCACGGGGCCGCTGCCGATGCCGGCATCGCGATCCGGGCGTCGTTCCAGGTCCGGCCGCCATCCCGGGTGACGTAGAAGAAGGGCCCGCCGCCGGCGCTGCAGCCGCCCGGCATCCAGCCAGTTGAGCTGTTGAGAAAGACGGGCGTCCCTTTCGAACACCGAAGCGGCAGACGACCGGAAGCACCGCTCGTATTCGCCTCAGACAGCTTGGCCCAGGTCGCGCCGCCGTCCATCGTGCCGTAGAAGGCAACGCCATCGGATCCGGCAGCGCCCCCCAGCTTCATGAACAACCAGCCATGGTTCTTGTCGACGAAGTCAAGAGCGGCCGGCCATCCCTCCGCCGCTGCCACCGTGCCAGCTTGTTGCCAGCTCCGACCACCGTTTACGGTGCGGTAGATCGCGACGGAAAAGTCGGCCGTGGATGATCCTGGTTGGACCGACGATGCAAGCCAGGCACTGTCGGCGTCGAAGAAAAAGGGGGTCCAGTTGCCAGGCCGCGCGCCACTGGGGGTGAGGTCGTTCCAGTGCGTTCCGCCATCCGACGTACGCAGAATGCGATTGGTGCCCGAACCCGCGGCCCAGCCAGTGCTCATGCTGACCATGGTGAACGTCGTTGGAGCCATCAGCGGGTACGGTCCCACGCTGGGCTCCGGCGTCGGGCTGGCAGGCGGTGTGGCAGGTGGCGACACCGAGGCAGTGGCAGTCACGATCGGGGTCGGACGCGGGCTGACCTTCAGGGCCGCGTTCGACTGCCGGAGCTTGGTCACGCCGACACCAAGCCCGATTGCCAGCACCAGCACCGCGGCCGCCGCCATCAGCTGGAACGCCCACGAATAACGCCGCCCGAGCACCCTGGCAGCGATACGCCCCTCCATGCCCGAGGGGGCTTGGGTACGAGCGCCGGATGAGAGGTAGGCGCGCAGGCGCGATTCGAGGCCGGGCCGGTTATTCATTTTGCAGGTCCTTTCGCATGGTGGTCAGGGCGCGCGCCAGGTGGCTGCGCGCCGTTCCCGTAGCGCAACCGATCAGGTGAGCGCACTCGTCAATGGTGTAGCCGTACTCGTAGTGCAGAG
>VBEW01000104.1 GCA_005889225.1 Chloroflexota bacterium | reverse complement strand
GATAGTTAGTCGGTTTCATCGTCCTACAGGTCGTCGCGCTCGGGTTGTGGAACCACCACGGGCAGCGGATGTCGTTCCGGGTGGGCGGTGGGCGGCGCAGCCGACGGTACTGTGACGACGGCTGGCGGGGCGACCAGCGGCCGCGGCGCAAGCAACGTGGTTTTCGGAGGGGCCGCGGAGCGGCTGGAGGTGCGATAAGCGGGCACCGAGGTGGAACGCGATGCCAACGAAACCGAGATGACCAGGTTGCCGATCACGCCACCGGTCGCTGCCGGGGCAAGATCGTGGGTCTCCACGGTTGGAATAGTGAGCGAAAGCTCGAGCTGTCGGCTGCCGACAGGGCCCAGCATCAGCGACGTGATCTGGTACAGGGCCAGCCCACTGCCGAGTATCAGCAGGGTGGCGGCGGTGAACGCCTGATGCCATGCCAGACCGATGTCCGTGGGCATGGTTTGCATGCTAGGCACCGTCCGTTTCGGCTCGGTAGTCCATCTGGCCCCTTTCCGCCATCCGTTCGGAGGACGGCCGGTAGAGTGATGCGATGGGCAATCGTCTCGCGCAGGAGACCAGTCCGTACCTGCTTGAACACGCCAACAACCCGGTGGACTGGTACCCATGGGGACCAGAAGCGCTGGCGAAGGCGCGCAGCGAGAACAAGCCGATCCTGCTCAGCATCGGCTACAGCGCCTGCCATTGGTGCCATGTCATGGCACGCGAGTCCTTCGAGGATCAAGAGGTCGCCGCGCTCATGAACCGCGACTTTATCTCCATCAAGGTGGACCGCGAGGAGCGGCCGGACCTCGACCAGGTCTACATGCGGGCGGTGCAGGGCCTCACGGGCTCTGGCGGGTGGCCGATGACGGTGTTTCTTCTCCCGGACGGCGCACCGTTTTTCGCCGGCACATACTTTCCACCCAGCGATCGGTTCGGCATGCCATCGTTCCGGCGAGTGCTGGGCGCCGTGGCCGAGGCATTCGCACAGCGGCCGGCCGAAGTGGAGGCCACGGCGGCGCAGGTCCGCAACTTCCTGAAAAGGCCGGTCGTCCCGCTCGCCACCGGCACCCTCACGCCGGGGCTCCTCGATGAGGCCTACGGCCGGCTGGAGCGGGACCATGACCCGGTGCGCGGCGGCTTCGGCGGCGCCCCGAAATTTCCGCAGCCGATGTTGATCGAATTCTTGCTCCGCACCAGCATCCGCAGCGGTGAACCGGCGGCCCGGGAGATGGCGAAGCAGACATTGCGAGCGATGGCCGAAGGCGGCATGTACGACCAGCTCGCCGGGGGATTCCATCGGTACAGCGTGGACGAGCACTGGCTGGTGCCGCACTTCGAAAAGATGCTGTACGACAACGCCCTGCTCGCCCGGGCGTACCTGGACGCCTGGCAGCTAACCCGGGAGCCGCTACTCCGGCGGGTGGCCGAAGATACGCTCGCTTTCGTCATGCGCGAGATGACCTCGTCCGACGGCGGCTTCTTTTCCAGCCTTGATGCGGATAGCGAAGGCGAGGAAGGCCG
>VBEW01000103.1 GCA_005889225.1 Chloroflexota bacterium | reverse complement strand
GGTCGCCCTGGGCGCCGACGAGGCGGCGGCGGTCGCCGCCGCGTTCGACGTGACCGAGGACGGAAACTTTGAAGGCCGAAGCATCCTGCACCCGGTTACCCCTGACGCGCCGGCCGTCATGGCGGCGGCCCGCAATCGACTGTTGGCGTTCCGGGACGGTCGTGTCCGGCCGCACCGCGACGAGAAAGTCATCGCCAGCTGGAATGGCTTGATGTTGCGCGCCTTCGCGGACGCCGGGAGGGTCCTCGATCGCCCCGACCTGGTATCCATGGCGGAAGCGAACGCGCGCTTCCTGCTTTCCCGGATGCGGGATCGCGGCCGGATGCGACGGAGCTACAAAGATGGGCGGGCAACCGTGGGCGGATACCTCGAGGACCAGGTCGCGGTGGCCGATGGCCTTCTGAGCCTCTACGCGGCGACCTTCGACATGCGGTGGCTGGACGAGGCGCACGGCCTGCTGGACGAAATGCTGGTCGCGTTCTGGGACGATGGGCAGGCGGCGTTTTTCGATACGGCTGTCGACCATGAGCGGCTGGTGGTTCGGCCTCAGGACGTGACCGATAACGCCACGCCCTCGGGTACGTCGATGGCTGTTGACGTTCTGCTGCGCGCCGGTGCCTTACTGGGCCAGAACGCCTGGGTGTCGAAGGCTGGCCACACGCTCGAGCGGCTCGCGCCGACCGCGGCCAAGGCGCCGCTCGCGTTCGGCCGCCTGCTCGCGGCACTCGATTTCCATCTCAGCCGTCCCATCGAGCTGGCGGTCATCGGCGCGCCGGCGGAGCCGGGGACGCGGCAGCTTCTCGAGGTTGTGCGCTCGCGCTTCCTTCCGAATCTCCTGGTCGCGGTGGCGACGGCAGACGCGAACCCAGGCGGGATGCCATTGTTGGCGGAC
>VBEW01000102.1 GCA_005889225.1 Chloroflexota bacterium | reverse complement strand
ATCGTGGGCCAGGCTTTGCATCAGCGTTCCCAGAGCCGGCTCCACATCGGGCAGGTCACAGGCAACTACCCAGACCAGCGTGTGCCTGGCGGCGAGGAAGCCGGCGTGCATACCCGCCAGCGGGCCCAACCCCGGATGATGGTCGTCGATTTGCCGCACACCGGCGAGCTCCAGGGTGGTGGAGCCACCCGCGACAATCGTTTCGTCGACGACCGGCCCCAGCCGGTGGGCGAGGTGCTGGAGCAGCGTTCCATCGCCCGCCGGCAAGCCAGCCTTGTCGCGACCCATGCGCCGGCTCCGGCCGCCAGCCAGGATCACGAGGCTGCAGCCGCTCCGCATGGCAAGAGCCTAACGCGGCTGGCTACTGGCCCATGGCGCCGCTGATGTTGCAGAACACGTTCTGGACCTGGTTGCCCAGCACGATCAACACCGCGATCACCACCACCGCGATCAGGACCAGGATCAAGGCGTACTCCACCATGCCCTGGCCACGCTCGCTGCGCATTAGACGCTCGACCTGTCGCCGAATAAGTTCTGCGAGATGCATGGCGTCATTGTCGGGGCAAAACCTTTCGCCACCTGCTACAGGGTCGTCGCACAGCCGAGCTTCGTAACGCGGACCGCAATCGTTCGCGGGCGCAGTCGGTTGGACCCGAGCGCGACAAAAAAGACCGGCATCGTGCCGGTCTTTCTTGTTCCTGGGCTCTTTTGACTTATGGGGAAGTCGAGGCCGAGGCCGACGCCGACGCCGGCAGCGAGGGTGCGACCGAGGACGAGGGTGCGACCTGCGTCACGTTGACGCCGACCCCGAACCAGTGGGCGACCGCGAAACCGTAGAAGAGGATCGCCAGGATCACGATCAAGGCGATCAGGAAGATCGCGACGACCGCCGCGCTCGAGCCGTCGCCGTCGTCGTGCTCGTGAACGACTGCCATGAACCTACCTCCCTGGTACCTCGATGATGATTTACTTGATACCGCCGCTATAATATCAGGCACGTGGCGCGCACGTCAATTTCCTGATTTGGCCGCATCCGGTCCGTCACGAAACAGAAGGGCTATCAGCAGATGGCTCCGCTCGTCACTCAGGGAAAAACGGCCGGTGTGTATATGTGGAAGGCCTGTGCATAAGGTCGTGCGCGCGATTACGGCTTGCGCGCGACGTCCCGCGTCGTCGCCTGGGCGATCGGCCGCACCACGAGCTCGTCGATGTTGACGTGTGGTGCTCGAGTGACGGCCCAGACGATGCAATCGGCGATGTCGGCGCCGGTCAGTGGCTGCATCCCGCGGTAGACCGCAGCGGCCCGCTCCCGGTCGCCCTTGAACCTGACCAGGCTGAATTCCGTCTCGACCATCCCGGGCGCGATCTCGGTCACCCGAATCGGCTCCCCCATGAGCTCGAGCCGCAGCGTCTTACTGATGGCGCGGACGGCATGCTTACTCGCCGTGTAGCCGACGCCGCCAGGGTAAACCTCGAACCCCGCCACCGAGCCAAGGTTCACGATGTGGCCACGAGGGGCGCGCCGAATCAGGGGCAGGAGAGCCTTGGTCACGCGCAAGAGCCCGATCACGTTGGTCTCCATCATCTGAACCCAGTCGTCATCGCTGCCCTCCGCCAGCGGCTGAAGGCCGGCGGCCAGCCCGGCGTTGTTGACGAGTACCTCTACCTGGCCGTACTCGGACTCGATCGCCTGCGCGAAGGCCTGAATGCTGTTGAGGTCCCGTACATCGAGGGCAAGACCTGTCCCACCTAATTCGCGCGCGACCGCCATCAGCCGATCCTGACGCCGGGCGCCCAGGACCACCCCAAATCCGGCTGCCGCCAGGCCTCTCGCCGTTGCCTCGCCGATGCCGGAACTGGCGCCGGTGACCACGGCGACGCGCTCGGAGGCGGCCATAACCCTAATCGTAGGCCGAGATCACCGGCTGGCTGCCGACTTCACCCACTGTTCTTTTTCTGGGACGGTAAGTATATTTGGCGTAGGAGATCTCCAGCAGGAGGCAAGGGGAAGGCATGCACCTGCGCTACCGTGCGCCCGCGCTCGCCGCGGCGTTGCTGCTCGTGGGAGCCTGTGCTTGGCTCGGCGGGATGACGTCGAACGCGGGCGTATGGGCATCGAGCCAACCCGATAGCGTGGCAGTCCGTCATCATCCATCGCCCACGCCGACGGCGACGCCACCGCCGCCGACCCCAAAACCGACACCGCCTCCAACCCCCAGACCGACACCGGCGCCGACACCACCACCAACGCCTCCGCCTACTCCCGCGCCAACCCCGAGTCCAACACCGGCTGCCCCGCAAGGGCCGGTCGCACAGCCGGCCGGCGCGAGCGACTTCGGCACACTGCCCTTTGCCGGTGACGCGCTCCCGGGCGGGTCAGCCCAGGCGATCGCGATTGCCCCGACGCCACAGCAGGCAGCGGCACTGGCTGATGCGGGGGCGCCCTCCGAGGCGGAGAATTTTTTCCTGCTGCTGGTCCTGGCCGTCATGGCCCTGCCGTTGCTGCTGGTCATGGCCCTGCTAGCGACGGTGCTGACGCGCCGCTGAGCGGGGGCGGCGCCAAACGGTGCGCGGCTTCTTAGCCTTTGACCGACCCGGCCAGAATGCCCCGCACAAAGTACCGCTGAAGAGCAAAGAACACGATCAGCGGAACGATCATCGAGACAAACGCGGCAGCCGTCAGGTACTCGATGTGCTGTCCCAGGGAGCCGACCAGGTTTGTGAGCGTAACCGTCAACGGGGCGACTTCGGGCGTGCCGCCAACATAGATCAGCGCCACCAGCAGGTCATTCCATACCCAGAGAAACTGGAAGATGACCAGTGACGCGATCGCCGGCACCGATAGTGGCAGGACCAGGCGGAAGAAGACCGTCACCGGGCCGGCGCCATCAATTTCCGCCGATTCGAAAAGGTCCTGGGGCAGGACCCGAAAGAAATTGGCCAGCAGGTAGATCGCGAAGGGCAGGCCGTAGCCGGTATGGGCGATCCAGACCGCGAGGAATCCGGCGTTGAGGCCAAGAATCGTATTCCCGGACGTAAGGCCAAAGTGGACCGCCAGGGTCAGGAGTGGGATGAACGTCAGCTGCAACGGCACGGCAAGCAATCCAACCAGTGCTAGAAAGATCCAGTCGCGGCCCCAGAATTTCATCCAGGAAAAGGCGTAGGCAGCGAAGGCCGCCACAGTCGTCGGGATGATCGTGGCGGGGATGGCGATCATGAAGCTGTTGAAGAAGCTGGGGGCCAGGTCACTGGCGCCCAGCACATGCCGATAGCTCTCCAGCGTGAAATTGAACGGCGGCGCCAGCGCCGTCCACCAGCCGCTGGTGTTGAACGCTCCGCCCGATCGGAACGAGTTGATCAGCAGCCCGAGCGTCGGCACAATCCAGGCCAGGGTCAGGGCCAGCACGGCCACTTGCAGGCCGGCGTTCGAGATCTGCCCCGAGAGCCGCTGGGACCAACGCGTCCTGGCTGCCTGTGGACGGATCGGGGGGGCCGCGGGCGGTGCCGCGGTCGCCACGCTCATCGTCTGGCCTCGACGGCTCTGAACTGGCGCAGATTGAAAATCAACACCGGGACCACCGCCAGCAGCAAGATCACGGCCAACGCGCTCGCGTTGGCGTAGTTTCCGGCGTTGTACAGCTCCGCGTACATCCGCCTGGCCAGGATGTCGGTGTTGTAGTTTCCGGCGGTCATCACATAGACAACGTCAAAAGCCTTGAGCGCGAAAATCACCATGGTGGTACCCACCACCACGATGGTCGGCATCATCAGCGGCAGGATGATCCGGCGAAACACCGTCATCTCATTGGCGCCGTCTACCCGCGCGGCTTCCAGCAGTTCCCCGGGGATTCCCTTGAGTGCCGCCGAGAGGATGACCATGGCGAAGCCGGTGCCGCCCCAGATCCCGATCAGGATCAGGGCGAAGTTGTTGAATCGGGTGTCCTGAACCCAGGTCTGCGGCTGGCCGTGGAGGATGTTGACCAGGATGGCATTGAGGGTGCCCGTCTGGGGAACGTCGGGCGGCCGGTAATAGTACATGAACTGCCAGATGATGGCCATCGCCACGAAGGAGATGGCCATCGGCATGAAGATCAGCGACTTGACCGGCTTTTCGTACCGCACCCGATCGGAGAGGACGGCGAGAAGCAGACCGAACAGGATCACCAACCCGGGATAGAGAAGCAGCCATAACAGGTTGTTCCTGAGCACGATCAGGATGCCATGGTCGGTGAGGAGCCTGACGAAGTTTCCGAGGCCGACGAAAGTGTCCCCGTGGCGGTCGAAGAAACTTCGAACGATGGTCCCGATCATGGGATAGACCAGGATCAAGCCGACAAAGGCGATGGCCGGCGCGACCCAGACCCAGGGGCGAACCGACGGCTGGCTCCGCTTCGGCAGCCGCCGGACCAGGACGTCGAAACCCACGATGTAGGCCACCAGGACGAGCGGCACACCGATGATCACGAACAGCAGCGTGGGCAGGTTGACCGACAGCAGTGTTTCCCAGTCCACCTGCAGCAACGGCAGCCGGGCTGTCACCAGCGTCATCCCGTCCATCTCGTGGCTAGCCTGTCAGCCTTCTCCGGTCATGGCGACGCGTAGGCGGTTGCCTGCGTCTTGTCCAGGTCGGACAGGATGGTGTCGAGCTTGGACTGATCCTGCGCGAATTTCAGCACCGCCGACCAGTACGCGTTGCGCATGTCACTTGGCATCAGGTCGCCGGCATCGTAGCGCGCGATCTTGGTGTCGACCACAACCTGGGCAAGGGATTTCGAGATCGCATCTGGGTAATCACTCAGGCTGACCTGCTTGTTGATCGCGATCTTGCCGCCGCCGCGCTTGACCCAGATGTCCTGCGCTTCCGCCGTGGCCAGGTACTTCAGCATCGCTCGCGCCTGCGGTGTGTCCTTGGTCATGACGAAGGCATCGCCGGACACCACGTGCGCACCGGCGTTGGCGGTGTTGACGTCGGGCAACGGAAAGACGGCGTAGTCGGTGCCGGCGGTTGGCTTCGGGGTGTACCCGTCGAAAAAGGAGGTGATGAACGAGCCCTGGTTGAACATGTAGCACTTGGGTGGGCTGCTAAAGAGGCCCTGGCCCCCGTCTCCAAAGGTCGTGGCGATCATGTACTGCTTGCCGCCGTAGACGTTGCTATCACCGGCACCCAGAATCTGGCCCCAGGTCTGCCACGCCTGCTTGATCTCCGCGGAGCTCCACTTTGTCTTTCCCTGCCACCAGCTGTCGTAGACCGTCGGGCCGGCCTGGCTCAGAACGATCTCCTTGTGCCAGTCGCTGCCCGGCCAGCCTGACGCGGCTTGACTCTCGAGCGCCACACACCACGGCTTGCCGCCATCGGACTTGATCTTGTTCTGGAGGGTCATCAGCTCGTCCCAGGTCTTGGGGACCTGGTAGCCCTTGGCTGAGAAGGCCTTTGGGTCGTACCAGACCAGACCTTTGAGCGATGCCCAGGCGTAGAGGGTGACGAGTTTGCCGTCGACCTTGCCGAGGTTGATCCAGTCGGCGCCGTAGTTCGCGTTGAGCTGACTGGTGTCCAGCTTGTCATCGAGAGTGACGACCTTTCCTTGCTGCACGAGCTTGATCAGCGTCCCGATTCCGGGCGCCGCCGTGACATCCGGAGGATTGCCGGCCGCAACTTTCGTCTGCAGGATGGCGTCAAGATCGCGGGTCGCCTCGAACGAAATCTTGACCCCGGTTTGATCGGTGAACGGCTTCATGACGGCGTCAAACGATTCCTTCTCGGCGCCGGACCAGGTGCCGAGGACGTGGACGGTGCCGCCAAGCTTTCCTGACGTACCCGCCGTCCCGCATGCGCTCAGTCCTAAGACGCCAGCGGAAACGAGGGCCAGAACTCGGATTAACCTTCCCATCATCGTCGCTCCTCCCTTTGCCGGGTTCACCCAGGCGTGGCCAATGGCGTCGCATGGGGTCCCCGGCTCCGACCCCATAGCCGCGAGTCTAGGACGGCGCATCGGCCCTGTCAATTAATGACAGGCTTTGCCGCGATGAGATTAGGAACTATTAGCGCTGCTTGGGGCTTTGCGTTATCGGCCGCAGGATTGCGGGATCGAACTTGGGTTGGCGATCGAAGGTGAGCAAGCCGTTGCGTTCCTGTTCGATGTCCGCCAGCTGCGTATAACAAAATCCCTCGACCGGTCCTTCGGTCATCAACGCTTCCACCATCTCGCGGAATCTCCGAACCACTTGCCGTGCCTCGCGCGCCCCAGAGTAACCGCCACTCTCGCCAGCCAGCGAGATTCCGCCGAACTCCGTGACCAGGACCGGCTCGCCGCGGTGGGCAAACCCGCGGAGATACGGAGCGTGCGGCCGGCCTGCAGGCTCGAGCGCGGCCGACAGGCTGCGATAGCGGCGGCGCAGGTCGACGGCTGGACCGTAATCGTGCAGGGTGCACAGGTCGGTCAGCGCATGCTCCCATCCGTCGTTCGAAACCACCGGGCGCGTTTCGTCGAGTTGATGGGCGCGACGGTAGAGCCTCACCAACAGGCTCGCCAGGACGTCCTCCCGCACCGGCCGCTGAAACCCGAAGGTTTCGTTCATCGGCACCCATGCCACCACGCAGGGGTGGTCCTGGTCGCGCTCGATGGCGGCGCCGAACTCGTCTAGCAGGCGTTGCTCTGCCTGTGGTGTGTGCAGATGGAAGTTGGGCATCTCGCCCCAGACGAGGAAACCAAGACGATCGGCCCAGTACAGCCAGCGAGGATCTTCGACCTTCTGGTGCTTGCGGGCGCCGGTGAACCCGAGCGACTTCGCGAGCTCAATGTCCCGGCGCAGGTCGGCATCCGAGCCAGCGGTGTACCAGCCGCCGGGAAAATACCCCTGGTCGAGGACGAGCCGCTGGATATACGGCTCGCCATTAAGGAGGAACCGCCCGTCGCGTGTGGCGACGCTTCGCAGCCCAAAGTAGCTGGCGACCTGGTCGATCTCTCGGCCGGCGCCGTCGACGAGACGGACGACGAGGTCGTAGAGGACCGGCGAGTCAGGGCTCCAGGGCGCCACCACGGTGAGAAGGAGCCGGCCGCGACCGGCTGTGCCACTCCAATGGCCGACGTGTCGTTCACCAAGGCGAGCGTCAAGCTCAACGACACCCCCGGGCTGCGATACCGTGATCTCGAACTCGAGGATCCCTCCGTCCAATCGCGGCCACACCCGCAACGATGCGACATGGTGATCCGGGAGCGGCTCCAACCAGACCGTCTGCCAGATGCCGCTGGTCGGCGTGTAGAAAATGCCTTCGGGCTTCTCTCGCCAGAACTGCTTGCCTCGCGGAATCGTGAGGTCGGTCGCCGGGTCGTCGGCACGCACGACGATCTCGTTGTCGAGGGGACGCAGTGCGGCCGTGATGTCCGCGCTGAACGGGGTGTGGCCCCCCTCGTGGCGGGCCACTTCACTGCCGTTGACCCACACGGTCGCGCCGTAGTCGACGGCGCCGAAATGAAGGATGAGCCGCTCGGCGACGGGCGCGTCAAAGCGACGTCGGTACCAGACCGTGTCGTGCAACGTCCGCTCGCCGATACCGGAAAGCTCCGATTGGTAGGCGAAGGGCACCACGATCGACCGGTCGAAGTCGGGCCGGTCAAAGGCGAATTCCCATTTGCCATTGAGGTTGATCCACCGATCCCGCTGCAGTGTCGGGCGCGGATATTCTGGCCGGGGGAGACTTGGCAGATCCCTAATGTAGATCAGCTGATGAAAGGCTTTCCTGAAGATTTCCTCTTCGGCAGCGCAACCTCGGCGCACCAGGTCGAGGGCGGCAACAGCCCCGAGACGCCGTGCGTCGAACCCTCGGGCGACGGATGCGACTTCTACCACCGGTATCGAGAGGACATCGAGATGATGGCCGGGTTCGGCTTCAATGCATTCCGCCTCGGCATCGAGTGGGCGCGCATCGAGCCTGAGGAGGACGAGTTCTCGAACGCCGCGCTCGACCATTACCGTGCCGTTTTAGCCGCCTGCCGTGAGCACCGGATCGCGCCGATCGTGACCTTCCATCACTACACGCTTCCCCGCTGGCTGCAGAAGCGCGGCGGATTCCTGCTCGATCAATTTCCGCGCTTCTTCGAACGCTACTGCGACCGCGCGGCGGCGGCGCTGGGCGACCAGATTGCCTGTGCCTGCACCATCAACGAACCCGAGGGGCTGGGCGAGGGTGGATTCATCCTCGGCATCAACCCACCCGGACGAAAAGGCGATGTCGACGGGATGTGGCGGGTGGTCGACAACCTGCTGCAAGCCCACCGTCTGGGAGCTGCAGCGATCCGGTCGCGGACGAACATCCCGGTGGGCGTGACCCTTGCGCTGCCCGACATTCAATACGAGGACGGTGCCCAGCCTGGCGACGGCCAGGTTGAAGTCAACGCGCGCATCAGCGACCGATTCTTCGAGCTGGCGCGGCGCGACGACTTCGTCGGCGTGCAGACCTACACCCGCAATCGTTTCGGACCGGAGGGCCCGCGCGGCCCGCATGTCGAGTGGGGGAAGGGTCTTCCCCAGGAGACGGACGACATCACGCAGCTCGGCCAGGAAAACTACCCCGCCGCGCTGGGGAGGACGATCCGCAGGGCCTGGCGGAGTACCGGGGGCACGCCGATCCTCGTTACCGAAAACGGCATCGCGACGGACGACGATGCAAAGCGCGTCCGCTACATCGGCGCGGCGCTGCGGGAGGTCCTCGCCTGCCTTGACGAAGGCATCGACGTGCGCAGCTATCTCTATTGGACCCTGCTCGACAACTTCGAGTGGTCGCTCGGGTACCGACCGAAGTTCGGCCTGGTTTCGGTGGACCGGAAGACCTTCGCACGGACGCCCAAGCCCAGCGCGTACTGGCTCGGTGCAATCGCTCAGACACGGAGTCTCCATGACGACGCACGAGCTCGGGACTCCATGAGATCCAACCGAAATGGATAGGGAGGAGGCTGCGAGCTAGATTCTAGATCGTCAATGCTATCTCGCAATCAAGTGTCCGCCGTTCTGTGCTCAACCGACTTAGAACGAAGCAGAGATTTCTATGAAACACGACTAGGTTTTGTCCTGTCACCAAAAACGATCAAAAATCACCTCGTGTACGAGTTTGGCAATGGTGAAAGTCTCGTTATCTACGGTCGTCCATCACCAAATAAGTCCGATCACACGCAGCTGCGCTTTTGGTCGACTGCTATTGAAAAAGATGTAAAGGAGCTTGCGGCAGCAGGCGTCGTCTTCGATGAGCTGGATATGGCTCGATAAAAACCGTCGATCATATTGCCACGGTTCACGGAATAGGACGATCGGCCTGGTTTAAAGACCCTGATGGGAATACCCTTGCTCTCTTTCAGGCCGAATAACCCTTCGGAGCAATTAGGGACGCCCGCTACCGGAGATCCCTCTTGGGCCCGTCAGCGACGGCCTGAATCCGGCAAAGCTGGCGCCACCCTGAAGGCGATGGCTGGGGCGCTAGGATTCGAACCTAGGATTACCTGATCCAGAGTCAGGCGCCTTACCAGCTTGGCCACGCCCCAGCGGTACGGCTTTAGGCTGGCACAGTTTATCAGAGGATTCGCAGAAAATCAGTCATGCCCAAGACGAAATCCAGTGAAGGCGTGCTGGCGCTAGACCTGGGCACATCATCGGTCCGCGCAGTCGTCTACGACACCCGAGGACAGATGCTGGCGCCCACGCTTTGCGATCTCCCCTACCAGGTCAACACCACCGATCCGGGAGAGGTCTCCTCGGATCCCGATGACCTGCTGCGGCTCGTCGCGACCAGTATCGATATCGCGCTGAAGGCGGCCCGCAAGGAGAAGGTCGACATCATCGCCGCCGCCACCGCCTGCTACTGGCACAGTCTGATGGGTGTCGACCGCGACGGCCGCCCGACCACCGAGCTGCTCACCTGGGCCGACACGCGCAGCGCACCCGAAACGCGAAGTCTGCGCTCGCACTTCGACGAGCACGCCTACCACAGCCGCACGGGCTGCTTCTTTCACGCCAGCTTCTGGCCGGCGAAGCTCCGCTGGCTGCAGGCCACCCGCCGGTCCACGGTGGCCCGGACGGTCCGCTGGGTCTCGCTCGCCGAGTACCTCTATCGCCGATTCTTCGGCGAGTACCGGGTCAGCTTCTCGATCGCGTCCGGTACCGGGTTGTTCGACATTCATCGTTGTCGATGGGACGCGGAGGCGCTCGAGGTGGCCGCCATCGACGCCGACCACCTCTCACCGCTTGCAGATCGCGACCAGCCGATCACCGGGCTGCGGCCGACCTTCGCCAAACGCTGGCCGCAGCTGCGCGACATCCCCTGGTTTCTCCCCCTTGGCGACGGCGCGCTCGCCAACGTCGGCGCCGGCTGTGTCGACCCGCGCTGGCTCTGCGCCACTATCGGCACCTCGAGCGCCTTGCGCGTCATCCTCGACCGAAACCAGCTGACCGTCCCCTGGGGCGCGTTCGTCTATCGCCTCGACAAGCAGCGGTATGTGCTGGGTGGCGCGCTGAGCGAGGGGGGCAACGTGATCCGCTGGTTCACCGCCGGGCTCGGCCTCAAGCACAAGAAACAGCTGGAGCGGGAAGCTGCCGCCATTGCGCCGGACAGCCACGGCCTCACCGTGCTGCCTTTCTGGGCCGGCGAACGGAGTCCCAACTGGCGCGGCGACGCCCGGGCGGTGATCGCGGGACTGTCGCTGGGCAGCCAGCCGGCGCAGATGCTGCGCGCATCCATGGAAGCGATCACCTATCAGCTCGTCGCCGTCGCCACCGCCATCGAGCAGGTCGTGCCCCGCCCGCGCGCGGTGATCGCGACCGGTGGCCAGCTGATTCATTCGGCCGCATGGAGGCAGATGCTGGCCGACGCGCTCAACCTGCCGGTGACGACCTCCCCGCAAACGGAGGCCTCGAGTCGTGGTGCCGCGCTGCTTGCGCTCGAGGCACTTGGCCGGCTGCCCCGACTGTGGTCCTCATCACCGGCGCGCGGTCGACGCCACCTGCCGCGGGCCAGCCTCCACTCGGTCTACGAGCGCGCCCGGCAGCGCCAGCAGCAGCTGTACGATCTCCTCCTTCCCCCACTGGGCCAGCCCGAGCACGCCACGCCTATCGCCGCGGTGGGATCAGGCTCCAGAACGACGGATCTTCGAGCCCCATCCGCCAAACGCTGATGCCCTTGAGGCCGTACTCGTACATCAAGGGCAGCTTTCGTCGCAGCGTGTCGCTGCTCTGAATCCACAACTCGTGGTGGACCCCGTAAGCGTCATAACCGAAGTGCATCTCCTCTTCCGTCGCGTCATAGGCCGGGGTCGCGCCGTACTGCTGCGCCAGGATCATCGCGTCGGCATAGGAGCTCGAGGTCAAACGCCCAACCCCGGTCCAATCGTGGTAGTAGGTCGGCAAGCCAAGCATCGCCTTCTCCGGAGGGACTCCTTGCATCGAGAAGTCCAGCGCAAGGCGCATCCATGGGGTGCCGGAAACGGCGCCGGGCGCCGTCACGCCATTGTGTTCGTCATAGGTCATGAAGGAGAGAAAGTCCGCGGCCTTCGCCAGCGCGGCGAAATCGTACGCGCCCGACCATTGACGGAAGTAGTTGAGCAGCCACCCGGTTGCGCTGTCATCCCCGGGCAGCCGGGGAATAACCGCAATTGAGAGGTTCAAACCAGCGGGGTGGAAGACGGCGGCGCAATCCCGAACCAGCTCGGTGAGCAGCTCGCGATCGGTCCATAAAATCTGCTCGAAGTCGAGCTGGAACCCGGCGTAGCCATAGGCCTTGGCCTCGTTGACGAGGTTGGCGCACAGGGCGGCGCGACGACTCGCATCAGCGAGGATTGCGTGACCGACGCCAGGATCAACATCTTTATTGACGACCAGTGGAATGATCGCGACCCGGTTCGCATGGGCGGCGTCGATGACGTCGCGCCGCGCATAACCCGTGATGCTGCCGTTGGCGTTCGCGTCATACCACGCGGGGCTGAGCACGTCGATCTGACCCAGGTGGGCAGAGAGCGAGGCGCGGCCGTCATCCGTGTTGACGTAGTACATCTGGACCATGTGACCGGGCACTACCTGGGTGAGCGTCGAGGGGATCGAGAGGCCGGCGCTCTGGAACTTGCGGCTGCGCGTCCCGTCCGCGGCATTGACCCCAGGGTCGATCATCACGACGGCATGGTCGGACAGCCCGAAGCCCGTCGACACCACGTCGACGGTCTGTGCATCGCGCCAGGTAAAGGTCGGCTTGCCCGTGACGGTCAGGTGCGCCTGCGCCTGTGCCCGGTCGGCGACCGCCCGGGAGAAGCGGATGGTTGCCGCCACGTTGACCTGGGAGTCGGCCTGCAAATGATAGAGGTGCATCGAGATCGCGGCGCTGAGCGGTGGCACCACCTGGAACGCGGCACGGATTTGCATCGCGCCAGCCTTGAGCTGCATGGTGTGGCGGCTCCCCAAGGCCAAAGGACCCGGAATCTTCACGCGCAGCACGGCACCCCGCGCCGCCGAGAGGGCGACCGGGTGGCCGTCGATCGCCAGGTGCCAATCGCCCGGTTCTAGGGGACGGCTGACCCTGACCGCCAGCTGCGGCCGCGGTGACACCTGCGGCGGTGGCGCCGCGAGCACCGACGCGCCGTCGATTTCCATGGCATCGACATTGACAACCGGCAGTGGATTGAGTTCGGTTGCCAGGAGACCGCCTAGCAACAACATTCCGGTGGTCATCGCCCCGGCGCCGACGAAGACCGGAAGACGCATGCGGCGCGAGTATCGCCGGATGCCATCGCCCCGGCAAACGATCGGTCTAGCATCAACTGAGGCTCAGCCATTAGTCGTTTACGCCGCGGCGCGGCTATCAGCTTTGCTGGTTGACTTCGCCTCCTTGGGGGTACGAAAAAACCATGGACGTACTTGATATCCTGCGGCGACAGGCGGGTCGCTTCCAGTGCCCCAGGTGCGGGCAGAGCCTGGCTGACTGCCAGCTCGAGATGGTGACCCACCATGATGACCAGTCGCTGGTCAAGGTGACCTGTGCCCACTGCCAGGACACGCGGCTGATCGCGGTCGCCTTCGCCGCCGAAACCGAGACCGAGGCGCCGGTGATCGACGTTAGGGACGAGCCAGGCGAGAATCTCGGGGTTCCGATCAGCACCGACGACGTTCTAGACATCCGCCTGGCGCTGGCCGGCCACACCGGCGACCTCAAGAGCTTGCTTCCCTGATCCCGACTGTCACCAGTCGGTAACAATTCAAAGCCGACAGCGCCGGCACTGGACTTGACCCCACCCCGCCCGTAAGATGGCGCCGTGGAGAGGGGTCGGCGCCGGGCGCTGGCGGCAGTGGTGCTGGCCGTCGCGGCCTCGGTGGGGAGCAGTCTGGGGGCATTGGCCGGGCCGGCCGTCCCAACCTTCAACCAGCGGTCGGCGCAATGGTCCCACGATGCGCTGGGCAGCGATCGAGTGGACACCATCGGCTCGGCAGGCTGCGCGCTGACCGCGGTGACGATGGTGACGGCCGCCTACGGCTACGCAACCAACCCGGGGTTGCTCAATCGCTGGCTCACCACAAACGGCGGCTACCTCGAGAATGACCTGCTGCTCTGGCGTCAAGCGGCCGCCGCAACCCAGGGGTCCGTTCGCTGGAGGTGGCTGCATGTCCCCGGCATGGTGTCGCAGCTGCGCACCGATGACCAGGACATCGAGGACCTGCCGCCGCAATCGATGGTAGAGTCGCAACTCGATGCGGGCCGTCTGGTCGTCGCCGAGGTGCGGCTGTATGGCGGCATGCACTTTGTGGTGATCACCGGCCACACTGGTCACACCCTGTACATCAACGATCCCTGGTACGGCGACCGCACCACGCTGCAGGCTCGTTACGGCAGTTACCGGCAGGCCGTACACTCCGCGCAGGTCTACTACCGCAGCTAGCTCTAGCGACGGAGCGGTTCAGGCCGCAGCAAGTTCCTCGTCGTAGCTCGCCGCGCCCCACTGGCGGGTTTGCTGCGCCAGTGCGGCAGAGAGGCTCGCAAACGTATCGGCCCGAAACAAGGCGCGATCGAGTTTCAGGACCTGGCTGTCGGCCGCGATTTCCAGGTGCCCGCCCTCGCGGGTGATGACTTGATTCAGCCCCTGGACCCGGTTCCATGGAACCAGCCGGGGCCGACGATTGAGCCAGGCGTGGCCGACCGGGCGTAGCGCGATGCCCTCACGCGTGACGGTGACCTCCATCCACTCGATGAAGAAGCTGTGGAAGAGCAAACCGACGCTGAATGCCAGCCCGCAGCCCATGGCGATTGCCAGCGCCGCGAAGGACCCGTAGTGGGTCTCCGAGACTTCGACGAGGGCCAGCACGAAGCCGAGCGCGCAGGCTGCGATCGGGACACCGGGCCAGAGGATAACGAGCCGATTCAGCGGGCTATCCGGCCGAAAGCTCATGCGTGCTCATAAAGTATCGAGCGCAATCAAAGCCAACATTTCGGCCATCACATCGCTGCACAGATGTTTCGCTGGTGTGACGAGCGCTCCGCGTTGACCGCGACCGTGCGGTCGTCGCGGGCCCGCTGATCCTAGACGTCCAGTTCTTTGACGTCGAGGTCGCGCAGTTCCGCCGGGGCCTGTAGCCCGTTGTCGACCAGGATGCGAAGCAAGCGCAACACGTAGCGGGCGCCGTTGAGGTTGACGCCATGCTGGCGCGTCAGGGTCTGGATCGCCTGCAGCTTGCGGATGTCACGCTGGGAAAAACGGCGGCGGTTGGTGGAGGTGCGCTTCGGAACCACCAGCCCCAGATGCTCGTACATCATCAGCGTTCGAGGATGCGTCTGCAGAATCTCCGAGGCAACGCTGATGGTGTAGATCGGCTTGTCCAGCGAGAGACTCGTATCGGACGGCGCGCGGCGAGTTACTCCTTTAGCCAATCCTCAATCCCTTCTGACAGGCTGGTCGGCGTCGTGCGCGCCTTGATGAGATACTCGTGGGCCCCCAGCCGCAGGCCGCGCGCGACCAGATCCTCTTCATCGTAATTAGAGAGGATGATAACCGGAATGTTGCGCGTTTTCTCCTGCGCGCGCAATTTGCGCAGCACCTCGAGGCCGTCCATTTTCGGAAGGCGGATATCCAGGAAGATGATGTCGGGCGTCAGGTCGCCCGCTTTCTTGAGGCCTTCCTCGCCGTCGAGCGCGGTGTTGACGCGATAACCATCGAGCTCCAGTTTGAGGCGGTACATCTCCAAAACGGATGGGTCGTCTTCGACGAGGAGAACGTCGACCAGGTCCTCCTCGGCCTGCGTCGCCCGGCTGGCGGCCGGGCTGCGGCGCATCTTACTTTCCATAACATTCCCCCTGGCGCGAAGCAGTATAGACGAAGTCTGCGATTCTCGCGGCTGTTGTAAAAGGGAATACGCCGCGATAACGACGAGGCATACGCCGCACCTTGAGCCGGCCCCCAGAAAAGTTTAAGGCCCTCCGAAGGGAGGGCCCGAAGAGGGGGGCAAGGGAACTACTGCGGATTATAGGAAGGCCCGGAAGTCTTGTCAACAGGAGCGCAGTCAGTAATTGTCCCGCGCCGACTGTCGGTAAACGCCGAACCGGCCGCATAACGATCCGCAAAAAAAATTCAGCCCGAAAGCCGTTAGCCCACCGGGTGTCTCGCGGGTTAGACGTCGAGCTGCGATACGTCGATGTCGCGAAGCTCGACCGGCGCGGTGAGCTGGTTCTCGTGCAGGAGCTTGAGCAGTTTCATGATGTAGCGGACGCCGGCCAGGTTAACGGAATGCTGCCGGGTGAGCTTCTGGATGGTCTGCAGTTTCATGACGTCGCGCTGCGAGAAGCGACGGCGGTTCGTCGACGTGCGCTTGGGCACGACCAGGCCGAGATGCTCGTACATCATCAGCGTCCGCGGGTGGGTCTCCAGGATTTCCGACGCCACGCTGATCGTGTAGATCGGCTTGTCCAGGGAGATGTTCGTATCGCGTCGGGTCTCACGTCTGACGGCGGTTACCATGGGGCCTCCAGTGCTCTCGTGCTTCCAGTCTTGACGGCGTCCGCCGCGTGAAGTCCCGCGGCGAAATCGCCACGAGTATAGGGGTGCAAGGTGAGCGGGCTCAACGCACGATTCGTAAATAGATGTGAACTCAGTTGAACGCCCACTCCCGGGCTCAGGATATCGACGGAATATCAGTGTCATGCTGTCATATTTTCTAACAGTGCCCTGGCGCGCCGAATGCAAGGCCCAAAAGCTGAAGCCGGCCTTGCGGCCGGTTTTTTATCGCAGGGCGGCCGGTGGACGCGTGCCGCTCGGTGGCGACGACTCCGCGTTCGCCGCTTCCGTCGAAGCCTCGGATCCTCCGGCGCTGCGCCGTCCCGACTGGTTGCGGCCCGTGCCGCCGGCCTCCGAAGCGGATGGCCCGCCGCTACGCGATCGAATATAGCTCAGGGTGGATTCCCGCAAGATCAGGAAGAGCAAGAGGGCAACCGACCCCAGCAGGAAGTTCACGCTGAGCCATGGGGTTCCTACGGCGGGCGTAAAAAAACCCAGCACGAAGCCGATCAGCGCCATGAAGAAGGCCGCGATGCCGCCGATGTACATGCAGTCGTCCTGAAGGTGATGCCGGGGCAACAGCTGCTGGAGGCGCGCTTCCAGGCCAGGTCGCGACCCGACGCTCGCCGGTCTCCTGCCGAAGCCGGCTGCACCCGACGCCGGGTCCGCCTGTGATTTCCCGCAGAACCGGCAGAAACGCGCATCCGCCTCGATCGGCTTGCCACACTCCCGGCAAGAGCCGGGTCCCCGCTTGTCGATGGAGGCTGCGGCTGACAAAGCTGCCCCATTATAGGTTCGCCTTCCCCAGCTCGCGATAGCTCGCAACCGGCCGTAACCAACCGCCTGGCTGGGCCGTTCGATAGAGGCAAGCGCGAATTCTCGGGTCCCATTCCATCCAGGGGAGCACTGTTTAAGTTATAATGGTGAAGTCAGATTTCCGTAGCGCAGGAAGCATACGATTTAGGGGCCTGAATTGATCAGTATCCGGCACGCGACCCAATCAGCCACCGCAGACGGCCTCTCGTCCCTCGCTGCTCGCCGGCGGCAGATCCGGCGTCAGCGCCGCTCCGCCACCCGGGCGCTGGCGAGCGGACTGGGGTGGGGAGCGGTTATGCTCCTCTCTCTGTGGCTCCTGCTTTCGGGGATCTCCGGGTTTCTGAGCGCCTAGCGGCTCGCCGCCGAACCCAGCGCCACGTGGACCGGTGGCGAAAGCGCAGTCG
>VBEW01000271.1 GCA_005889225.1 Chloroflexota bacterium | reverse complement strand
CGCCACGGCCAGCTGCTCGCCGACGTCGGGAAGGAGGGCAACCACCGGATCGTTGTGCCCCTCAACTACGTTGCGCCCTGGGTCGTCAAGGCCACCCTGGCCACCGAGGACCGCACGTTCTACAGCAACAGTGGCATCGACGTTGGTGGCATCCTCCGCGCCGCAATCGCCAACTACCAGCACCATTACATTCAGCAGGGTGGCAGCACCATCAGCCAGCAGCTGATCAAGCAGGTTTACATCGGCACCAACGCCCCCAACGATATCCAGCGAAAGATGAAGGAAGCGATCCTGGCCATCGAGCTGAACCGCGAGTACAGCAAGAACCAGATCCTGGAGATGTACCTGAATACCATCTTCTATGGCAGCCAGACCTACGGGATCGAGGCTGCGGCGCGAAGCTACTTCCAGACGAACGCCCATGATCTCTCACTGGCGCAGGCCGCCATGCTGGCCGGACTTCCCCAGGCGCCCACCCGATACAACCCCGTCCTCAATTTTGCGCCGGCCAAGCAGCGCCAGGCGCAGGTGCTGGCTGCGATGGTCGGCGAGAAGTTCATCACGGCGGCAGAGGCGCAGGCTGCGTATGCGGTCAAGCTGCAGGTCTTCTCGCCGGTCACCAAGTTCGAGGCCCCCTACTTCGTCGACTACGTCTTGAAGACGCTGGCCAAGGAACACAACATCAGGTCCGACGATCAACGGGGTTACCGTGTCTACACCAGCCTCGACCTGAACCTCCAGCACAAGGCGGAACAGATCGTGCACGAGCAGATCGCCCAGAAGGGGAATTTCTACAACTTCCACGACGCCGCCCTGGTCAGCATGGACCCGAAAACGGGCGAGGTGCTGGCCATGGTCGGCGGCGACAACTACAACCGGCCTGGCGGGCAGTTCAACTTCGCCTACGACGTCGCCCGTCCGCCCGGCTCGAGCTTCAAGATCTTCACCTACACCGCCGCCATCGAGAGCCGCAAGGTGAACATGCTCAGCCCGGTCCTCGATGCCGCGATGGTCTTCCCCACGGGTGGCGATGGTCCCGGCTACCTGAGCGGTTACGCCAAGTACATTCCGCAGAACTACGACCGCCGCTTCCACGGCACGCTGCCCTTGAAGATGGTCATGGGTAACTCGCTCAACATCCCAGCCTTGAAGGTCGAGCTGCGCACCGGTATCCCGGCTGTGGTCGATATGGCGCATCGTCTCGGCCTCACCTGTTTAGGGGAACCGTGCGATAAACCGCGCACGCCCGATACCTATGGGATGAGCCTGACGCTGGGCGCGTACCCGGTGCGGCTCGCCGATATGGCGACCGCGGCGTCGACCCTCGCGACGCTCGGCGTCCGCCATCGCGAGGCTCCCATCCTCAGCATCAAGGACGGACTGGGTCGCGCCGTGTATACGTACGACCCGAAAACTGTCGAGTACCGCGCGGTTGACCCGAGTGTCGCCTTCATCATCGCCAGCATCATGTCCGACGATCGCAACCGCTGCATGTCATTCGGCTGCCACGGCGACCTGACGCTGCCCGGCCGTCATGTGGCCGCGAAGACCGGGACCACGAACGACTTCAAGGACAACTGGACGGTCGGATTCACTCCCAGTCTGGCGACTGCGGTCTGGGTGGGAAACCCGGACAACAAGCCGCTCAGCCACAACTCGACCGGGATCGTCGGGGCCGCGCCCATCTGGCACAAGTTCATGACGCAGGCGCTTGCCGGCAAACCGGATGAGTGGTACAACACGGTCCCGGCGGGGATTCATCAGATCGGGCAGAACTACTTCCTCACCGGCACCGAAAGCCTGCCGAACACGCTGGCGAAGCCCTGGCCGCAGTGCAAGCTCCCCGCGAACTACAGCCCCTACAACCTGAGCTATTCGCAGATCACCGTTGACGGCGTCTACTGTGTCATCAACGCGCCGAAACCACCGCCGGCGCCGACGCCATCACCCACACCGAGCCCGGGGCCCGACTGCCCGTTCCCATTTCAGCCCGGCCAGTGCAAGCCGCACGGCTAGCGGCGATGCGCCGGCTGCTCCGCTAAGAGCGGTCTACGCGATCCCCGGCTGGTCGGTCGGGGCTTTTTCGGTGCGGCCCTGCTCACCGTCGCCGAACGGCATCCGGGATGCGAGCTCACCGGCGCGGTCGCGCAACTCGATGCCGCGCTGCATCAGATCGTCTCGCATCTCCTCGCCTGTCTTGGGAGCGAGCAGCAAGGCGAGTCCGAAGCCGACCGCGACCCCGATCAGCAGGCCGGTAACGAACCGCTCGATGCCGGCGTCCTCATCCTGGGTGAGGCGGGTCCGTCGGAGCGCGGCCACCGCATCGGTCAACCGGTCCTTCACCTCGAGATCCTGAGCCGCCTTATTGGCGCGATCGAGCAGGTCGCTCAACCGGTCGATCGTCTTCTCCACGGTCTGATCCATCGTCCTCCTCCTATGGGCGCCTTGCCCTGCTTTCTATTCCCGTAGCGCCCCGCCGACGGGGCGTCGCCGGCGCCACCGCTCCGCTGTCGGCGGCCATCATGTCCTCCGCCTGTCCGAGCAGGCGCGACACCCGCTGCCGCATGCTGAACCCGGATTCGGGCGCATAGAGCAACCCCAGGATGGCGCCCGCGATCGCGCCGTGCGTGAGACCTCGCAAATATCCCATCTGGAAAAAACGCTCCTCGCGCGCCAACGCAGTGCGGTTCCGCCAAACGCTAGGGCCATCGTACCACTTGCCTTTTTGCGGGCCGGGGACCGGTTTCCGGTCACCAAATTTCGGAATATTGGGTGAACTTAAGGTATACTAACCACCGGTGGAAAGGGGGGAAAGGTGACAGACACGATGTTGACTTTCGCGATACGGCGCCTAAGGAGGGGACATGAGTGAAGTGGTCGATGAGGACGTCAACGTCCTCTTCATCGAAGACGACCCGGCCGTCGCCGAGATGTACAAGCTCAAGCTCGAGCTCGACGGCTATCG
>VBEW01000101.1 GCA_005889225.1 Chloroflexota bacterium | reverse complement strand
ACCTCAATTACGGAATTGACCAACGGCCCGCCCTGGTCGAGCGCGTGAATCCGTCGCAGGTAGAAGTTGACCAGGTCGGTCGAGCGCGCGTGACCCGACGCCATCAGTCCTTTCAACTGGTTGACGGTCATCTCGTTGAAGTCGCTCGGCGCGGTGGCGGCCGCCACGGCGGCCAGCGGCGAGGTCGCCAGCGGCGCCAGGGATGCGGTCGCTCCGGCGAGCGCGCCCAGCTTGAGCACGTCGCGCCGGCTGAAGCCCGTGGATGTTTCGTCCAACATGAACTCCCTCCTTGTTCAATGACCGGGAGCGCTGGCCACTTACGACCCTCGCTCGTGAGTATGGGCGCGGCGATGAGGGTGTTGTCAAGCCTTGTGCAGATTCAGCGAAACTCCTTTGAAATAAACTGAGAGTCGCGTGATCTTCTACCCTCTGGCGGCGACCCTGATCAGCGCCGCCTTTGCCGTGACCCTCGGGCTACAGTACCGGGCGAAGCCCCGCCCCTATCTGCTCGCCTGGGGAGTCGCGCTTGGGCTCTACGCGATTGCCGCCCTTACCGAAGTAATCGGCGCCGCCGGTGGTTGGAACTCGCTGCTCTACCGAACCTACTACTATCTTGGCGCCATCGTCCTGGTGGGGGTGCTGGCGCTGGGGACGATTTACCTGCTCGCGCCTCGATTCGGCCGGCCGGCTCTCTGGGTGCTGCTGGTGCTGGCGGCCGTCGGACTGGCCGGGATCGTCGGAGCCACCCTGCAACCCGGCCTGCTCGACACCCGCCAGGTACCCTCCGTCGACACCATCCGGCTGGAGCACGGCAGCTTCAATGTGATCGCCCTTATCATGGCGGCCGTGCTGAACAGTGTGGGGACGGTCATCCTGGTTGGGGGGGCGGCCTGGTCGGCCTATGGGACCTGGCGCCGGCACGGGGCGCCCTCCCGGCTGGTGGCCAATATCCTGATCGCGGCCGGCGCCCTGATCGTGGCCAGCGTCTCGACCCTGACGCGCCTGTTCCACGCCTATGAGCTGTTCTACGTCGGCCAGGCAGTCGGGGTACTGGTGATGTTCGCCGGCTTTCTGGCCGCGCAGCGGGCTCCCCGCCGGGCCCCGAATTTGAATCCCGCGACTTCCCGTTGAGGCAATCGCAAAGAACTACCATAAGCTCGCCGTTGAAACGGCACAACCATGACGCACGCGGGAATTAGCTGCACCTGGTGGGCCTCGACCGACGGGCAGCCTCCACCGGCAGCCGGCGACGGCTACGCGCCCGATCCGGATGCTCGAACAAGGAGGCTCAATGAAACTCGTCAAGGAGATTCCCGACAGCGATAGCCAGGAGGAGTGGCTGGCGCGCGAGCGCGCTCACCTCTCCCAGGTCCTCTATCGCTACACGCCGCTCGTGATCGACCACGCCAAAGGGTCGTACCTCTATACGGTCGATGGCCACCGTTACCTCGACTTTGCCTCTGGCATTGCCGTCACCAACCTGGGGCACGGCCACCCCGAGGTGATCCGGGCCGCCAAAGAGCAGCTCGACCGGCTGATGCACATTTCGGTGGTCGCCCACCACGAGCCGGCCATCCAGTTGGCGGAACGGATCGCCGAGCTTGCCCCGGGCAAGCTCGACAAGGTCTTCTTCGCGAACAGCGGCGCCGAGGCGGTGGAGGGGGCGATCAAGCTGGCCCGCTACGTGACCGGCCGGTCCGCGCTGATCGCGTTCCAGGGGGCCTTTCATGGACGGACGTACGGTGCGCTCTCGCTGACCGCGTCCAAGAGCTATTACCGGGAGCGCTACGAGCCGTTCCTGCCGGGCGTGTATCACGTGCCCTACCCGTATTCCTACCGAAATCCGACCGGGCCGGGCGACGCCGCGACGCTCGATTATGTCTTCGACTTCATCGACGAGATGCTCGACACTCGCGTTCCACCGCGGAACGTCGCGGCCTTCATCGTCGAGCCGGTCCTGGGCGAGGGCGGCTACGTGGTCCCACCGGCGGAGTTCATGCCGCGCTTGCGCAAGCTCTGCGACCAGCACGGCATCCTGCTGATCGCCGACGAGGTGCAGTCGGGCTACGGGCGGACGGGCAAGATGTTTGCCTGCGAGCAAACCGGGGTGGTTCCGGACATCATGACGCTGGCCAAGTCGATTGCCTCGGGCTTGCCGCTGAGCGCGGTGGTCGCCGGCGGGAAGTTGATGGATCAATGGGAGCCCGCCGCGCATGGCTCGACCTTCGGCGGCAACCCGGTGTCGTGCGCCGCCGGGATCGCGACCCTGGACGTCTTTGCGCGTGAGCACATCCTGGCCAATGCCACGGACAAGGGCGCGGAGCTTATCCGGCGGCTGCGCGAGCTGCAGCAGCGGACGCCCGCGATCGGAGAGGTACGCGGCCTCGGCCTGATGGTCGGGGTGGAGCTGGTTGGGAAGGATGGCGCGCCGGACAAGGAGCTGCAGAAGAAGATCCGGCGGGTGTGCCTCGATTCCGGCCTCGTGGTGCTGAGCTGCGGAGCACACGATAACGTGCTGCGGCTCGTGCCGCCGCTGAATATTTCGCAAGCGGAGCTTGATGAAGGATGGGAGATTCTGAACGGCGCGTTTCAGGAGGTGGCAGCATGAGTCAGACGATGACGAGCGAGCGAGGTCAGCGGACCGAGGCGAAGACTTACAAGAACTACATCGGCGGTCGCTGGGTGGAATCGAAAAGCGGGCGAACCTTCACCTCGACCAACCCGGCGCACAAGGACGAGGTGCTGGGCGTGATGCAGGCCTCCACCGCCGAGGACGTGAACGCCGCCATCGCGGCCGCCCAGCATGCGTTTCCCGGCTGGCGGCACACCCCGGCACCGGCCCGTGGCGAGATCTGCCTGAAGGCGGGCCTGATCATCCAGGAGCGCAAGGAAGAACTGGCCCGCCTGATGACGCAAGAGATGGGCAAGGTCCTCAAGGAGGCGCGCGGGGACGTTCAGGAAGCGATCGACATGGCCAAGTATGCGGCCGGCCTTGGTCGCCACCCGCATGGGGAAACCGTGCCCTCGGAGCTTCGCAACAAGTGGTGCATGACGGAGCGCGTCCCGCTGGGGGTGGTCGCCTGCATCACTCCCTGGAACTTCCCGATGGCGATCCCGTCGTGGAAGATCTTCCCGGCGGTGATGGCCGGCAATGCCGTGGTGTTCAAACCTGCGTCCGACACGCCGATCATCGCCACCAAGCTGGTGGAGATTTTCGAGGAAGCGGGCCTACCCGGCGGCGTGCTCAACCTGGTCACCGGCAGCGGCAGCGATGTCGGGGACGTGCTGGTCAGGGATCCGCGGGTGCAGGGCATTTCGTTCACCGGGTCGACGGCCGCCGGCAAGCACATCGCGGAGATCGCCGGTCGCAACCTCAAACGGCTGGGTCTCGAGCTGGGCGGCAAGAACGCCATCGTCGTGCTCGATGACGCCGATTTGCCGCTCGCGGTCGACGGCGCGTTGTGGGCGGCCTTTGGGACCTCAGGCCAGCGCTGTACCGCCGCGTCCCGCCTGATCGTCGACAAGAAAGTCGAGAAGGACTTCACGGATCTGCTCCAGGAGCGGGCCGCCAAGATGAAGGTGGGCGACGGCCTGCAGCCGGACACCGACATGGGGCCGGTCATCAATGAGGCCGCGCTCAAGAAGGTGCACGAGTACACCGATATCGGGAAGAAGGAGCACGCCCGCCTGGTGCATGGTGGCGATTTCGCCGGATCCGATGGGTGGTTCTACCGGCCGACGATCTTTGCTGACGGTCGCAAGGACATGCGGATGGCGCAGGAGGAGATCTTCGGTCCCTCCACACTGGTGCTGCCCGTCGGCAATCTCGACGAGGCGCTCGACGTGGCGAACTCCACCCAGTACGGCCTTTCCATGTCGATCTATACCAACGACCTGCGCAAGGCCTTCCACGCCATGGAGGAGATGCAGTCGGGGATCGTTTATGTCAACGCGCCCACCATTGGCGCCGAGATCCAGCTGCCCTTCGGGGGTGTGAAGAACACCGGCAACGGCCATCGTGAGGCCGGAACCGTCGCGCTCGACGAGTTCACCGAATGGAAGACGATTTACGTGGACTACAGCGGTCGCCTGCAACGCGCGCAAATCGACACGGGAGAATAGCAAGCCGCGGTCACCGCTCAGAACATCCAGTTCATCGACGTCGGGCAGCGGAGGGTTCGGTACCTCGACGAGGGAACGGGCCACCCGCTGCTTCTCTGTCACGGTTTCATCGGCTCCCTGGAGAACTTCCATAGTTGGAGTCCGGCGTTCGCCGGACACCGGCGGGTTCTGATCCCCGACCTGCCCGGATGCGGGGAGACGCCGGCCGGCGATCCGCCCTTCACGGTCGCCAGCCACGCGGAATTTCTCCACTCGTTCGCCGATCGACTGGGCCTGGGCAGACACGACGTCGGTGGCATATGCCTGGGGGCAACCGTGGCCCTCGAGTATGCGTCCCGCTTCAGCGAGCGGGTTTCGCGCCTGGTGCTGCACACGCCGATCTACTCGCCGCGAACCCTCCGGGCACGGTTCAAGCGCCAGGTCAGCGCCTTGACCGCCGGCCCGATCTTCTGGTGCGTCGACCGCCTGCGCCGCAATCGACTGGTATCAGATCTCTACAAGCGCTTCCTCGTCGAAGGCCCCGGCGTCGATCCCTACGATGCCCAGGTGAACTTCGACAATCAGCACCGGGCGGATGGGCGCGCCGCCCGCCAGTGGTTGCGCGACGGCATCACCCGGGATTACCAGGCGTTCCTCAGCAGTTGGCGCAAACCCGCCCTCGTGGTGGTCGCCGCGGAAGACCGGACGGTGGACGTGGGCGCCATCCGCAAGCTGCGGGAGCTGATGCCCCAGGCCCAGATCCGCGTGATCGAGTCGGCCGGGCACGGGTGGACCCCAACGTTGATCGCGGCCCAGGTGGAAGCGATCACCGGATTTCTCCAGACATGAGCGAGCACGAGTTCAATACCTCAGGGCTTTCGGCCTGGGCCGGGTTGAAACCGCCGGCGGCCGGCTCTCGGCCCGACGTTCGGATACTCGGTGTGCCGCTGGATCGTGGCTCACTGTATCGGCCCGGCGCGGCGAAGGCGCCGGCGCAGCTTCGACGGCTGTCGGCGATCTTCGCGCCGGTGAGCGAGCAGGCCGAGCTCTTCGACAGCGTCACGCTGCAGGACGACGGCGACGTGCCCCTGGTCGACGGTGACATGGGGGCGAACGTCGAGGCCGTGGCGGCCGAGATTGGCCGGACGCCGGAGGGCACCCTTCCCATCGTGCTGGGCGGCGACCACACCACGGTGAGCCCCACCCTGATCGCGCAGCAGCGCCGGCTCAATGGGCGGCTGAGCATCCTCTATATCGACGCCCACCCGGACCTGAATGACATCTCCAGAAACATGCGCTGGTCAAACGGCTGCGCCCTGCGGCGCGGCCTCGAGATGGGGGAAATCGACCCGCGCAAAGTCACCCTGCTCGGGTGCCGGGACTACGACTGGGAGGAAGTGGAGTTCATTCGAAAAATGGGCGTGACGCTGATTACCGCCGCGACGGCACACCGCTGGACCGGCACGCAGCTGGCGGACGAGGTCGGGTCGCGGATCGGCTCGGACGCGCTCCATATTTCGTTGGATATCGATTCCCTGGACCCGTCGTATGCGCCGGGAACCGGGGTGCCGTCGGCAGGCGGCTTGACGTCGCGCGAGTTGCTGGACTTCCTTCGCCAGCTCCGTGGAGTGCGTCTGGCCGGGCTCGACGTGGACGAAGTCGCACCGCCCCTCGACGTGGGGCACGTGACCAGCCTGGCAGCCTTGAAGTTCATCTTCGAGTACATCGGGATGGTGAAGCTCGGCGCCAACACCTGATCGTCCGCGGCACGCCGATGTCACTATCGTCGGCGCGGGGGTCATGGGGTGCAGCCTGGCGTTCTACCTGGCGCGCCAGGGCCGCAGCGTGATCGTGATCGACCGCGGCCGCATCGGTCAGGGCGCTACGGCGGCCTGCGCCGGCGGCATTCGAGCCCAGTTCTCGACCGAGGTCAATATCCGGATGGGGATGGAGGCCAAGCGCGTGCTGTCTCGCTTTACCGATGAGACCGGCCATACGGCTGACTTCCGACAGGTCGGATACCTCTTTCTGCTGACTACGGATGACGAGCGCGCGAGCTTTGCCGAGGCGGTTCGGCTCCAGCGACGGCTCGGCGTCGATGACGTAGTCGAATTGAGTCCATCTGATGCGCGGGCACTCGTTCCGGGACTTGAAACCGGGGACCTGGCAGGAGCCACCTTCTGTCCGAGCGACGGGCTGGCGGGACCGAACGAGGTCACCTATGGATTCGCCAACGCGGCCCGGCGCCGCGGCGCCGTCATCCTGGAAGACACGCCGCTCGACGCCTTTCTCACGCAGGGCGATCGCGTGACGGGCGTCGTCACGGCCCATGGCCAGATCATGTCTGACGACACCGTGATCTGCGCCGGTCCCTGGTCGGCCGCCGTGGGCGCGAGGCTCGGCCTGGCACTGCCCATCGCGCCGTCCCGCCGGCAGGTGTTCGTCTCCGAGCCCTTCAGCGGCATCGAGCGCCGCAATCCGATGACTATCGACTTTCACACCTCCTTCTACTTTCACCCCGAGGGGGACGGCGTGCTGTTCGGCATGAGCGATCCCTCGACACCGCCCGGCGAGGACACGACGGTGGATTGGTCATTCCTCGAGCGGATTACGGCGGTCGCCCAGCGGCGCTGGCCCCCGTTGCTGGACGCGCGGGTCAAAACGGCGTGGGCGGGACTGTACGAGATGACGCCGGACTATCAACCGCTGATCGGCCCGCTCCGGCCGGGCCTCTGGGTGGCCGCCGGTTTTTCGGGCCACGGCTTCATGATGGCGCCCGCCATCGGCCGCTGGCTGGCCGGATGGATGGTCGACGGCGCCCCGCCCAACGACCTCGCCGCCTTCGCTCCTAACCGCTTTGTTACGGGCGCTCTCCAGCCCGAGCACAACGTGGTGTGATGAGGCTCGCCTTGCAGCGCGGGATCGTGCTCCTGGTTGTGATCCTCGCGCTGAGTGCGTGCACCACGCCGGGGGTCTCGCTGCCGTTTTCCGAGCCCGCGGCCGCCGTCGTGGATGGCCACAGCATTCCGATGAAGGCCTATCAGGCCCGGCTGCAGGTCAGCCGCCACCGCGACCCATTCGCCGGGATCCCCGAGGCGATCCCCAGCCCCGCTCCCGCCCAGCGGCTCGAGGATTTCACCATCGAGCAGTTGGTACACGAAGAAATCGTCCGCCAGGAGGCCGAGAAGCGGGGCATCACGGTCGCCGACAAGGCGGTGCAGGCGAGGCTCGCGGCCCTGCGCTCGAAGGCCGGCGCGTCGACATTCGACGCGGCGCTGAGCCGCAACGGCTTCACGGCCGCGAGCTTTTCCGCGTACCAGCGGGCGCTTCTGACCGAGGTGGCGCTGATGCGGGCGATGGCCAGCGACCGCGCCCGCTCCGCCGCCGGCGAGCTCAAATCGGGCGCGACGTTCGCCTCGGTGGCGGCGCGCTGGAGCGACGATACGGGGACCTTTGCTCGCGGCGGGGACGCCGGGTGGCTGCGTCCGGCTGATATTCCGGAGCCGCCGCTTAGCGCGGCGGTCGAGGCGCTGGCCACCGGCGCGGTGAGCGGCATCATCCCGACGAATCGCGGCTTCACCATCGCTACCGTGCTCGAGCGACGCGAGGACCAGGTGCACCTGGCCGTCATCCTGGTCCTGGCGCCCTCGGTCGAGCTGGACAGTCCACAGGCCACCGCGGCGTGGTTCACGAAGTTTGTCGACGACCGCGAGTCATCCCTGCGGCGCGACGGCGCGATCGCCATCAAGGTCGGCAGCCATGCCGGAGGCTGAGGGCGAGCGCTGGCGTGTCTTCCTGGCGATCGAGATCTCACCGGCGCTCCAGGCAAGTCTCCAACGACCGCTCGACGGGCTGGCGTCGCTGGGCGAATCGATCCGGGTCAACCCGGTGGAGCGAATGCATCTCACGCTGCATTTCCTCGGCCACCTTCCCGTTCCACGGGTCGAGGACCTCAGCTCCCGGCTCGCCCCCATCGTCGAAACCCATCATCCGATTCGGCTTGTCGCGCGGGGGGTTGGCGCGTTCCCGAGCGTCAGCCGCGCGCAGGTGGTGTGGGCCGGAATCAGCGGCACGGAGCTGCCTCGATTGGTTGCGCTCCAGGGCGATCTGGGTGACGGGCTTCGCCAGGCGGGGGTGCCGGTCGAAGATCGCCGCTTCCGCCCGCACCTGACGCTCGCCCGGGTTCAGCGACCATTGCGCGCACCGGAGCGCCGCCGGCTGCAGGAGTGGTCCTCGGCCTGGGGCGACATCGACCTGGGCGAGCTTCCCGTCACCGAGGTCCGCCTGATGCGCAGCCAGCTGGGCGGCGGTCCCCCTCGGTACAGCACGCTGGCGTCGTTCGCACTAAAATAGGCTTCCGCGATGCGCCCATAGCTCAGCCTGGATAGAGCACCGGGCTACGGACCCGGGCGCGGGGGTTCAAATCCTCCTGGGCGCATTCTCTTCCCCGACCGTCTCGGGGCGCTGATCTGCTGACCTATGATGTGGCGCGATGTCGCGCCCGCTCCGCACGGAGATCGTCCAGCCGGACGGGCGTCGCGTGTACCTGTACGGTGATCTCGCGCCAGCGCCCGAGGGTTACGAGGCGCCGTCGATGCCGACCGGCGTCTACCAACGCCGCTGGAATCCATTGCGCCGCGAGTGGGTGCTGGTGGCCGCGTCGCGGCAGGGCCGCACGTTTCTGCCGGAGCGGGCCGACTGCCCGCTCTGCGCATCGCGGCCGGGTCACTCAACCGAAATTCCGGCGTCGCGATTCGACGCCGCGGTCTTTGAAAATCGCTTTCCCGCCATGGTGCCGGCGCGGCCGGCTGGCGGGTCATGCGAGGTGGTGGTCTACACCGATGAGCATGAGGGCACCTTTGCCACCCTTCCCGCCGATCGCCTCGAGCGGCTGGCGGAGGTCTGGACCGATCGCTATCGCGACCTGTCGGCGCGGGGTGGGATCCGCTATGTGTTCATCTTCGAGAACCGTGGGGAACAGGTGGGCGTCACACTGCATCACCCTCATGGACAGATTTATGCCTACCCGTTCGTCCCGCCGGTGGCGGCGACCGAACTCCGGCGCCGGTCTGCGGGATGTTTGCTCTGCCGGCTGATCGACGACGAGCGGAAGGGCCGGCGTCGCGTCTTGATCGACGACGGCGGCATCGTCGCCTATGTCCCCGGCTATGCCCGCTGGGCCTATGAGGTTCACGTCACCACAAAGAGCCACCGGCCCGCACTGACGGCGCTCACCCCCTCGGCCCGGCAGGCCCTGCTGGCGGCTATGCAGCGGATTGCCCGCGCCTACGACCGCCTGTTCGACGCGCCGATGCCGTACATGATGGCGATGCACCAGGCGCCCGCCGGCCAGCCATCCCCGCAACAGGCGCACCTCCATGTCGAGTTCTATCCGATTCTGCGAGACCGCGGCAAGCTGAAATACCTGGCCGGCTCCGAGTCGGGGGCGGGGGTTTTCATCAACGACACGCTGGCCGAGGAATCGGCGGACCGGCTGCGGGCCGCGCTCGCGTAACAACCCCGCAGAGGGCTGATGGCGCGCGTAGGGAAGCCCGGAGGGTGCCGTTGCTCTGCTGTGGACCTGTTGCGGGCGATGCTCAGCGTGTTCGCCATGTTGAATGCGGCCGGCTGGGCAGCCCTGGCGCTCGCCTGGGCTTTCCGGCCGGACTGGGCCGAGCGGCTGCCGCTGCAGCTGGGCACCCACCAGCGGTATCTCAAGGCCGCCCCGGTCTGGGCGCGGCTCGCGGCGGCGCTCACCGGATTCTGGACCCTGGCGGCGATGCTTTATCTGACCGCCGGGCACAATACGGCCCCGCTGATCGTCATCGCCCTGTTCACCACCGCCGCGGCCTTCTTGATCATTGCGATCGCGGCCGCCACCGCCGTGTTTCGGGCGCTCCAGCCGGATCCGCTACCGCTCGCGCCGGAGAGTGGCCAGCAGGCGTTCTAGCCTCCCGGCCGCATCTTCGAGCTCGCGGGTGATCGACGCCAGCTCCGTCGCTTCGCCCGGATGGAGCTCATAAGACCGGGCGATCTGAGAGAGCCGGTGACCGGCGCCCATCACCGTGTTCTTCAGGCGCCGAAGCTGCTCCTCGGTCGCAGGGGAATCAGGCACGAGCGGCCTCCGCGGCGGGATGCAGCCGGCCCAGCGCGATGGCCAGCGAGCTGGCAAGCGCGGCGTTCTGCTCGAGGAGGGCGACATTGGCTCGGATGACCCGTTCGCCCAGGCGAGCCTGCAACTGCGCCAGCTCGGCCGGCGTCCGCTCCGGACCGTGGGCCGCCGTGTCGTCAACAGCCAGCTCGCGCAGGGGGATCGCCAGGGCGATGGGGAGCGGCTGGCTCACCACCGCGCCGGCGCCGCCCAGGTCCCAGTGATGCTGAAGCATCGTTGCGAGCTCGTCCACGCTGTCGGCGCGCGCGGGCAATCGCCGGCCGGCTGCCGTCGCCAGGAACCCGGCGAGCACCGATGAGCGCCAACCGATCACCGGCACGCCCAGCGTCTCGAGTCGTTCCAGCGTAGCGGTGGCATCCAGGGTTGATTTCGGTCCGGCGCAGACGACGCAGACGGGTTGCCGGCTGAGCTCGGTCAGGTCCGCGGAGACGTCCTGGCCATCGCCGGGATGAACGCCGCCGATCCCTCCAGTGCTGACGACCCGGATGCCGGCTTTCGCCGCAGCCGCGATGGTGGCCGCCACCGTGGTCCCGCCGAATCTCGGCGAGATGAGTGCGGCACCGAGATTCCAGGGCGAGACTTTGGCGGCGTCGGCGCGGTCCGCCAGGGTGGCGCAGTCCTCCAGCGAAAGGCCCACCCGAAGGCGGCCATCGAACACCGCGACCACCGCCGGCGTGGCGCCCCGCTTGGTACAGGCGTCCCACTGTCGCGCAACGGCCTCCATCGCGGCGGCCTTCGGCAGGCCATGCGTGATCACGGCGGACTCCAGGGCGACGACGGCGCCACCGGCCGCTAATGCGTCGTGGATGGTGGGTGCGACGTCCAGACTGCTTACGGCCAGCATCTTACGTGGGTATATTCTCTTTGCCCTGCGGGCGTAGCCGAACTGGTACAGGCGCACGGCTTAGGACCGTGTGGCGCAAGCCATGGAGGTTCGAGTCCTCTCGCCCGCACAGTTCCTTGACTCGTTGGTTTGCCGCGGCGTACATTCGACCCAGTGGGAGTGGGCAATATCGTTCTCTTCTCATTGTTCAGCGCCGGGTCTGGCGCTTTGATTGCGCTTGGCATGATGCAGGCCATATCGGGACGATTCATTTTCAGCAGATTCGCTTCGCGCGGCTCCTCATGGACAGCGGGCGCCATCAAGCTGTCCGGTTGGAGCTGGGCAATCTGCGGCCTGTCGGGACTTTGCATGGCGGTCCTTGGGGCCCTTGAATTTAGTGGCATCATCCCGATGTACTGGGTTGGTTCGCCCTGGGGAATCATTACGGCCAACCCCTGGCCGCTTGTCTGGATGGCCACCCTGCTGTTCCAGGTGTTAATCGACCGACATCAAAAGAAGCGTCTCAAGGGATAAGGCCGACCGGCAGAGATCCGTCAAGCGGGTCGAATCACGGGCTCCCAGCTTCGACATGGCACGGCTCACATGGGTAAAGCTCGGCGGCAATCTCGTCGTTGTTTGTCACGTAGCTACGGGGAGGGAAACCCCCCACCTCCCCAAGGGGTCGAAGTGTAACGGCGGTGACCCATTTGGACGTGGTCGAGATCAACTCGAACTGGTAGCGTAAGGCACCGTGGCCGCGGTGAAGGTCGATACCGAGCGGAAACCTGGCTCGCAGGTCGTGCTGTCGGTCGAAGTCGATGCCGACCAGGTTTCGAAATCGATCGATCAGGCCTACTCTCGGCTCGCTCCGCGGGTGCGGATCGCTGGATTCCGCCCGGGAAAGGCGCCCCGGCCGATGATCGAGCGGGAAATCGGCTGGCCGGCACTCCGCCAGGAAGCGCTCGATCTCTTGCTGCCCACCGCCTACAACTCGGCGCTCGATGAAGCCGGCCTCGACCCGATCGACGTTCCCCGGGTCGAGGTCCAGCAGTTCGACCGAGGCCAGCCGATGCGGTTTACCGCCACGGTCTCGGTCAAGCCGGAGATCACCCTCAAGGAGTACAAGGACATCCGGGTGCCAAGGCCCCGCACCGAGATCGGGGACGTCGACGTCGACGAGGCCGTCAAGCGCCTGCGCGGACGATTCGCCGAGCTGCACGCCGTCGAGCGGCCGGTGCAGGCCGGGGATTTCCTGACGGTTGACACCCACATCCTGAAATCGGGCGCGGTACTGATCGGCGAAAGCCAGACCGACGCCCAGCTCGAGGTGGACAAGGAGCGCCTGATCCCCGGGCTGGCCGAAGGCCTTATCGGGCAGGCGATCGGGGAAAGCCGCGACATCCGGCTGGCCTTGCCGGCCGACTACCCGAAGAAAGACCTCGCGGGCTCGGACGTGGTCTTCCGGGTCACCGTGAAAGCGATCAAGGAACGCCGGCTGCCGGCCCTTGACGACGAGCTGGCGCGACAGGTGGGACGGGGCCAGACGCTGGCGGAGCTGCAGCAGGAAGTGCACGACGAACTGCAAGAGGCGGCGCACCAGGCGGACGAGCAACGCTTCGAGAATGACGTGCTGAAGGCGCTCGACGAGCGGATGGAAGCCGAAATCCCGGAGGCGCTCATCGACCGCGAGGTCAACCGCCGGGTGCGCGAGCTGGAGCTGCGCCTGCAGGAGCAGGGCGTCAAGCTCGAGCGATACCTCGGGTACACGAACACCTCGCTCGACGTGCTGAAGGCGGAGCAACGCCCGCAGGCTGTGCAAAAGGTGCGGCTCGAGCTTGCGCTGGAGACCGTCGCCGAGCGAGAGGGTCTCACCGTTTCTGACGCCGAGATCGAACAGGCCGTCCAAAACGCCCTGGCGGAGGAAGACCACGCCGGCCATCGACACCGGGACCTCCGTACTGCCGACCCGGTACGCGCGTACTTCCGGCACCAGCTTTTGATGCGAAAGACCATTGACTATTTGAGCGCAATGGCTGCGCCAGAATCTTCGGATACAATGGAGCCGCCTGCGGAAGCCAAAGAGCTCGAGCACGCGGGGAAGTCGGCGTCGGGGAGAGAGCGGAAAACGCGGGGAAGGAAAGAACGCTGATCCAAATGCGTATTCAAAAGTGAGTACGCGGAAGACTGGATTGTAAGAATTGAACCCTATAATGGCGAAACAGGAGAGCCCCATGAATTTCGAACGGCTCAGCCGGCGTCCCGAAGCCCTTATTCCCATGGTCATCGAGACCACGAACCGGGGCGAGCGCGCCTTCGATATTTACTCCCGGCTGCTCAAGGACCGGATCATCTTCATCGGCACCCCGATCGATGACCAGGTGGCCAACGTGGTGATGGCGCAACTGCTGTTCCTGGCCAGCGAGGATCCGGACAAGGACATCAACATCTATATCAACAGCCCGGGTGGCGTCGTCACCGCCGGGCTCGCCATCTACGACACGATGCGCTACGTCAGCCCGCGGGTCTCGACTGTCTGCATGGGGCTGGCGGCCAGCATGGCGACCGTGCTGCTGGCGGGTGGCACCAAGGGGATGCGGTTTGCTCTCCCCAACACCCGGATCCTGATCCACCAGCCGTCGGGCGGCTTCCAGGGCCAGGCGACCGACATCCAGATCCATGCCATGGAAATCCTGCGCATCCGCAAGACCCTGAACGACATCCTGGCGACCCATACGGGCCAGCCGATCGAAAAGATCGAGCGGGACACCGAGCGCGACTTTTTCATGAGCGCCGATGAAGCCAAGAGCTACGGCATCATCGATGACATCATCGTCAGCACCGCCCGCGACGGCGATGGCGCGGTCGCCAAGGATGGCCGTCTCGAGCTGAGCACCGCCGGCAGCAGCACCGCCCGGCCCGAGCCTCGACCCGAACCCGAACGGGAAGGTCCGAAGACCTCGCGATGAACGAACGCGAGGATCGCCGCCGCCACACCCGCTGTTCGTTCTGCGGGAAGGACCAGTCCCAGGTCCGCAAGCTGGTGGCCGGTCCCGGGGTCTACATCTGTGATCAATGCATCGACCTCTGCCAGGAAGTGCTGGAAGAGGACACCAAGACCACCTCGCAGAAGCGCACCAAGGGCGGGCTGATCCCGAACCCGAAGACGATCTGCGCGGCGCTCGACCAATACGTCGTCGGCCAGGACCACGCCAAGCGCGTCCTCTCGGTCGCCGTCTACAACCACTACAAGCGGATCGCCCACAGCAAGATGGCGGGCGACGTCGAGCTGCAGAAGTCCAACGTGCTGCTCGTCGGCCCCACCGGCTGCGGCAAGACGCTGCTGGCCCAGACCCTGGCGAAGATCATCGACGTGCCGTTCTCGATCGCCGACGCCACCTCCCTGACCGAGGCCGGCTACGTCGGCGAGGACGTGGAGAACATCCTGTTGCGGCTGATCCAGGCCGCGGACTTTGATATCGCGCGGGCGGAGCGCGGCATCATCTACATCGACGAGATCGACAAGATCGCCCGCAAATCGGACAACCCGTCGATCACGCGGGACGTCTCTGGTGAGGGCGTACAGCAGGCGCTGTTGAAGATTCTGGAAGGCACGATCGCCAACGTCCCGCCCCAGGGCGGCCGCAAGCATCCGCACCAGGACTTCATCCAGATCAACACCACGAACATCCTGTTTGTCTGCGGCGGCGCCTTCGACGGCCTCGAACGGCTGATCGAGCATCGCATCGGCCACAAGCAGATCGGCTTTGGCTCGGAAGTCCACGCGAACCGCAGCAAGGAGACGACGAAGATCCTCAAGCAGCTCCAGCCCATGGATCTATTGAAGTACGGGCTGATCCCCGAGTTCGTTGGCCGCTTGCCGATCGCCGTCACCCTCGACTACCTCGACGAGTCGGACATCATCCGAATCCTCACCGAGCCGAAGAACGCGTTCGTCAAGCAGTACCAGAAGTTTTTCGCCCTGGACGATGTCCAGCTGGTCTTCGAACCGGCCGCCCTGACCGCAATCGCCAAGAAGGCGCTGCAGCGGGGAACCGGGGCGCGCGGGCTGAAGAGCATCATCGAAGACATCTTGCTGAACTCCATGTTCGAAGTTCCGTCACGCCCGGAGGTCAAGCGATGCGTTATCACGGAGAAGTCGGTCAACTTCAGCAACGAGCCCGAGATGTACTCGGAAGAAGAGCTCGAGGAGATCGCGCCCGAGCAGACCGCCTAGGACATCCTTGGCGTCGGTGACCGGCGCGTCGGCCACGACTCTTCAACTTCCTCTTCTCCCCTTAAAGAACGTCGTTCTCTTCCCCCACATGATCGTCCCGCTCTACGTCGGCCGGGAGCGCTCGATTGCGGCACTCGAGGACGCGATGATGCACGGCAAGCAGGTCTTTCTCTGCACCCAGCGGCGGGCCGACTGCGAGGATCCGCAAGAGGCCGACCTCTACCGGGTCGGCGTGCTCGGCGAAGTCGTGCAAATGCTGAAGTTGCCCGATAACACCATCAAGGTCTTGATCGAGGGCTCCTCCAGGGCCCTGATCGAGCGCTTCGTCGAGGTTAAACCGCACCTCAAGGTTGAGGTGGCGCTACTCGACGAGGAGGTCCAGCCGTCGTCGGAGCTGGAGGCCCTGATGCGTGGAGTCGTCGGCCTGTTCGACCGCTATGTGGAGCTCGACAAAAAGGTCCCGCCGGAGGTCAACTTGACCGTTCGTGGCGTCGAAGATGCGGGGCGGCTGGCGGACATCGTGGCCTGCAACCTGAACATCGGCGTCACCGATAAGCAGGACGTGCTGGAAACGTTCCAGATGGACGCCCGGCTGGAAAAGCTGTCCAGCGTGCTGCAGCGCGAGATCGAGATCCTCGACATGGATCGCAGCATCCGTCAACGGGTGCGTCAGCAGATCGACCGGCGGCAGAAGGAGTTCTACCTCAAAGAGCAAATGCGTGTCATCCAGGAAGAGCTCGGTGGGGAGGAGGCGCAGCTCAGCGAGCTCGACGAGCTCCGCGAGAAGCTCAGGGCGCTGGAACTGGCCGAGGCGCTGGAAGACCGGCTGCTCAAGGACGTCGACCGGCTCGAGCGGATGCCGCCCGGCTCCCCCGAGATCTCGGTCCTGCACAACTACCTGGACCTGGTCGCGTCGCTTCCCTGGCACGAGCGCAGCGAGGACGTCACCGACCTGCGGGCGGCCGAGGCGGTCCTGGACGAGGATCACCACGGGTTGAAAAAGGTCAAGGAGCGCATCCTCGAGTTTCTTGCCGTGCGGCAGCTGACCAAGTCGCCGAAAGGGCCGATCCTCTGCTTCATCGGCCCGCCCGGTGTTGGGAAGACCAGCCTCGGGCGGTCGATCGCGCGGGCGTTGGGCCGCAAATTCGTGCGGGTCTCGCTCGGCGGTGTGTCGGATGAGGCGGAGATCCGTGGTCACCGCCGAACCTACGTCGGCTCCATGCCCGGCCGGATCATCAAGGGCCTGCGCGAGGCCGGCACCCGCAACCCGGTGTTCCTGCTGGACGAGGTCGACAAGATGTCGTCAGATTTCCGCGGTGATCCTGCGTCGGCCATGCTCGAGGTGCTCGATCCGGAGCAGAACAAGCACTTTTCGGATCACTACCTGGAGATCCCCTTCGATCTTTCCGAGGTGCTCTTCATCACGACCGCCAATGTCTACTACGCGATCCCGCGGGCGTTGCTCGACCGCATGGAGGTGATCAACCTGCCCGGGTACACGACCGAAGAGAAGATGGTGATCGCCCGCGAGTTCCTGATCCCAAAGCAGCTCACCGATCACGGGCTCACGGACAAGAACATCGAGATCACCAGGACGGCGGTCTCCAGCATGATCAACCGCTACACCAGTGAGGCCGGCGTTCGTAACCTGGAGCGGTCGATCGCGGGTGTTTGTCGCAAGGTCGCGCGCGAAGTGGTCTCCGGGAGAACGCGACGGATGACGATCGCGCCCAATCGCCTCGACGATCTCCTCGGTCCGCCGAAATACAAGCCCGATGAGGGGCACAAGGAATCGCTGATCGGGGTGGCCAACGGGCTTGCCTGGACCGAGGTGGGTGGCGTGCTGCTCACGATCGAGGTGATCACGATGCCGGGCAAGGGCAACCTCAACCTGACCGGTCAGCTGGGCGATGTGATGCAGGAGTCCGCCCGAGCCGCGCTCTCCTACGCACGCTCGAACGCCGAGGCGCTCGGCATCCCGGTCGATTTCCGCGACAGGCTCGACCTGCATATCCACATTCCCAAGGGCGCCATCCCCAAGGACGGTCCGTCCGCGGGCATCTCGATGGCGCTGGCGATCGTGTCGGCGCTGGCGCAGCGGCCCATCCGCTCGGACGTCGCCCTGACCGGCGAGATCACGCTGCGCGGCCGGGTGCTGCCCATCGGAGGGTTGAAGGAGAAGGTGCTGGCGGCGCACCGGATCGGAATCCAAACCATCGTCTTGCCGGCGGACAACCAACCCGACGTGGTCGACATTCCGGTCGATATCCGCAAACGCATCACCTTCAAGTTCGTGAACAGCATGGACGAGGTGATCGCCGAAGCGCTGCTGCCCAAGTCCGAAGCTGCCGTCAGCGCCGAGCTCACGGAGCCCGCGGCGATCCAGCAGCCCGCTGCGGCCGACGGGAACTAAACCGCGCCAAAGCGCGGCGGCCTGAAGGCCGCTGTGCCCGTAAACTAGGTTCCCACGATGGAGACCCGCTATGACCCCAAGGCCGTCGAACAACGCTGGTACGACACCTGGGAGCAGCGTGGCTACTTCAAACCGCGCGAGAGCCTGACCGGCAAGACCTTCACCATCTCCATGCCGCCGCCCAACATCACGGGCGATCTGCACATGGGCCACGCCATGTACACCCTGCAGGACGTGCTGGTCCGCTGGCATCGCATGCTGGGCGACGCGGCGCTCTGGGTACCGGGAACCGACCACGCCGCGATCGCGACTCAGAATGTCCTCGAGAAGCAGCTGGCGAAAAAGGGCTCGTCGAAAGAGGCGATCGGCCGGGAAGCCTGGGATCGACTGGTCAAGGACTGGTACGAGACCACCGGTCAAACCATCCTGAAACAGATGCGCCGGCTTGGCTTCTCGGCGGATTGGTCGCGCAATCGATTCACCATGGACCCAAGCTACGTCGACGCGATCCGCTACGCCTTCGTCCAGCTCTGGCGCGAGGGGCTCATCTACCGGGGTCCGAGGATCGTCAACTGGTGCCCACGCGATCAGAGTGCCATCTCGGACCTGGAAGTTCAGTACGAGGAAACCGACGACGAGCTCTACTATCTCGACTACCCGGTTGAAGGCGGCGGCATCATCTCGGTCGCCACCGCCCGTCCGGAGACCATGGTCGGCGACACCGGGGTCGCCGTCCACCCCGACGATTGGCGCTACAAGGACCTGATCGGAAAGTCGGTCATGCTACCCGTCGTGCATCGCCTCGTGCCGATCGTCGCCGATGAGGCCGTCGATCCGGAGTTTGGGACCGGAGCGGTCAAGGTCACGCCGGGCCACGATGTCACCGACTACGACATCGGCGAGCGACACCACCTTCCGATCTTGAGCATCCTGCATCTGGACGGCCGGATGAATATCCCGGAGGTCCGCCAACTGAACGGGCTGCCCGTAGCAAAGGCGCGGGCGCGGATCGTCGAGATGTTGCGGGCGGAGGGCGCGCTGCAAAAGGTCGAGCCCTACCACCACTCCGTTGGCCACTGCGATCGCTGCGGAGCCGTGATCGAACCGATGGTGTCGGCACAGTGGTGGATGAAGATGAAGCCGCTGGCGGCGCCCGCCATCGCGGTGGCCGAAAACGATGACATGCGCTTCCATCCCGAACGCTGGCGCGAGCAGTACCTGCGCTGGATGCGCAACATCCGCGACTGGTGCATCTCGCGGCAGCTCTGGCTCGGCCACCGTATCCCGGTGTGGACCTGCGCCAACGGCCACGCCGTCGCCTATCTCAAAGACCCGCACGAGTGCGAACAGTGCGGCGACCGGCAGTTGATCCAGGACCCGGACGTGCTCGACACCTGGTTTTCCTCGGCGCTCTGGCCCTACGCGACGCTGGGCTGGCCGGCGGATACCGAGGACCTGCGCCGGTACTACCCGACGCAGGTGCTCGACACCGCCCGCGAGATCCTCTACCTGTGGGTGGCGCGGATGGTTTTCACCAGCCTGCACTTCCTGAACGCCATCCCCTTTTCCGATGTGCTCATCCACGGCACCGTGCTGGCCGCCGACGGGCGCCGGATGAGTAAGTCACTCGGCACCGGCGTCGATCCCCTGGACATGATCGGGCGTTACGGCGCGGACGCTACCCGGGCCTGGTGCGCCTACTTCGGCACGAGCGGACAGGACATCCGTTTCTCCGAGGAAAAGATCAAGTCGTACCAACTTTTCGCCAACAAGCTCTGGAACGCGACTCGCTTGCTGGTATTGAAGCTTCCGGCGGGCGCCCCGCCGATGCCCATCGATGAATCAACCCTGGAGCCGGCCGACACCTGGATTCTCGGCCGGCTGAGTGCGGTGACGCGCCTGGTGACGGAATCCTTCCAGCGCTTCGACTTCGGGCCGGCAATCGACGCCCTGTATGAATTCGCCTGGCACGAGTTCGCCGACGACTATCTCGAGCTGATCAAGCCCCGGCTGCAAGCCGGTGATGCCTCGACCGCGACCGCCCAGGCGGTGGCCATCGACGTGCTCGAGACGACCCTGCGGCTGCTGCATCCAATCATGCCGTTCGTCAGCGAGGAGCTCTGGCAGCGGCTGCCGCATGAAGGCGAAACCATCGTGTACGCGTCCTGGCCGTTGCCGGACGAGACGATCGAAGACCGCCATCTGATGGACGAGATGGGCCACCTGCTCGACGTGGTGCGGGCGGTCCGCAACTTGCGGCACACCTCGGATCCGCGGGCGCGGCGCCAGCCGGCCCAGGTGATCTCGCCGCGAAAGCTCCTGGCGGAGCCGGTCGGACGGCGCTACCTGGCCACCCTCGCGCAGCTCGAGCTCAACGGCGAACTCCCCGAGGGGATGCCGCAAGCGGTGGTGGTCGTCGGTCCGACCACGGTGCGCCTGGGCCTCCCGGCGGACGGCGGCAGCGAGACCGAGCGGCTCCGCGGTGAGTTGCAAAAACGACAGCGTGAGATCGACACGATCCAGGCAAAGCTGAGCAATGCCCAGTTCACCGACAAAGCGCCGACCGCGGTCGTCGATCGGGAGCGAGCCCGACTCGCCCACGCCCAGGAGGCCGCGCAGCGGCTCCGGGGGCTGTTGGGTGAAAAGGCCGAATTAGGGTAAGGTATCGGAGACAAAATTCCTGTTTGGTGAGGAGGCGTATTGCCGAACCTGACGTCGTTGAAGCCGCTGCTCTTCATCGTCGTGTTTTACTTGCTGGCCTTCTGGCTCAGCCTCTCCTACTGGGCATTCCGCGATGCCCGCGAGCGCTCGAACAGCGTGCTGTTCCATGTTTTTGCCACCGGACTTTCCCTGGTGCTGCCAATCTTCGGCCTCTTCATCTACATGATCATCCGGCCGCCGCTCACGATGGCGGAGCGCCGCGCCCTGGAGCTCGAGACCCAGGCGCTCGCCGAGCCGGGTGGGCCGGCGCGCGAGCTGCGACCATGCCCCAGCTGCGGCGAACCGATCGACTCGCAGTACGTCCTCTGCCCGCACTGCAAAACCCAGTTCAGTAAACTCTGCCCACGGTGCAACAAGCAGCTCAAACTGGGATGGAGCGTGTGCCCCTACTGCGCCGAAGAAGTTCCCCTGCAGGGCGCGGTCCCCACGCCCCGAATCGCCCGCTAGCACGCCCCGAGGGGCGCTGATCTACTAAGTCAGCGAGCATGCCGCTGGCGGCACAGGCGCTGCTGCCTTTTGTCGCGCTGCTGGTCGCGGCGGTCTTCGTACGCTGGCGCCCACGGCGTCGCATCAACGGCTGGATCGCTTCGGCCGCGACCGGAATTGCCGGGATCATCGCGCTCGTCGAGCTGTTGCGACTCGCGCCTGGTGAGCACGTCGACGTTCCCTATCTCACGACCTTCCCCTACGCTGACCTGGCGGTCCGGCTGGATGGGCTCTCGCTGGCCTTCGCCGCCGCCACCCTGATCACCGCGGCCGCGCTGATGGTGACCCGGCAACTGGTGCGCGGTGACCGGCGCGATCCATGGTTCGGCTGGCTCCTCACCAGTGCCGCGGTCCTGGCGGTCATCCTCGCCGACAACCTGCTGTTGCTGTTCATCGCGCTCCAACTGCTGACCCTGGCCTGGAGTGGGGCGCTTGATGAGACCGCGAGACGCCGGCGTGGCCTTCGTCTCGCTGTTCAGATCGCGGATATCGGGTTGCTGCTGGCTGCCGCCAGCGCCATCCAGTCGGTCGGCACGAGCGCATTTTC
>VBEW01000270.1 GCA_005889225.1 Chloroflexota bacterium | reverse complement strand
GCACCAGGGGTCGGCGCCGGCGTGGGCGTCGCCACCACCGCGGGCAGCGTGGGTGTCGGCGTCGCATCCTCGGATGGTGTCGGGGCCACAACCGGATCGGTCGTCGGCTCAGGGGTGGGTTCGAGGCTCGGGGTCGAAACCGGAGCCACCAGGGGTGAGTTCGCTGCGCTCGTCAACAGCGTGTTGAGAAAGATGCCGCCAATGAGTCCGAAAAGAATGAAAACGGTGATCGTTGATCCAACCCGGATCACGGTTCGCCTGGTCATTGCGCTCCCTTCCTGCGTGCGATTGGTCGACTACAGAGAACGAACGCGCCGTCGTTAGGGGAAGTTATCCGTAACCTTTTACCGCCGCCTTCGTTCTGCCGGACTTACAGGGTCTGTCTGAGCGTCTATCGGCTCGGCGAGCAACCCAGGGGCGGGTGCGCGGCGGAATCGTAGAGGTTCTCGAGGAACTGATGCGGATTGACCGTGCCGGCGTGCGCGATCAAGGGATGAGGTGACTCGATCACTTCGAAATGGACGTTCGCCATGTCACTGAAGCCAGCCCCGGGATCATCAGGGTCCCCGCCACTCTTCGCGATCAAGGCCCCCGCTTCGACGCGCTGTCCGTTCTGAGCATCGAATTCGCGAACGTGGCCGTACAAGAAGGCAATTGGCTCGCCACGGTCGTCCTTCAGGACATCGGACACGACCACGGATGCCCAACCCTGCGGCCAGCCTGGGATCGTCCAGTTCGTGATTCGGTAGGCGGTCCCTGAGGTCACGGCATATAGCCGCGTCCCACTGTCGAGCACGATGTCGATGGCGTTGTGACCGGACAGCTCCACTAGCGATCCCGTCGTGACGTCATGAACCGGCAGGTGCTTCCGGACCGTGGTGCCGTTGTAGGCACCATAATCCTCGACCATCTGTCCCTCCGGATCACCAGGCGTCCCCCACGGCAGATGCAGGTGGAGCGCAGAGGTATCCGACACATTGCTGGTGAAGGCAAGGGCGAGTTTGATGGCCGGGCATCTGGGGCTTGGAGATGGGCTGGGAGCAGGAGTTGCAATCGCGGATGGCGCCGGCAGAGGCTGATCGTGGCTCGCTCCCGACGCACTAGCAGCGTTGAGCTGTAGCGCCGCGCCGGCCGCGGTGCCGAGCGCGAGTCCGCCGATGATCGCTCCGAGCCTCGTGATGTTCATGGTCGCCCTCACAACGCGCCGACCGCGGGGATAGGTACGAAACGGCGACCTGTTGAAAACCGGCGTAACTTATGGCGGCCACGAGCCGTTTATGAGAACTCGCTCAGGGAAGAGCGCTGCTCTTGGATTAAGCGCGAAAAAATCTGTTGCATCGCCGGCCGACGCTGATAGAATTGTTGACAACGTTGCGTGGCGCAACGTCCCAGGTTCAGAAGGGCAGGCACAACATGCAATACATTGATGAACACGGCTGCCTAACGCAGCGCTCCCAGCTCGATCGCCTCCGGGAGCTCGCGGATGGAACTGCCCGGCAGCGCGTCAAGGCCCTGGCACCGACCGAGCTATTGCCGACCACGGTCTTCGTGGTTGAGCCCGGTGGCAAGGAATCGATATGGGATCTCGACCATCTGGTGCTCACCGGGTCCTCAACTGGATCGGCCGTCCAGCTGCTCCTCGATCCGGAGCTGGCGCTCGATAATCTGGTGCCGACCCACGCCATCATGCGCATCCTGCGCGATACCGCCGCGTCCGCTGTTGCGGTTATGGCACCGGTCAACGCTTCGGCGGCCGCCCTTCAGCTTGCCGACCTCGACCACGAACAGAGCCTCACCGCGCGAATCGAGCGCGAGCCGGAGCACGAGCCAGTGCTCGGTCAGTGGGACTTCGGGAAAGTGGCATGGACGGTGCGCTTGCGTCATGTGTTGCGGGCCGCGCGGCGTGCGACGGTCGAAGAACAGGGAGCCACGCCGATCCGCCCGCCGGTTACGCCGACGCAGCCGTCCCGACCGGCCGATCCTGTCGCAGCTCGGAAAAACCTCCGCCGCGAGATGCGCGAGCAACTGCATCGACAGCCGGCTGCCGGGCCGTCCTGGTTGCAGTGATTTAGACGGGCGCGAACCTCTTTCCGCTGCCGCGCGGTGGCGCGATTGGCACGCCAGCGGCGCAGAGGGGACATTCCTCAGGCGCATACGAGGGAAAGTCGAGACTGAGGCAGGCGAAAAAGGGAACATTCGTTTCCATTCGGCCGGCGGTGCGGTCGGCCAGCACCCCGATCCCGACCACCAGGCCGCCCGCTTCCGCAATGCAGGCCTGGGTCTCCAAGACGGAGCCGCCGGTCGTCACCACGTCGTCGACCACCAGGACGCGCGTGCCGGGCGAGATCATAAAACCACGGCGCAAGACGCGACCGCCCCGCTCGCCCCGCTCGACATAAAGCGTCTCCACGCCAAGCTGGCGGGCGACCTCGTAAGCAAGAATGATGCCGCCCGTTGTGGGACCGGCGACGAGTTGGACACCGGACGAGTGGAAATACCCGGCAACGATCGCCGCCAGCTGCATGGTCGCCCGGGGATCTTCGAGGATCCGGAATTTCTCGAGGTAATCGGCCCCATGTCGGCCGCTGGTGTACACGAAGTGACCGCGCAGGAAGGCGCCGGCCGACTCAAATGCCTGCAGAGCGGCTTGCTCCCCCCGATCCTGGTCAGACATGCGCCTCTACCCGGGCAGGCCGGATCGGCAATGCTCCGAGGTCACGCAGATCGTGCTCCTCAAGGTGGGCGGCGATCCCATCATGGATCTCGCGGACGGCCTGTGGCCGCACGTAGTTCACGGTCCCAAGCTGGATCGCCGTCGCGCCGGCCAGCAAGAACTCCAGGGCGTCGGCC
>VBEW01000267.1 GCA_005889225.1 Chloroflexota bacterium | reverse complement strand
GCAGCCTCCGGAATCGCGAGCACCCGATCGGCCGAGCCCGGGAAGCTCTGTTTGACCGCCAGCGCCGTCGCGTTCGAGGGGGTGATGATGCGGTCGGCGCGGCGCACCGCATTGCGCATCAGCATCTGATTCACCGTGCGCGGCAGCGGGCCCGAGTGGATCTGGGGAAATTGGAAGGGGAAGAGGTCGTGAACCGTGACGACGAAGTGGCCGGGCTTGACCAGGGGCAGGTTGTAGTGCGGGAAATGGATCAACCCGAGCTCGGCCCGGAGCAGGCTGAGCGGCAGCAGCGACTGCTCCGCCAGGCGGTAGGGCTGGGCGTTGACGGTCATCAGGTGCGGTGATCCGCCGATCAGGGCACGAACGATAGCCGTGTCCTGCCGGGTGGCAATCACGGTGAGGCGCTCACCCAGGATGAGGGCCAGCTTCGGAAGAAGCCCGCTAATATATCGACCAATGCCCAGCGCCCCGATCAGGCGCGCGTCGAAGCCGATCCCCCTTGCCGTCAAACCAGCCTCATGGTGAGCGATCCATAGGATTATCGCGCACGTCTGACGAGGCGATGACAGAATCCCGAGCCGGCGGCCAGCCGGCGACGGCGTCCGTTCGCCGGCCGTACCCTTATACGCTGCTGGCCGCCACGATCGCCGGGGCCCTCGCGCCCGCCTACGTAATCCGCTGGCACGTGGGACCGCTGCCGACGACCTTGCTCGAGGTGGCGCTCCTGGCCACGATCACCATTTTCGCGGTGGAATCGGTTCGGCGGCGCGAGCGCATCGACTGGCACGGCCCGCTCACCCTTCCGGCCCTCGCGTTCATCGCCGCCGGCGCCCTTTCGGTGCTCGTCTCGGGCGACCATCGGGCGGCGCTCGGGCTGTACCGTGCCTACTTCATCGAGCCGGGCGCGTTCTTTCTGATCGTGGCAACGATCGCCTCGACGCCCCGGCGAGCCGGTCTGATCCTGCTCGGCTTCGGCCTGGGCGGTGCGGTCGCCGCGGCCCTGAACGCGGCAGTCGTGCTCGATGCGCTTCGCCAGCATGTGCTCGACCTCAGTACGACGCCGCCGGTCGTGATCTACCAGACCGCCAACGCCGTCTCGCTCTATCTCGTCCCGCTGGTGGCAATGGCCGGCAGCTTGCTCGTATACGGTCGGGGTCGAGCGGTGCGCTGGCTCAGTGCCCTGTTCCTGATGATCGCCCTCCCCGCCTGCCTCCTCAGCTTCTCGCGCGGCGGATACCTGGCACTTGGAGCGGTCGCCCTGGGTCTGGCGGTCTCGCATCGGTGGGCCAGGCTGCTGGTCCCGGGCGTCGTCGCGGCGGCCCTCGCCGTCAGCCAGGTCCCCCTGATTCGGGCTCGGATTGCCTACGAGCTGCAGGCGCTCCCCGGCAATACGCTGGACTTTCGTATCCGGATTTGGGGACAGACGCTGCGGATGCTGAGGGATCATCCGGTGCTTGGCATCGGCCTTTCCTATTACCAGCAGGCCATGGGCCCGTTCTGG
>VBEW01000266.1 GCA_005889225.1 Chloroflexota bacterium | reverse complement strand
ACAAGCCCTCCGGGGGAAACGGCGTTATACGGCCGTGGCGGACCCTGAGACCTCTGCTGGCGATTTCTCCGCTGTAGTCCGCGACAGTCAGGCGGCCGTTCTGGCCAGCGCCGAGCGCATCACGGTGGTGGGCCGCTGGGTGGTGCTGGCGGCGGGTGTCATCCTCAACCACTTTGGCAACCAGAATTCGCCGGCCTCCGTCTTCCTGGTCGACACCATCCTGTTCTCGTGGGGCCTGGTCAACCTGGTGGTTTCGGTGGTCCTGGTACGAGGCTTCCGGCCGGGTCGCTGGTTTGGCTTCGTCACCACCGGCATCGACCTCATGGTGGCGACCAGCATCCTCTATTTCTCGGGAGGATACGGCGCCCCGACCGATTTTTCGCTCCTCTTTTATCTTCTGATCATCGCCTCGGCCGTGCGGCTGGGGTTGCCCGGCTCGATGGCGACCGCCCTGGTCGTGTCCGTGCTCTACGTGGTCATCGGCGGCCTGACCGGATTCGCCAGCGTCTCACCGCCGCCGGGCTTCGTGATCGGCCGCGTCTTTCTCTTCCTGTTCGTCGCGCTCGTCGCCGGGCTGCTGGTCGGTGACGTCCGAACCCGTCTCGATCGGGCGCTCCGCACCGCGATCGAGCGCGCCCGGCAGCTGGATGAGACTCGCCGCCGGGAAGTGTTGGAGAAAGAGCGGGTGGAGCGACTCGAGGAGATCGACAAGGTCCGCTCGGATTTCATCTCGATGGTGGCGCATGAGTTGCAAACACCGCTGGCCAGCATCAAGACCCAGGCCGATACCCTGCTCACCCAACAGCATCGGCTCGACCAGGAAACCCGGGCTGCCCTCGTCGATGGGATCCATCGGAGCGCCGCCAGCCTGACGGGACTGGTGCAGGACTTTGCGGCCGTCAACCGGATCGAGAACAACCAGTTCACCTACCACTTCGAGCGTCTCGACCTGGCGGAGTTCGTCAAGGAGGTCGTGGAGCACTTTCAGGCCGATCCGCGCCGCCATCCGATTCGCGTGCGCCTCGAGCCGGGGCTGACCGTTCGGGGTGATCGGCGGCGCCTCCAACAAGCCCTCCTGAATCTGCTGAACAACGCGGTCAAGTACTCACCGCGCGGGGGCAACATCGCGGTGATCGCCTTTCCCGACAAAGAGGGGAACGCCAAGGTCTCGGTCCACGACGAGGGCATCGGGATCCGGGAGGAGGATA
>VBEW01000082.1 GCA_005889225.1 Chloroflexota bacterium | reverse complement strand
GCGGAGCGCCGCCGTCAGCTCTGCCGTGCGCTCCAAGCTGGCGCCATGTTGCGCGATCACCACCGCCGAGTCCTCGGCGTTGAGGCTGATGAGCGGGCCGTGCAAGATGCTTTCCACGTCGTGACCCTCGGTGCTTACGTAGGCGGCTTCGCGCAACTTCAGGGCCCCCTCGAGCGCGGTGGCGTAGGCGGGACCGCCACCAACGAAGTGGATGACGCGTCCGAGGCGGAGGCGGTCGATCGCCTGGATGACGTGCGGGCGAAGCGCAAGTGCTTCCCTGGTGGCGTTGGGCAACCGGGCAAGCCCAGCCTTCCATGGAGGCGAACCGAGGGCGACCGCCAACTGGGCCAGCCGAACCATCGCCCCGGTGTGGCTGGCCGTATGGACGGGCGACCGCTCCTGCGCCACGGTGTTGATAACGCCCGGACCGTGCAGCGGCGAACCTTCGCCCGTGATGGCTAACCAGTGATCACGGTGGTCAAACGCTTCGAGTGCAGCCTGGCTGAAGCGCTTGGTTCCTCGATGGCTCAGGAGCAGCAGCCCGTCGTCGGACTTGATGCGCGGCGGATAGTTAACGAACTCGAAGGCCGGGATCGCCCACGCGTCGACGCCCGCGCTCCGCATCAAATACTGACCGACCAGTGCGCCGTGGTAACTCGTCCCGGTGCCGACCAGAAAGATGCGGGAAAGTCCGGACAGCCGCGAGACGACGGCCGCAGGCAGCGGGTCTCGCAACAGTCTCTCCACCACATCGGGTTGCGTTTGAAGGGTCTCGTCCAGAAACGCGCCGCGAGCCTTCAGGCGGCTTCTTCCCAGGCCTTGAGGAACTGGTAGACGATCCGCCCGGTGGCGCCCCAGATCACGTCCTCGCCGACGGTGTAATAGTGGATGCGGTACAGCTGTTCCCCGAGACTGCGGGTCTCGACGGCGTGCACCGTCGGATCCAGCAGCCGGTCGACCGCCACCACCAGCAGGCTCTTCACCTCGTCAGGCGCCAGCCGCAGGTCATCGATGCCGCCCTCGACGAGTCCGACGACAGGCGTGATCACGAAGCTGCTGACCGCTGTGAAAACGTCATCCAGCTCGCCGAGCACCGTTACCCGAGACGGTTCGAGGCCAATCTCCTCGTAGCTTTCACGCAGGGCGGTCTCGATGGTCTCCAGGTCGGAATCCTCGCGCTGGCCACCGGGGAATGAGATCTGGCCCTTGTGCGTCAGCACCGTGTCCGTCCGGCGAGTGAAGAGCATCTCGAGCCCGTTGGCGCGCATCACCAGCGGAATCAGCACGCCGGCCCGAACCAGCGGCGGCGCCGTGTCGATGCTCCGCCGCACCCGCCTGTCGAGGACCTGCCGGAGCCGGTCTAGCTGGCTCGTCGCGGCGGCGGTCAGGTCCATGCCTCGAAGGAAACGGGCACCTGGTGGCCGCAGTGAGTGCACACCCAGACCTGTCCGCGGCGCACGACCTGCCGCCCGTCCTCGAGCCGCACGGACTGGTCCGGACCATGGATCCGTTCCCAGCGCGGCATGTGCTTGCACTGGTCGCACATCGTCGGGGGCGGATTGGCTTTCACTGATCTCGATTATCCTCGCTGATCCCGGAATCAAGTGCGCGAAGCACGCGGGCCGGGTTCCCGCCGGCGATGACACCGGGCGGCACATCGTCGAACACCACCGTGTGGATCCCTACTACCGAATCGCGACCGATGCGCACGCCGGGGAGGATCGAGACCTGGCCACCGATCCAGACGTTCGGCTCGATCACGACCGGCTTCGGCTCAGCGGGCCGCCGACGATCCTCCGGGGACTCGGAGTAGGGGAGATGATCGCGGATCTCGCACGACCCGAGGACGCAGTCGGCGCCCACCTCCACCCGGTCGGCGGCGATGATGGTGCAGCCGTTCAGCCGGGCATTGCGTCCGACGTGGATCACGGCCTGCTGTCGAGTGGTGACCAACCGGTTGACCTCCGCGTGCGACCAGGCGTTGACGTCCGCCTCGAGCATCACCCGGCCGGGGCCGGAGATACGGAGCCGGCCATTGCCCAGGAGTCGAGGGCCGATCGTCACCCGAGGCTGAGCCCGGTAGGGCAGGGTGGTGAGCCAGCCGAGACCGCGTGCCGCCGTCTGCTTCCAATCCATGGCCTGTGCCCGTACATCATCGGTGGTTCACGGGACCAAGCTCATACATCAACTTCGAGATAGCTAGCACGCGCCTATACACAAAATCGTGTAATATCCGGCCTGAGTGCTGGCCAGGGCCCTGTCTGGGACGGTGTTTGGCCTCGACGGGGTCCGGGTCGAGGTGGAGGCCGACATAGCCGATGGCCTGCCGGGGTTTCACATCGTCGGCCTGGGTGACCGCGCCCTCCAGGAAGCGCGCGAACGGGTCAAGATCGCGATCAACAACAGCGGCTTCGAGTTCCCGGGCCGGCGGGTCACCGTCAACCTGGCACCGGCCCAGCTCCCGAAAGAGGGCAGCGGCTTTGACCTGGCGATCGCGGCAGCGGTGGTCAATGCCGCCGGCGACCGCCCACTCCCGAGTGATGCAGCCTGGCTCGGAGAGCTCGCCCTGGACGGCGCGGTCCGTCCTATCCGTGGCACGCTTGCCATCACCGCGCACCTCGACCAGCTGGGTGTGCGCCACTTCTACGTGCCAACCGCGAACGTGGCGGAAGCCAGGATCGCCACTACCGCGCCGGTGCTCGGCGTCGGTCACCTGCGCGACCTCAAAGCGCACTGGGAAGCCGGGGCGCCCCTTGTCGAGGCGCCGAGCTCGCGCCCCGACGCCGCCCCGGCCGCTCCGCTCCCGGTCGACCTGGCCGATGTTCGCGGCCAACCGCACGCGAAGCGCGCGCTCGAGGTGGCCGCTGCCGGAGCGCATCATCTTTTATTGGTGGGTCCGCCCGGGGCGGGCAAGACGTTGCTGGCGCGAGCCCTGCCCGGTATCCTGCCGGCCCTGACACACCCGGAAGCGGTCGAGGTCACGTCGATCGCCTCCTGCGTCGGGATGCTGCCTCCGGGGGCCGGCCTGCGCGAGGCCCCACCATTTCGCGCCCCGCATCACACCATCTCGCCGGCGGCGCTCGTCGGCGGTGGCGGCGCCGTGCCGAGGGCGGGTGAAATCTCGAGAGCTCACCGGGGTGTCCTGTTCCTGGATGAGATCACGGAGTTCCGCCGCGACGCGCTCGAATCGCTCCGTCAACCGCTGGAAGAAGGAAGGCTGGCGGTCGCGCGGATCCGCGGTCACGCCCTGCTGCCCGGCCGCTTCATCCTGGTCGCCGCGGCCAATCCGTGCGCCTGCGGTTTTGCCGGCGACCCAAAACGATTCTGCGAGTGCACCCCGCTCGAGCGGCAGCGATATCGGGCGCGGCTCTCCGGGCCGATTCGCGATCGGATCGACCTGCAGGTTACGGTGCCGCGGCAGGCCGCGGGCGAGTTGTTGCGCGCCGAGGTCGTCGCCGAAGGCAGCGTCACCGTACGGGAGCGCGTCATCCAGGCTCGGGCGCGTCAGCGCGGCCGCCGCCCACAGGGTCCGCTCAACGGGGCGCTGACCGGGACGCAGCTGCGGCGAGACGCGGTGCTCGATGCCACCAGCCGGATCTTGCTGGAGACCGCCGCGGATCGCCTGCACTTGAGCGGTCGCGCCGTCCACCGGGTGTTGCGGGTCGCCCGCACGATCGCCGACCTGGACGCTCGACCCGACATCGAACCGGCGCACATCGCTGAGGCCCTGCAGTACCGCGAGAGCGGGTGAGCGCCGCCCAAGGGGGGAGGGAAACAACGACCGTCTGGCTGACGGATCCGGTCTATCCGGCGCTCCTCAAGGAGATTCACGATCCGCCGCCGCGGCTCCACGTCCGCGGGCGGCTACCCTCGGAGCCGATGATCGCGATCGTCGGTTCGCGCCGGGCCACCCCGTACGGTGGCCGTGCGGCGCACCGGTTGGCGCGGGAGCTCTCCAACGCTGGCGTGGTGGTGGTCAGCGGACTGGCGCGTGGCATCGATGCTGCGGCACACCGCGGCGCGCTCGAGGGCCCGACGCCGACCGTTGCCGTCATGGCCACCGGCCTGGATCGCATCTACCCGCCCGAGCATGCCGAGCTGGCGCAGGCCATCGCGCGGACCGGCGCGCTCGTGACCGAGGCTGACAACGGCACCCTGCCACTGCCCGGTCGCTTTCCCATCCGCAATCGGATCATCAGCGGGCTCAGCCTAGGCGTGGTTGTGGTCGAGGCTGCCGAACGAAGCGGCGCGCTGATCACCGCGCGCATGGCGGCCGAGCAGGGCCGCGAGGTGTTCTGTGTGCCCGGCAGCATCGAGAATCCCCTGGCGATCGGCGGCCATCGGCTGATCAAAGACGGGGCCACGCTGGTGCAAACCGTCGAGGACGTGCTCGATGAATTTCCGGCTCTCGCGCGCGTACATGCGCGCGCGCGTGCGCATACACACGCGCGTGCGCGTGCGCATACACACGCGCGTACGCGTGCGCGCGCGGATTCGGGACCGCAAGATCCGGAGCTATTTGCCGTTTGGGAATTGCTTGATTGGGTAGAACCGCGCCATCATGATGACCTGGCGGTCATGATGAACCTGGACATCAAAGAAGTGAATCGACGCTTGACGTTGCTGGAAATTGGCGGCTATATAATCGGCGACTGCGGTGCGGTCACGCGCGCTCCGAACTGAAATGGCAAACCCACTGATCATCGTTGAATCGCCTGCGAAGGCAAAGACGCTTGGCCGCTTTCTTGGCGGCAAGTACGACATTCGCGCCTCGATGGGGCATGTTCGTGACCTGCCGAAGAGCACGCTGGGCATCGACATCGAGCACTCGTTCAAGCCGGAGTACGTCACCATTCCGGGAAAGGAATCGACGATCAAGGAATTGAAGGCGGCCGCCAAAGGCGCGTCGAACATCCTGCTGGCATCGGATCCTGACCGCGAAGGCGAAGCGATCGCCTGGCATCTGGCGCACGTGTTGCACCTGAAGGATCCGCAGCGCATCGAATTACACGAGATCACGCCCAGCGCGGTCGAGAAGGCACTCAACGCGCTACGTCCGATGAATCAAGACCTGGTCGACGCCCAGCAGGCGCGGCGGGTGATCGATCGCCTCGTTGGTTACAAGCTCAGTCCGTTGCTGTGGAAGAAGATCCGCAAGGGGCTGAGTGCCGGCCGGGTGCAGTCGGTCGCGGTCCGGTTGGTCTGTGAGCGGGAAGAGGAGATCGAGAAGTTCGTCCCGGTCGAATCCTGGACGCTCGACGCGATGCTCTCGAAGGTCGACCTACCGCAACGGGTCTTCGCGGCCCGGCTGCTGAGCAAGCAGGGGAGTGAGGACAAGCTCGAGCTGACACAAGAGGGCCAAGTGCGCGAGATCATCGGGCAGCTCGAGGGCGCCAGCTACAAGGTGCTCTCGATCGAGACGAAGGACAGCACGCGCAACGCCCCGCCGCCGTACAAGACCAGCACGCTACAACAGGACGCCTCCAACCGCTTGCGGCTGAAGCCAAACCGGACGATGAGCCTCGCCCAGCAACTCTACGAAGGCGTGGAGCTGGGGACGCAGGGGCCGGTTGGCCTCATCACCTACATGCGCACCGACTCCTTCCGCATTTCGGATGAGGCATCAACGGCAGCGCGGCACTTCATTACCGAGCAGTACGGGCCCACCTACGCGCGCCGCGACAAGGTGGAGTTCAAGGCAAAGGGTCCGGTGCAGGATGCACACGAGGCGATCCGGCCGACCGATGTCGAGCGGACGCCCGACTCGATACGGTCCTTCCTGACGCCGGATCAGCTCAGGCTCTATCGCCTGATCTGGCAGCGCTTCACCGCCAGCCAGATGACCGCCGCCCGCTTCGCGCAAACCCGGGTCGATATCGGCGCCGCGGACTACGTGTTCCGAGCGAACGGTTCGGTGCTCGTCTTCGACGGCTTCACGCGTGTCTGGGAGCGGGACACCGACAACGACGAGGAGAAGGAACTGCCGCCGCTGTCGATCGAGGAGCTCCTGAATTTGCAGGAGCTGAAGCCGGAGCAGCACTTCACCCAACCGCCACCGCGCTACACCGAAGCTTCGTTGATCAAGGCACTCGAGGAGTTCGGGGTCGGCAGGCCGAGTACGTTTGCACCGACGGTCGAGGTGATCCAGACGCGTCATTACGTCCGGCAGGAAGAGCGCCGGCTGTTCCCCACCGAGCTAGGCAAGACCGTAAACGGCTGGTTGATCGAGCATTTCCCCGAAATCGTCGATGTCAAGTTCACCGCCGGGATGGAGGAGGAGCTCGACGATGTCGAGGAAGGCCGGCGCAAATGGGTGCCGATCGTCCGTGAGTTTTTCAAGCCGTTCTCCAAGACGCTGACCAAAGCGGAAGCGACCGCTCGCGTCAAAGTCCCGATGCGCGAAACGGGCGAGGACTGCCCGAAATGCAAGGAAGAGGGTCGAAACGGCCGGCTCGTCTACCGGATGAGCCGGCTGGGCGAGTTCATCGGCTGCTCCCTGTATCCCGAATGCGACTACATCAAGGGCCGAGAGGGCCAGGAAAAGGCGCCGCCGCCGGAGCCGACCGGCGAACCGTGTCCGCGCTGCGGCAAGCCGCTCGTCAAGCGGACCGGGAAACGCGGTCCCTTCGTAGCCTGCTCCGGCTATCCGAAATGCCGCTACGTGAAGCGCGAGATCGATCCGGCCGACATCGTCCCGGACCGGGTCTGTCCGAAGTGCGGCAAACCGCTGCTCAACCGGAAAGGCCGATTCGGCAGCTTCATCGGTTGCTCCGGCTACCCGGACTGCCGCTACATCGAGGGCGGGAAGCGGACGGTCACCCCGCCGGCAGCCAGTGAGCTGCTCCTCGACGATCCCTGCCCACGGTGCGGCAAGCCACAGGTGATGCGCACCGGCCGCTACGGAGAGTTCAAGAGCTGCAGCGACTATCCCACCTGCAAGCCCGAGCGCGCCGCCCGCACGTCGGCCGGCCGCGGTCGCGGCCCAAGGACGCGGAAGCCCACCGCCCCGGCCGCGTAAGCACCGGTTTCAGATTCTGACTGAGCGGCTATACTTTCCCGAGCATTAAGCACGCCTTCTGACGGCGCCGGGTTGCCTCGCAAGAGGTCCGCGCGTCGGACGACGGAGGCGGAAGTAGAAACAGGAGGTTCGTTTCAGCATGCCACTCGTTACGCTCAAGCAACTCCTCGAGGCCGGGGTCCACTTCGGGCACCAGACCAGCCGCTGGAACCCCAAGATGAAGCGGTACATCTTCACCGCTCGCAACGGGATCCACATCATCGATCTGCAGCAAACGGTCAAACTGCTCGACGACGCCTCCACCTGGGTGAAGGATGTCGTGGGCAGCGGTCGGATGGTGCTCTTTATCGGTACCAAGAAGCAGGCGCAGGAATCCATCGAGTTGGAGGCGCGCCGTTCCGGGATGCCCTTTGTCAACCATCGCTGGATGGGCGGGATGCTGACCAACTTCACAGTGATGCGGCGCCAGATCGATCGGCTGAACAGCTTGCGCGCGATCCGCAACGACGGCGGATTCACCGGCAGCAAGAAGGCGATCACCCAGCTGGAGGAGGAGTACCAGCGACTGGAGCGCTTCTTCGGCGGCATGGCCGAGATGAAGCGCTTGCCGGGTGCGGTCTATGTGGTCGACCCGCGCAAGGAGCACATCGCCGTTACCGAGGCACGCAAGCTCGCGATTCCCATCGTCGCCATCACCGATTCCAACTGTGATCCCGACGAGATCGACCACGTCATCCCCGGGAACGACGACGCGATCCGTGCCGTCAAGCTGATCACATCGAAGATCGCCGACGCGGCCCTCGAAGCACGGCAGCTGATCAGCCCCGAGGAGATGGTGGCCGCGCCCGAGGTGCCGGTGACCGAATTCGCGATCGGTGAAGAGGAAGAAGAAGAGGAAGAAAAAGGTTTCGCCGGTATGCCGACCATCGATGAGGCCGAGTTCTACGAGGACGAGGCCCTGGACGACGAGAAATAACCATGGCGATCTCAGCTGATCAGGTCAAGGCGCTACGCGACGTCACCGGCGCCGGCATGATGGACTCCAAGCGTGCCCTCGAAGCCACGAACGGCGACATCGAGAAAGCCAAGGACTGGCTGCGCCAGAAGGGCATCGCGAAGGCGGGAGCGAAGGCCGCCCGCACCGCGAAGGAAGGCATCATCGCGACCTACGTCCATCACAATCACCAGCTGGGTGTGCTCGTCGAGTTGAACAGCGAGAGTGACTTCGTGGCCCGGAATGATGAGTTCCGCCATCTGGCGCATGAGATCGCGGTCCACATCGCCGCCGCGGAGCCGCGCTATCTTCGGCGGGAGGACGTTCCAGCGGACGTGCTGGACCGGGAGCGGGCCATCTTCGCGGCGCAGGCCAGCGACCAGAAGAAGCCGCCCCAGGTGGTCGAGAAGATCATCCAGGGCAAGCTCAACGACTTCTACAAGCGCGAGGTCCTGCTGGACCAGGCCTGGGCGAAGGACGACAAGCGCACCGTGGATCAGATGCTCAAAGAGGCCATCGCCAAGCTCGGCGAGAACATAACCATTGCCCGGTTCGCCCGTTTCAAGGTCGGAGAGGCCAGCTAGCCGAACCAGTTCATGCTGTGATCAAGCCGTCGGCGACGCCGCGCTACAAACGGGTGCTGCTCAAGCTGGGCGGCGAAGGCCTCGCCGGTAAGGCAGCCTTCGGGATCGACCCGGACGTGGTCCACGACATCGCCGGCGACATTGTGCGGGTGAAGAGTGCGTACGATACCCAGTTCGCGATTGTGGTCGGCGGCGGCAACATCATCCGGGGCGATGCCGCGAGCAAGCGGGGGATGGATCGGGTCACGGCCGATTACATGGGCATGCTCGGCACCGTCATCAACGCCCTCGCCCTCCAGGATGCGCTGGAAAACATGGGCCAGCCGACCCGGGTGCAGACCGCCATCAGCATGCACCAGATTGCCGAGCCGTACATTCGCCGCCGCGCCGTCCGTCACCTGGAGAAGGGCCGGGTCGTCATCCTTGCCGCCGGCAGTGGCAATCCCTACTTCAGCACCGACACGACGGCCGCCCTGCGCGCGGTCGAGATCGAGGCCGAGGTGGTGCTGAAGGCGACCAAGGTAGACGGGATTTATGATTCCGATCCGAAGGAAAACCCGAAGGCCAAGCGGTTCGGTCGCCTCGACTACCTCGACCTGATCAACAAAGACCTGCGGGTCATGGACCATACCGCGGTGACGCTCTGCCGGGAGAACAAGATCCCGATCATCGTCTTCGACCTTTCCCACGCCGGCAACCTGGAAGGGGTGGTGGCGGGCAAACAGATCGGGACGTACGTTGGACCGCCGTCATGATCGAGGCCAACCTCAAGGACGCCGAGACCAAGATGCAAAAGAGCCTGGACGCCCTGGGCAAAGAGATCCTGACCATCCGCACCGGGCGCGCCAGTCCGGCGCTCGTGGACAAGATCCCGGTCGAGTACTACGGCAACCCAACGCCGTTGAATCAGCTGGCCACGATCACGGTCCCGGAGGCGCGCATGATCATCATCCAGCCGTGGGACCGCACCATCATCAATGCGGTGGAGAAGGCGATCCAGAAATCCGAGCTGGGGCTGAATCCAGGCAATGACGGCCAGCTGATCCGGGTGCCGATTCCGCCGCTGAACGAGGAGCGGCGCCGGGAATACGCCCGGCTGGTCAAGCGATACGCGGAAGGCGCCCATGTGGCGGTGCGCAACATCCGGCGTGAGCAGATGGATCGGATCAAGACCCTCGAGAGGGAGAAAAAGATCTCGGCCGACGAGGCTCGCCGAGGTGGTGAGCAGCTGCAGAAGCTCGCCGATCGCTACATCGGCCTGGTCGATCAGGTCGCGGCTCGTAAAGAAGCCGAGATCATGGAGGTCTGACGCTCAAGAACTACTGGTGAGTCAGCTGTCCTCGCCCGAACACGTTGCAATCATCATGGATGGCAACAGCCGCTGGGCCCGCGAGCGTCTGCTTCCGCGCGTCATGGGGCACAAGGCGGGAATCGAGGCGATCCGCCGGGTGGCGGAGGCTGCCGACCGCCGCGGCACTCGCGTGCTGACCCTCTATGCCTTCTCGACAGAAAACTGGTCACGCCCGCGCGACGAGGTGGACGCCTTGATGAGCCTCTTCTCCGAGACCATCCGCCGAGAGGTGGAGGAGCTGGCGCGGCGTGGAATCGAGTTGCGATTCTCCGGCCGCGTTCATGAGCTGTCGCCGGCCCTGCAGGAACAAATGCGTCAGGCCAGCGAACATACCCGCATCGGCGCCCGGGTCGTGCTCAACATTGCCATCAATTACGGCGGCCGCGGCGAGATCGTCGACGCGGTTCGAGAGCTGGCGCGCACCGGCGCAGATCTCACGCAGCTCGAGGAGTCCAGCCTGGCGGACCGTCTGTACACCCGAGGCTTGCCGGATCCTGACCTCGTCATCCGCACGGCGGGCGAAATGCGGCTCAGTAACTTCTTGCTCTGGCAGGCCGCCTATTCCGAGTTTTACAGCACCCAGACACTCTG
>VBEW01000081.1 GCA_005889225.1 Chloroflexota bacterium | reverse complement strand
TCGAGGCAAAGTCTCAGGAGCGCTGGCCCGTGGCGGGTCCGGCTTGCGCGCCAGACCTCGTTGCCCTCGAAGCGGATCGTCGGATCACGCGGACCCCGTTGCAGGGGGCCCAGCGTCAACGGCAGGTCGAGGGCAAACGCCAGGGGGAAGGTCGCGGCAGCGTCCGGCGGCACACGCGAACCATACCGCGCTCCGGTTCGCCTGCGTAGTATCAAGACAACTGACAGGAGGGTTGCCGGGTTGGCCTGACATGCTGAAAATCGGTTCCAGGGGAAAGGCCCTCGGTCGGCCGGTGCGCTGCCCAGCCTGCCACTTTCCCAACCTCGGCATCGACATCTGGTGCGAGCGCTGCCGGACGCCGCTGGATTGGCAGCGGACGGCTGCGGCGCCGCCGGCGGCTGAGCGGCCGTCGACTGCCGCCCCGGCGAGCACTGGGCGTGCCTTCTGTTCGAGCTGCGGCGCCGCCAGCGCGGCGACCGACCGATTTTGCCCGCATTGCGGCGCTGCCATGCTGCCCAGCTCCGCGGTCATCGGCCGGCCGGCGTCTCCGCGCATTCGGCGGTCGCGGGCCTCGAATGTTCGCAGGATCGCGCTGCCACGCATCGCGCGGCCCCGGCTCCAGATACCGCGACTCCGGCTGCCCCGGGTGCCCAGGACGATCTGGATCGTTGCCCTGGTGGTGTCCGTCCTACTGATCGCGCCGCTCGCCTATGTGCTGTCGAGCCGGCCCGCGGCGGCCCGGCACTCGTCCGCGCGCGTGGCCACAACCAGCACGGCGAGCGCGGCCGCCGGCTCGGCCCAGGCCGCCGCAATCCGTGGGGTCGAGTCCGCGACCGGTTTGCGTTACGCCGGCAGCTGCCCAGCCAATGCTGCCTGCCTGTCACTGCTGAGCCAGATGGTCGGGCAGGATGCGGCGGCCGTTTTGTTCTCGACCGCCAGCTCCGGCGGCCGGCAGTGCGCCGGTTATGTCTACCGCAGCGGAGGCGGCTGGCACTTCCTCGACGCGGTCTGCGGGTTAGCCGGTCAGCTGAGTCCGCTGGTGGGTCACGAGGCGACGGTCCATGTATCGGGCAGCTGCGCCAACCTTCGGGATCGAGCCAGCCTGAACGCCGGGGTGGTGGCGTGCCTCGCTGACGGGGCGCAGGTCCATATCGACGGCGGCCCGACCTACGCCGACGGCCGCATCTGGTGGCGCGAAAAGCGCGGCTGGATCGCGCACGATTTTCTCAAGGCGCCTTAGTCCTGCGGGCGGGGCTCCTGGCTGCGCAGCCGCTTAACGGTTTCCAGCAGCATCTTGTAGCTGATGCCGGCGCTGTCCATCAGCACCGGCTTGATCTCCCAGGAGACCAGCGTCAGGCAGACCGTGTCGGCATCGGCCCGGACGTCAGCGGTCCGTGGACCACCGTCCAGCACGGAGATTTCGCCGAAGAACTGGCCGGGACCCATGGTGGCCACCGTCTGTCCATCCCTGACAACCGACACGCGCCCTTCCTTGATGATGTAGAGGCCGTGCCCGCCAGCGCCCGCTTTGACGATGGTGGCACCGGCGCCGTATTGCTGCTCCTTGACCAGCTTTGCGAGCGTCTCGAGCTCCTTCTTGTCAAGGCCACTGAAAATCGGTACCCGGCGCAGCGACTCCGTAGGGTCGGTTTTGACTGCCATGCGCTCCTCCTCGGTCAATCAGCCGAGCCTACGATACGCTAGGCGCCAGGTTTCCGCATCGATCCGCTGGGGTCGGTGAGAAGGCGCTATCCGCCCAGGTGGGCCGCCTGGAAGCGGTTGCGCAGCCGCCAGATGCCGTCGACATAGCGCCGGCTGCTTGGGTAGATGCCATATTTGCGAACGCCGGTGAGGCCCTGGTAGTAGGCTGCCAGCGCCAGCTTCGGATCGCGGAGCTGGGTCAGATACGAGCGCAGCAGTGCCGCGCCTAGCTCGGCGTTATCCACCGGGTTGCTCAAGTTGACCCGGTGGTGCAGTAGCCGGGGTCCGGCCCACGCTGCCGTGTAGGGCTCGACCTGCATCAAGCCCACCGCACCCGTTCGGGAACGGGCCGCCTGATTCCAGCCGCTCTCCCAGTAGGAGACCGCCAGCACAAAGTTCGGGTTCAAATTATGGTGTCGCGCGGCCCGGATCAGGATGGCGCGCGCCTGTGCCGCCGAGAGGCGGGCGGCAACCGGGGCCGCCCGGTGGACCGCCGTCTGAAGGACGGGTTGCGTGCTCGGCTGCGGCGCAGCCGAGGCTGGTTGGCCCGCGAACAGAACGATCAGGGTGGCCGAGGCTGCGAGGGCGACCGCCAGGCGTGGGAATCTTGGCATGGTTGCAGAAACGTCATCGCCCCTGGCCGCCTTGCGCCGGGATCGGAAAATTCTTGTTAAGGACAGCGGGACCTTGACTTTGGGCCAAGCCGGGCATCAAATAATGGGCAGCCCGAAGGGGGATCCGCAGGCAGGGCCCGATCCTCGCGATCCAAGGGAGGGATATTGGGACGGCTCGAGGGTAAGGTGGCGCTGATCACGGGTGCCGGAAGCGGCATGGGCCGAGTGGCCACCCAGAGCTTCGTTGGCGAAGGGGCCAGGGTGGTCGCGGTGGACGTCAACGAGAGGGCGGTCCACGAAACTGTGGCCAGCCTGGAGGGAAGAGCACTGCCGGTTACCGCAGACGTTACCCGCGACGGCGATGTTGCGGTCTGCGTCAGGACCGCCGTCGACCACTTCGGCAAGCTCGACGTGCTCTACAACAACGCCGGCATCTTCGACGAGGCCGACGAGTCCGTCCTGACCACGACCGACGCCATCTGGGACCGGACCATGGCCATCAACGTGAAGGGGCTGGCCTTCTGTTGCAAGCACGGCATCCCGGAGTTGATCAAGGCCGGCGGCGGTTCCATCATCAACATCGCGTCGTTTGTAGCCCTGGTGGGCTGCACCGTCCCGCAGGATGCCTATACCGCCAGCAAGGGGGCGGTCATCGCACTCACGAAATCGCTCGCGGTCCAGTTCGGGCCGAAGGGAATCCGCAGCAATGCAATCTGCCCGGGGCCGATCGAGACCCCGCTGATGCGCGACCTGCTGAAAGATGAGACCAAGAAACGCGTCCGGCTCAACCGGATTCCGATGGGCCGCTTCGGACATGCGCAGGACATCGTCTCCCTCGCCGTCTACCTGGCCTCCGACGAGTCGACCTGGACCAATGGTGCTGCCCTCGTGATCGATGGCGGCATCACGTCAAACTACTTCTGATGATCACGACGGAGCGCCCAACCCAACTCCTCATCGGCGGAAGCTGGCGGGCTGGTGAGGGCGAGAGGACATTCGACGTGGTCGAACCGGCCACCTCGGAGGTGATGGCGAAGGCCGCCGTGGCCTCGCCGGCCGACGTCGACGCCGCAGTCAATGCGGCACGGGCAGCGTTCGAGGCCGGCGCATGGAGCAACGCGGCCGCCAGCGCGCGGGCCAAGGTTCTCTACAAGATCGCCGACCTGATCCGGTCGAACGTCGAGCGCCTGGCGACGCTCGAGGCGCGCAACGCGGGAAAGCCGATCCGCGACGCGCGCGACGAGGTGATGGGGGCCGCCCAGTGCTTCGAGTACTACGCGGGCGCCGCCACGAGGATCCTCGGAGAGACCATCCCAGTCACGGCGCCGGGTCTCGACTTCACCCTCCGCGAGCCGGTCGGTGTGGTGGCCTTGATCGTCCCATGGAATTTCCCGCTGACCATCGCCTCCTGGAAGGTCGCCCCCGCACTGGCCGCGGGCAACGCCGCCATCCTCAAGCCGGCGAGCTACACGCCACTGACCGCGTTGGAGCTGGGACGCCTGGCCCTCGAGGCGGGACTTCCGGAAGGTGTACTCAACGTCATCACCGGCCCCGGCGGCAGCACCGGCAGCGCGCTCGCCGGACATCCCGGTGTCGACAAGATCGCCTTTACCGGCGAGACCCTGACCGGGGTCAGCATCCTCCAGCAAGCGGCTCCGAACATCACGCGGGTATCCCTGGAGCTCGGAGGAAAATCCCCGAACATCGTGTTTGCGGACGCGGATCTCGAGAAGGCTGCGCCGGCCGCGGTCAACAGCGTCTTTGGTAATGCCGGGCAGGACTGCTGCGCCCGCAGCCGCGCATTCGTTCATCGCTCGATCGCCGAGGAGTTCGATCAACGCGTCGCGGCCGGCAGCAAGCAGTTGAAGGTTGGCGATCCGCTCGACGCCGGCACTGAGGTTGGGCCCCTGATCTCGATGAAGCAGCGCGAACGGGTCCAGGGCTACATCGAGGTCGGCCGGCAGGAAGGCGCGCGGCTGCTGGCCGGTGGATCGGCGCCCGGCGGCCCGCTGGCGCGGGGCAGCTTCCTGGATCCGACCGTGTTCGATAACGCGGACAACCGGATGCGCATCGCCCAGGAAGAGATCTTTGGACCGGTTCTCACCATCATCCCGTTCACCGACGAGGACGAGGTCTTGCGGCTGGTCAACGACACGCCCTACGGCTTGTCCGGCTCGATCTGGACTCGTGACATCGGTCGCGCGCTGCGGGTTGCCCGGGGCGTCCGAACGGGCGTGCTGAGCATCAACAGCAGCCGGAGCGTCCACCAGGAAGCGCCATTTGGCGGTTACAAACGCAGCGGCATCGGACGCGAGCTGGGTATGCACGCGCTGCAGCTCTACACGGAAGTCAAAAACGTCTTCGTCAGTCTTGAATGAGCAGGAGGGATCCGACATGGCGCGTACCGTGACACGATCGCGAGAGCGATCGACGACGACGCGAGCCGACCGCAACAATGGACAGACGCGCCGCCAGGAGAAGACCGCGAAGATCCCGCTCGAGGAACTCGTCCGCCAGACAAAGGCAGGCGAGGTCGACACCGTCATCATCGCGATCGCCGACCTGCAGGGACGGCTGATGGGGAAGCGGCTGACCGGTCCGTACTTCCTCGACCACGTCGACGAGGGGCTGCACGCCTGCGACTACCTGCTGGCCATGGACATCGACAACGAGCCCTTGCCCGGCTTCAAGTTCACGAACTGGGCCACCGGCTACGGCGACATGCATGGCCGCCCCGACCTGTCAACCATTCGGCGGCTGCCCTGGCTGGAGAAGACGGCGCTCATTCTGTGCGATGTCGAGACGATGGAGGGTAAGCCGGTCGAGGTGGCTCCGCGCCAGGCGCTGCGCCGCCAGGTCGACCGGGCGCGCAAGCTCGGCTTCAATCCCAAGACCGGGTCCGAGCTCGAGTTTTATCTTTTCCGGGATACCTACGAGCAAGCCGCCGTAAAGGACTACCGGGAGCTGGAACCGTACGGCCGCTATATCGAGGATTACCACATCCTCCAGGGAACGAAAGCCGAATGGTTCAACCGCCTGGTGCGCAACGGCATGGAGGCGGCAGGGGTACCGGTCGAAAACAGCAAGGGCGAGTGGGGGTTCGGACAGCAGGAGATCAACCTTCGCTACGCCGAGGCGCTCGAGATGGCCGATCGCCATGTCGTCTACAAGAACGGCGTCAAAGAGATCGCCGCGCTCAACCAGGTGGCGGTGACGTTCATGGCGAAGTGGACGATGGCGCAGGCGGGCAGCTCCTTCCACCTCCATTCGTCGCTTTGGGACGTCAAGACGGACCGCGCGCTTTTTCACGCAGCAAATGGCGGGGCGCACGGGATGTCGCCGCTCTTCGAGCATTACCTGGCCGGGCTGATCGCCCTGGCGCGCGACTTCTCACTCTTTTACGCGCCCTACGTCAACTCGTATAAGCGCTACCAGGCGACCTCATTCGCGCCGACGTCGATCGTCTGGAGTTGGGACAACCGGACCTGCGGCTTCCGCATCATCGGCCATGGATCCAGCCTGCGCGTGGAATGCCGGATCCCGGGCGCCGACGGGAATCCCTATTTGGCTTTCGCGGCGACGATCGCCGCGGGTCTGCATGGCATCCAGAATAAGCTCGAGCTCCCACCCGAATTCCGCGGCGACGCCTACACGGACAAAAACTTGCCGCGGGTGCCCGGGAACCTCACCGAGGCCATCAACGCCCTGGAGAAGAGTCAGGTGGCGCGCGACGCGTTCGGCGATGAGGTCGTCGAGCACTACCTGCATGCCGCCCGGCTGGAGCGCCAAAGCTTCGACAGCGCCGTGACCGACTGGGAGCTTCGCCGGAATTTCGAGCGGATTTAGCCCTGGTTTTTTCCGGCCGGCCGCTACGACAGACAGCTGTCGTAACCGTGCCTCATGCTGGCACCATGTGCCGTGCCAGCGAGACGCCCTTCGAGCGGATCGAGTCGGCGATCCGGGAGTTGCCAGGTTGGCTGGCGGGACAGTCGGGCAGCGGTCTGGGGGCGGCGATCATCCGGGGTCGGCAGGTCATCGACAGAATCGAGGCGGCCAACGCCGAGGCCACCCGCCGCTTCGAGAAATCCGGCGGCTACCGTGCCGACGGGTCGCTGGGTATGGTGCCCTGGTTGCGCACGCATGGAAAGCTTTCCGCCGGCGCCGCGGCCGAGCACGTGGAGACCGCCCGCCAGCTCGAGAAGCTGCCTCGAACGGAAGACGCGCTGGCCCGCGGTGAGATCGGCTATCAGCACGCGGTCGCGATGGCCCGGACTGCTGAGCACGTGGGGTCGGCCCAGGTGCGCAAGGCGGAGACCATGCTGCTCAAGGCCGCCGAGACGATGGACCCCGGGCAGTTCCTTGGTGTCGCCAAGCACTTCGAGCACCGCGTGGATGCGCAGAGCGCGCTGATCGAGGCGAATCGGGCGCATCAGCGGCGCTACCTGCAGATCGGCGAGGCGATCAACGGGCTGGTCCGGATCGAGGGCCAGGTGACGCCGGACGCCGGTGCCATCATCCGGACGTCGATCGAGCCCTACGCAAAACCGTCGAAGAGCGACGACCGGAGTGCCGGACAGCGACTCGCCGACGCCCTGGTGGAGGTCTGCCGCCGCGGTCGTAGCGGTCAGCGGTCAGAGGTCGGCCATGCGAACGGCGCGGGGCCGCGACCGCAGCTGGTTATCACGGCCCCCGCCGACACGCTGGCCGGGATCGAGGGCGCACCCGCTGGTCAGCTCGAGTGGGGCGGCACGGTGCCGGCCGAGACGGTTCGCCGGCTCGCTTGTGACTCCGCCATCACGCGGATCACCGGACTCGGTGAGCTCGATTGGGAGATGACCCACGCAAGCCGCACGATCCCGCCGGCGACGCGGCGCGCACTTGTGGCGCGCGATCATCACTGCGTCTTCCCGGGTTGTGATCGGCCGGCGCCCTGGTGTGACGGGCATCACCTGGTCTTCTGGGCGGACGGCGGGGCGACGAAACTCGAGAACTTAGGCCTGGTCTGTGGACCGCATCACCGAAAGGTTCACGAGCAAGGCTGGACGTTGAAGCGCAACGACGATCGGTGGATCGCGACGCCGCCGCCGTTCAAGGTCGTGGCGCGAGCGCGATCGGCCTGACGCCGACTAGACGGGAACGCCTGACGTCTCCCGGACGGCGTTCTGAAAGACCGGCTTGAGCGCGAAGTAGAGTTCCCGATAGCGCGCGTACGCCGCGTCATAGAGCGGCTGTCGCTGCGGGTCCGGCACGTGCTCGTGGGGCTGATACGCGACGAATGCTTGCGCCGCGCTGGCAACGTTGGGATGCAAGCCAGCACCCACCGCGGCGAGAATAGCGGCGCCAGTGGCCGTGGTCTCGACGCTGGTCGGGACCCGCACCGGGAGCCCGGTGACATCGGCCTTGATTTGCCGCCACAGCGCGCCCTTGGCGCCGCCGCCTACGATCGTGAGCCGACGAACATCGAGGCCCGCGGCACGCATCGCCTCCAGGATGTCTCGGAGTGCAAACGCGCTGCCCTCGAGCAGCGCTCGCGTCATATGCGCCTTGCTATGCGCCAGCGTGAGGCCGTAAAACACGCCCCGCGCGGCACCGTTCCATTCGGGGGCCATGGCGCCCTGCATGCAGGGTAAGAAAATCAGCCCTTCGGCGCCCGCGGGCACTTGCGCTGCTGGCGAGGTCATCAAGTCGTAGGCATCGCCCTGGCCGCGGGCCTCCGCATCGCGTTCGAGCGGACACAACTGGTCCCGCCACCAGCGCAGATTGCCGCCAGACACGAATCCCGGGTTTTCGAGAAGCCAGCTGCCTGGATCCGCGTGCGGGTGGCACTCGACCAGCATCGTCGGGTCTTCCCGCGGTCGCGTAGACACGGCGCAAACAGGCTCGGCCGTCCCGACGACGTCGCAGACTTCGCCCGGGGCATAAACTCCAGCGCCAAGCGTGGCCGCCATCTCGTCGCCGCAGCCGACAACGATGGACGTATCCGGTGTCAGGCCGCTGGCCTCGGCGAAGCTCCGCGTCACGTTGCCCACGACGCGGGTTGCCGGGGCTAGCTCGGGCAGCATGCGGGGGTCGATGCGCGTGGCGTCAAGGACTGGCTCGGACCAGGTGCGCGAACGCGGATCGAGCAGCGCGAGCGACGACGCGTTCGAGTAATCGATGGCCAGAACTCCACTCGCCTCGCGCAGGACGTACGATCCGGGCGGCATCAGCGTCGCGGCCCGCGAGAAGACTTCGGGCTGTTCATCGCGCACCCAGAGTGCCTTGAAGACGGCATGCGACGAGTCCAGGTTGGCGCCAACGTCGTGATAGAACTCGGCCGGGCTGAGGCGCTCCCTGAGCGCGGCGGCCTGGCGCTCCGCCCGACGATCCATCCAGATCATGGCCGGACGAAGCGGCTCTCCTTTCGCATCGCAGACCACCATGCCGTCGAGCTGCGATCCAAACGACAGGCCTTTGACCGCCGAGGCGCCCTCCGGAACGTTTTGCAGCAGCCTTCGGATCGTCACCTGCAGGGCCCGGGCCCAGAGCCGCGGATCCTGCTCCGCCCATCCCGGACGGGGATACAACACGTCATAGGCCTCATACGCCGACGCGACCAGCGTCCCGTCGGCCGCGTACAGAGCCGAATTCGTGCCCTGACTGCCCACGTCGCAGCCGATCACGTAGGGGCCGCTCACGGCAGCATGACGACCTTCAACCCTGCGCCCGACCGGATCGTCTCGAAGGCGTCGCCGATCCGGTCGAGAGGGAATCGATGAGTCACGACGGCGGCCAGCTCGTCGCGCCGTCGCCGCAGGTAATCCATCGTGATCCGATACTGCCGATGGGTCGCGCCGTACGCGCCGAGGACGGAAAGCTCCTTGTAGTGCAGCTGATTGATGTCCAGTGGGCTGATGGGATCATGCTTGGGCAGGCCCGCGAAATACACGACCCGAGCCCGCTTGGCGGCCATGACAAGGGCGGCCTGCTGGGCGGCCTTCGACGGCGCCGCCACGCTGATGCGTTCGGGGCCTTTACCCGCCGTGCGCTCGAGGACGTCGGCGACCCCGTTGTCCTCGCCGGCGACCCAGGCATCGTCGACGAAGCTGCCGACGGCGCGCAACGCGCCGTCGAGCCGCTGCTGGTTGACGTCCGACAGAAACACCCGGCTGGCCCCCCGATCGCGAGCCATGATCGCTTGCCAGCAGCCGATGGGACCGGCCCCGAGGATGACCACGGTATCGCCCAGCCGGACGTCGAGGACCTCGACACCGTTGAGGGCGCAGGCAAACGGGTCCGCGACCGTCGCCAGGTCCGAGGGGAGGTCCGGCGGCAATGGGATGACGTTTTTCATCGCGATGGCGGGCACCGGCGCGTACTCAGCGTACGCACCCGGAAACGGGTCGTAGCCATAGAGCAAGTGATGGTCGCAGAGATTCTGAAAGCCCTCGGTGCACCAGCGGCATTCGCCGCACGTCAGGATCGAGCCGAGAAAAACCCGATCGCCCTTCTTTACGCCAGAAGGCAGCTTTCCCGCGGGACCGACGTCTTCGATGACGCCCACCGGTTCGTGGCCGAGTATCCACGGCGCCGGCGCTTTGGGATCGCCGTTAAAGAACGTCCTGGCATCCGTGCCGCAGATGCCGCAGGCCTCGACCCGCAGGATGGCCCCGTCCGGATCAACGTCAGGTTCTGATGTCATACGGATCTCGACGGCGTTGACGCCCGTCATGAAGGCGGCTCTCATCGTGCCGCCGCGAGGCCAACTTCCTGCTCGAGCTCGGCCAGCGCCTTGCGCGCCGGCCAGCGGTCCCGGATCACCCGCGAGAGCGCCCGAGTGATCGCCTGGGGCGACCGATGCATGAAGATATTTCGCCCCACCGAGCAGCCGATCGCGCCTGCTTGCACGGCGCACTCCATTCGGCGCAGCAGCTCCGCATCCTCGACCCGAGAGCCACCCGCGAGCACCACGGGGACCCCATTCACGGCCCGGACCAGCTTGCCGAACGCCTCCTCGTCGCCCGGCCAGTTTGTCTTGACGATGTCGGCCCCCAGCTCAGCGCACAGCCGGACGCTACGCCGGAGGTATTCGAAGCCATAGCGTTCGCTCAGCTCTTCGACCGAGGCATACGTGGTCGGAAACTCGGCCTCGGCGATCAGGGGCACGCCCAGGAGAGCCGACTCGCGGCCGACTTCGGACAGGATCCGGATCATGGCCGCCTCGTTCTCGCCTCCCAGCGCCGTGAAGAGGACGACCGCGTCGGCGCCGAGGCGCGACGCTTCCTCGACCTGGGCGATCTGGATCACGGCCGGGCGCGCCTCGCCCGGGTTCGCCGATGCGGAAAGCAAGAGCGCCAGCGACGTCGTGGGGGAGAAGGCATCGACCGCGTAACGGATCATGCCCTTCGACATCATGATCACGTTGGCGCCGCCGGCCACGGCCTCTTGAGTTCGTTGCTCGATATCCGAGAGCGGCTCGAGAAATGTTG
>VBEW01000264.1 GCA_005889225.1 Chloroflexota bacterium | reverse complement strand
CGACTACACGCGCGTGATCAAGTCGCGCTCCAGGCTGGCGCGCGCCTTGACGACCAGCGTTCGCAGCGACGGGCGATCGACCACCGCCCACTCGATCTGTCGCAGCGCGCTGTAGAGCCCCTTGAGCGCCTTCACCGCGTCGCCCAGCTCGACGTCAAGCGGCGCCTGGATCTCGACGAGCGGACGCCCGCTGCACCACTCATAGGTGAAATTGACGTAGTCCGTCGAGAGTGGTCGGAGGTTCTCTTCGCCGCGGGCCTTTTCTCGCGCGGAAAAGCGGTAATAGATGATGCGCAAGCGCTTCTGCGCCAGGGCGATGGCGCTGGTCGGGAAGCGGCGGCGCTCTCGAGGCCGGTCGCGGTTGCGGTCCTCGGCGGTGACCATAACCAGGGCGGCCGCCAGCTCTGGTGGGGTGAGCTCCTCCAGCCAGCCATCGGCGATCGCCTCGGTGATGATCAGGCTGTTCTCGCCGTAGATCCGGGAGGCGAGCAATCCTTTGTCGGTCGGCTGAGCCGCCTCCAGGAACCCAAGCTCCTCGAGCACGCCCCGCAGCGCATGCATCCGCCGGCGGTACTCACCCTGGCTCCGCTCGGCGTCGTGCTCGGATGCGCGGATCCGGGCCTGCAGCTCGCGGACCTCGGCATGATGGGCGCGGTGCTCGGCCAGGAACGGGCACTTGCGGCAGGGGAGCTGCGCCAGCTTGTGCTGCCAGCCTTGCATCTCCGCCTTGAGCTCGGCCAGGGTCTGGCCGCCCGCCTCTCTGGTCGCCCCGCTTCGGAGGCGACGGCGCCGGCCGTGGTAATGGTCGCGGCGGAGCCGGCCCATGCGTACCCGAAGCGACGCGATTTCCTCCTCGGCCCGAATGAATGACGTGAATGTCCGTTCGGTGCAGCAGGGCTCGCCCTGGGCGTGGAACCGGGTCGCGGTGACGTCCGCCAGTCGCTGCCGCAGGTTGGCCAGCCGGCCGTCGAGCTCCCGCCGCGCCACCATCTTCTGGTACTGGCCGAAGGAGCGCTCCATCAGCAGATCGACCTGGTCAGGCGGGTGGTAGCGGAGCAGGTTCAGCGCCATGTTGTAGGTCGGCGCGAACTTACTCTCCACCGTCATCTCCTCTCCAGTGGCCGCCTCGAAGATAGTGCCGATGTCGACGTCCGGCTCCTTGAGGATGACGCCGTGCCCGATGGGATCGATGCCGCGCCGTCCGGCGCGACCCATCAGCTGCGTGAGCTCACCCGGCGTGAGCGGCATGAAATCCCGGCCATCGAACTTCGTGAAGGAGGAGACCACGCAGGCGCGAGCCGGCATGTGGATGCCGAGCGAGAGAGTTTCAGTGGCGAAGACGACTTTGATCAGGCCGCGCTGAAAGAGATCCTCGACCAGCTCCTTCAGGTATGGCAGCAGCCCGGCGTGGTGCATCGCCAGCCCGCGGCGAAGCGTTTCGCCGTCCAGCATGCCGGCATACAGCGCGGCCTCGTCGCGGTCCTCGATCTGCTCGAGCCGCTCCTTCATCAGCTGATCGATGGTGGCCTTCTCCGCTGCCGTCGTCAGGTCGAAGCCGTGGGCGGCGCAGCGCGCCAGCGCCTCACGACAGCCTCGCCGCGAAAAGATGAAGTAGATTGCCGGCAGGAATTCCCGTCGCGCGAGGCGGTCGACCACCGGCAGGAGGTCATTCTCGGGCGACCGGCGCAGCTGCGAGAGACGGAAATCGGTCGCGGCATCAGCCTGGGCCCGCTGACGGGTTTCCCGGGGGATCCCGCCCTGTTGATCGAGCAGAGGATAGAAGTCGTTGCGCATGGCCAGCCACAAGCGGAGCTCGACCGGGCGCCTGGTGACGCTCACGGTGGCGATGTCGCCGCGCTGCTGGGTCATCCACTCGGCGACTTCCTGATAGTTGCTGATGGTGGCGGACAAACCGATGAACTTGATGTGGGCCGGTGCCTGGATGATGATCTCTTCCCAGACCGCGCCGCGCGGAAAATCATCGATGTAGTGGACCTCATCGAGGATGACGTAGCGGACGCGCTCAAGGCGATGTGGGTCCTCGTAAATCAGGTTGCGCAGGATTTCCGTCGTCATGACCACGACCGGCGCCAACGGGTTGATGGTGTTCTCGCCGGTTACCAGGCCCACGTACCCCTCACCATGCCGGCGCCGGTAGTCGCGGAACTTCTGGTTGGAGAGCGCCTTCAGCGGGGTTGTGTAAATGGCGCGCGCGTCGGTCTCGAGCGCGCGCAAGATGGCGTAGTCGGCGATTACCGTTTTGCCGGAACTGGTCGGGGCGGAGACCAGCACGCCCTGATGAGCCTCGAGCTTTTCAATGGCCTCGACCTGGAATGGATCCAGCGGCCAGGGCAGGGTCGCCTGAAATGCGTCGATCAACGATTGAGGTGGCTGG
>VBEW01000263.1 GCA_005889225.1 Chloroflexota bacterium | reverse complement strand
CCGTGCTGCAACTGCCCAAGGGCTCGATGCTCGGCCAGCCGCGCCGGCAGCAGGCCCGCTAGACGTCCGCGTCGCGTAAAACGATCCCAGAAGAATCAGCGCCAGGCCGATGACGGCCCCGATGGTCAAGGGTTCGTGCAGCAGCGTCACGCCCAGCAAGAGCGCGACCGCAGGGTTGAAGTAGGTGATGACGGTCGCTCGCACCGGCCCGACTTCGGCGATCAGCGCGAAGAAGAGCAAGAACGCCAGCGCCGTGCAGACCACGGCCAGTGCGCCGACCGCGAAGAGCACGCGCCGCGAGGGCATGGCGGCCGGAAGCTGTCGCAGCGCGAGCGGTGCGTACGCCACGGCGGTAACCACCAGTGAGGCCGCGACGACGCCGATCGAGGGCAGATGGGGAAGCCGCCGAGCGACGATGATCGGACCCACCGCATAGCCGACGGCGACCAGGCCGACCTCGCCGACGGCTCCCAGATCGTGGAACGAGACGTTGAGCCCAACGAGGGCGGCCACCCCGACGAGCCCGATCACGAGTCCGCCGATCCGCCGCATGTCGAGGCGATCGTCGCCTCGGGTCAGCCAGATCACGACCGCGCCAATCAGCGGGACGGCGGCAATCAGCAGCCCGGTGAGCGAGCTGGAGAGGCGCCGCTCCGCGTCGGACAGGAGGAACCACGGCAGCGCGACCTCCACCACGGTATAGAGGAGCACCCAGCGCCACATGGGCAGTAGCGGCCGCAGACCACCGCGGGCCGCGGCCATCGGTAGCAGGATGGCGACACCGATCGCCGTGCGCAAGAACACCAGCGTGACTGGAGTCAGCTCACCGACCGCGATCTTGATCAGCAAGTACGGGATGCCCCAGATCACGGCCATCGCCGCAAACAGCACCCAACCGCGTCGCGTCACATCAGGCGCTCGGGGCGATGTCCAGGTCGACCTCCTCGGGGACGACATCCTCGCCGGTGTAGGCGGCAGCCTGCAATCGAAAGAGCCTGGCATAGCGGCCGCCGAGTCGCATCAGTTGCTCGTGGGTGCCCTGTTCGACCAGCCGGCCGTGCTCGAGGAAGAGGATCCGATCCGCCCGCCGAACTGTGGAAAACCGGTGCGAGATGTATACCGCCGTCCGGCCCCGGGTCAGCGAGCGAAGCCGCTCGAACAGGTCATACTCCGCCTGGGCGTCGAGCGCCGACGTCGGCTCGTCGAGCAAAAGGATGCGGGCATCGCGCATGAACGCGCGGGCCAGCGCCACCTTCTGCCACTCGCCGCCTGAGAGGTTCACGCCGGCGTCGAACCACTTCCCGAGCGCGGTGTCATAGCCCTGGGGCAGCCCATCGATCAGCCCATCGGAGCCCGCCTGCCGGCTGGCTTTGACGATGGCATCCCGGTCGGCGATCGCCGCCAGACTACCCAGGCCGATGTTCTCCGCGGCGGTCGCCTGGTAGGTGACGTAGTCCTGGAACATGCCCCCGATCTGACGGCGCAGGGTTGCCGGGTCGTAGTCACGAAGGTCCACGCCGTCGATCAGGATGCGGCCCGCGGCGGGGTCGTACAGCCGGCAGATCAGCTTGAAGAGTGTCGTCTTGCCGGCGCCGTTTCGTCCGACGATGGCGATGGTCTCCCCGGGCGAGACCGTGAAACTCAGCTCGGTCAGGGCATTCTCCTTGGCGTCGGGATAGGCAAAGCTGACCTGCTCGAAACGAATCTCTCCGCGCAGGGCGCCGTTGACGGGGACCGGTTTGGCCGGCGACGGCAAACCGCTTTTCGTTTCCATCAACTCGAAGAGATTGCTCAAATAGAGGTTGTGCTCGTACATTCCGGAGAACCCGCCGAGGATCCCCTGGATCGAGTTCTGAACCGACTGGGCGGCCGTTGTGTAGAGGGTGAGGTCGCCGAGCGTCAGTCTCCCGGCGATCGCCTGGACCGCGACATATAAATAGGTCACGGAGGTCGCGATGGTGCTGAGGTTGCCCCACAGAAAACCGATCAAGTAGCGGCGCACGACCTGGCGCCGCTGGCTGCCGAAGTAGGCGTTCCCAATGAGCCGGTAGCGATCGATGAAGTACTGGCCCAGCCCGAAGAGCTTGACTTCTTTGGCGTAGCTGTCCGTTGTCAACAGCGTGACCAGGTAATTCATCCGCCGCAGTAACCGTGAGCCCCAGCGGGCGATGTTGTAGCCACGCCAGCCGTAGCGGGTGTCGGCGATGAACGCCGGGATGGGCGAGAGGAGGGCGAGCAGGGCAAGCAGCGGGCTGACCGCGACAAGCAGCGCAATCATGGTGATGAACGTCAGAGTGGTCTGGACCAGGCCAAAGGCGGTCGAGATCATCTGGACCGGACGGTTGATCGAGTCCGTCTGGGCCCGCCGGAGCAGGTCGTAGGACGCGGGATCTTCATAGAAGGCCAGGTCGAGCGAGGCGGCCTTCTCCATCACCATCAGCTGGATCCGCATCGACACGGCATTTTGCAGGAGCTGCTGGGTGATGTTCCGGACGGTGCTGAGGAAGGCGATCAAGGCAAAGATGAGCAACTGCAGAATGGCTAGGAAGACAATGGCGTTCAGCGACGTGAAGACGAGGTGCCAGGGGCCAAGGTCGATTGGGTTCCGGTCGGCAATGTGCTTCTGGTTGATGAGGATCCCCTCGACGACGGCGTTGACGAGCAGCTTGGACGTATAGGCGGACATTGCCGGCACGACGCCCGCCACGACGGTAGCGGCGAACAGTCCCGCTGTGATCCGAGGGCTGGCGTGCCATACCAGCCGGATGACCTCGGGAAGGGCTGCGGTCGTGCCCCGGACGGACTCCTTCAGGTTGCGCCACCGGCTGCGAAGGTCCTTCGGCCCCTGTGGTTGAGCCGGCTCCTCGATCACCGGGTCGCCGGTGAGGCCGCTGTTGGCCGGCCCGGTCTCCGGGTTTCTG
>VBEW01000265.1 GCA_005889225.1 Chloroflexota bacterium | reverse complement strand
TGCGCTTTGACGGGGGCCGGCACGAACAGGTGCAGCGGCGCGATAGCCAGGAATGAAACGAGCAGTGCGATCGCCAGGGCCTGCACCCGCCGTTGACGCATCAGCGATGGGAGCCTGGGTAAGGTCATGGCTGAGCCGGCCGGCGCACGCCGAAACCGATGCTGGTGTCACGGCCGCCCGCTGGATTTCTTGCGCGCGGCAGTCCATGTAAAAATCTCGCGACGGTTCACGTAGCATTGGCCGATGACGATCGCGCGAGCGGAAACGCTTGCGGCCAAACTGGGCAGCGGCCGCATCTTGCTGGGCGGCCACCGTGGCAACCCCGACGAGTTCCCCGAAAACACGCTCGCATCTTTTCGATCCGCCATCGAGCTGGGAGTCGACGTGATCGAATGCGATGTCCATCGTTCCGAGGATGGTCGCCTCCCGGTCATCCACGACCACCTCCTTGACCGCACCACGAACGGCAGCGGGCTGGTCCGTGACCACACCATGGCGGAACTGAAGCGCTTCGATGCGGGGACGTGGAAAGACGCGCGCTTCACGGACGAGCGCATTCCGTCTTTGGACGAGGTGCTCGCCCTGGCCAGGGGTCAGGTGGGCGTGGCCATCGAGATCAAGAATCTGCCGTTGCCCTACCCGGGCATCGAAGAGCTGGTCGTCGAGGCCATAAGGAGCGCCGAGATGATGGGCGATGTGGTCGTGATCTCCTTCGACCATCGCTCCATCAAGCGGATCGGGGAGCTAGAGCCGGAGATCCTGACTGGAATTCTCGAGGCGTCGCGTCCGGTCGACATCCTTCGGGTCATGGATGACGCCGACGCGGACGTCTTTTGCCCGCACTGGGCGTCGATCGAGCCCCAGACGGCGGCGGAGTTGCGCGCGGCAGGCAAGATCATCGGCGTATGGGTAGTCGATGATGCCTTTTCGCTGGCCTGGTCCAAGGCGCTGCCGGCGAACGCGATTTACACGAACAAGCCGCGGGAAATCCGACCTTAGCGGGTATGACCCTGCATCGCGACTGGCCGCTATTCGGCTTGCGAATCATATCCCCCCGACTCTCGCTCCGCTATCCCTCCGATGAGGATCTCGATGCTCTCAACCAGGTCGTCAGCCAGGGAATCCACGATCCAGCCGAAATGCCGTTCGAGATCCCCTGGACCGACGATCCGCCTGATGTTCGGCCGAGAAATTCGCTGCAGTTCTGGTGGGGGTTGCGAGCTGGGTGGAAACCGAGTCACTGGGTGCTTACGATGCTGGTGGAAGAGCGCGAAACTATCGTCGGTGTTCAAGATCTGATTGGTGTGGAGTTTGCGCGGACGCGGCAGGTCGCAACCGGTTCCTGGTTAGGGAAGGCGTATCAGGGACACGGGATCGGGAAGGAAATGCGAGCTGCCGTTCTCCACCTGGCTTTCGCAGGACTTGGAGCTCAGCGCGCCACTAGCGAAGCTTTTGAGGACAACGCCGCGTCACTTGCGGTTTCGCGCGCCCTCGGGTATGTGGAGAATGGCGATGACATCAAGGTGTCACGCGGACGTTCCAGGCGGGCAGTCCGGCTCGTCCTCCATCGTGAGGTCTGGCAGAAAAACTGCCGTGATGATATGCAGATTCAGGGATTGGAGTCTTGTGTGACGATGTTCGGGCTCGATCGAATGGATTCCTGACGATTACTTGAAGGCGCTGATTCCGGTGATCTCCTCGCCGATGGCCAGCAGATGGATCTCGTTCGTCCCCTCGTAGGTAAAGACCGTCTCGAGATTGGTCATATGCCGCATCACCGGATATTCGAGGCTGATTCCGTTTGCGCCCAGCACGCCACGCGCCTCGCGGGCGATCTGCAACGCCTCCCGCACGTTGTTCATCTTGGCCATCGAGATCTGCGTCGCCGTCGCCTTGCCTTGATCTTTGAGCCGACCAAGCTGTAGGGCCAGCAGCTGCCCTTTGGTGATCTCGGTCAACATCTTGACCAGCTTCTCCTGGGTGAGCTGGTACCCGGCGATCGGCCTATCGAACTGCAGCCGCGCCTTTGCATATTCGAGCGCGCTCTGGTAGCAGGCGATGGCCGCGCCCAGCACCCCCCAGACAATCCCGTAGCGGGCCTCGTTCAGGCAGGACAGCGGCGCCTTGAGTCCCTGGGCTTCCGGCAGTTCGTTGCAGGCCGGGATCCTCACGTCATCCAGGAGCAGCTCTGACGTCACCGAGGCTCGCATCGAGAGCTTGTGACGGATCTCGCGCGCCGCGAAGCCTTTGGTGCCCTTCTCGACAAGGAAGCCGCGAATCCCCTTATCGGTGCGGGCCCAGACGATTGCGACGTCGGCGACGTTCCCATTGGTGATCCAGCGCTTGGTCCCGCTGATGATCCAGTCGTCGCCGTCGCGACGGGCGCGAGTCGCCATGCCC
>VBEW01000080.1 GCA_005889225.1 Chloroflexota bacterium | reverse complement strand
AGCCGGATCCTGAGCGCGGTCCCAGGCATGATTGGCCTCGACATCCAGCTGCACAAGCTGCGCTATGCGCGTCGGTACGGCAACCCGCTCGTCCACGGATCGATTGTCGAGCTGCCGTTTACCGACGCCGCCTTCGATTGCGTCATCTGCTCGGAGGTGATCGAGCACATCCCGGCGCAGGAGAAGCCCTTCGACGAGCTGACCCGGGTGCTGAAAACCGGCGGCCGGCTGATTCTCGGCACGCCCGATTACGACCGCTGGCGGTGGCGCGCGCTCGAGGGGCTCTATGGCCGGCTGTCGCCGGGTGGCTACGCCGACGAACACATCACCCACTACGGACGTGCGAACCTCGCCACTTATCTACAGGGAAAGGGCTTTGCCATCGAGAGCGTCGACTACGTCGGTGGATCGGAGATGATCTTCAGCCTGCGTAAGCTCGCGCCGATGGCCTCGCCGGTTGCCGTCCGCTCGGTGCGCACCGCGTTGCGGGTCGAACGGCCGGCCAAAGCCGCCTGAGTCACGGCTGCTTGAGGTGAGCCTCGAACAGCTCGAGGATCTTCTGGGGGCTGGCTGTCATCTGGTCGACGAAGTAGCCGCCGTCGAAATCGAGCCCCTTCGCCCGGAGAAACCCGGCACCCGGGTGGCGTTTCATCACCGCCACGCCCGGCTTCAACCGGTACGCGAGCACGGTTCGACCGCCGGCTTTGACCAGCCCCACTGAAGCGATCTCATCCCAGGGAAGCAGCGGGCTCTGGCCGGAGCGGCGGAAGATCACGCCCTCGTCCATGAACTCGAAGCGCGGGCGTACCGGGCCGCGCATGGCCAGGAAACCGATCGCGGGTGCCAGCACGGCGGCCCAGCCGATGCCCCGACCACTCAGGAGCAGCAGGAGGCCGCCCGCCTCCGTAATCGAGGCCAGTGGCAGGAAGAGGACCCAGGGGAAGCGCGCGTTGACCACGGTCATGCGACGATGCGGACTCCACCGGGCACGATCTGCGCGCGCAGCACATTGCCGCGGTAGACGTCGCCGTCCACCTCGTGCCATTGCACGTCGGGCGCCTTGATCTCCACCGACCGGGCCTTGCGCTGCAGCATGCTGTTTCCGTCGCTTCGCTGGCGGAAGAGTCGCCAGAGCACCCCGGCCCGCTCGCGAGCGGTGCGTGGCCGATAGACGCAGACGTCCAACCATCCGTCGTCGATCGCGATGTTGGGCCCGAACCGGAAGGGCGCCGCCCCCAGCATGCCGGCGTTGACGACCAGCACAACCACGGCCGTCAGCCGGATTTCCTCCTCATCCGCGCGGATCGTGCACTCGAACATCGGTGCCCGTGGTAACCACCATGCGCCGGCCAGCAGGTATGCGGCGCGCCCCAGCCAGACTTTGAGCGCTCTCGGCGTGTACCGCATCACGGTGGCGTCAAAGCCGATGCCCGCCGCCAGCGCCGAATAGCCGTCGTTCACGCGCACCAGGTCGACGGGGCGAGTCAAGGGATAGCGCTCTAACGCGCGGCGCGTGGCCGTCCGCCACCCGGCCGGCAGCTTGAGCTCGCGAGCCACGATATTGGCGGTCCCCAGTGGCACGATGCCCATCGGGAGACCGCGTTGATGCGCCGCAGCCATAACCTCGGCAACGGTGCCATCGCCGCCGGCGGCGAGCACCATCTGGAAATCACGGCGGGCCAGCGCGGCGCCGATGGCCTCGACGTTGAGGCCGGCGGCCGTCTCCAGGACCATCGCTTCCCAGCCCAGCTCGCTGGCGAGCTCGAGGAGACGCCGGCCGAAATCGCGACCCGTTCGGGGAAGTGCCGGGTTCAGGACGAAGAGCGCGCGGCGCCGCTCCGCGTCATTCAAGCCCGCCGCGTGAGCGGGTCCATCAACCCGCTGCTCGGCGGGTCACGCGATCGTGGGCGTCGTTGATATGCGGATGGCCCTCGGGCTGAACGCAGAAGACGTCGCCCGGCCGGCAGACCAGGCTCTCGAACTGGATGGTCGTGTGCTCGATGTCGAACTCGTGGGCCAGCACTTCGCGAACCTCCGCCAGGATGTCCTGCGCCTGGGTCACCCGCTGGTCATCGATCAGCAGATGGGCGCTCATCGCGCGGCTCTGGGCGCCCAGCGACCAGATGTGGAGATCGTGCAGGTCGCGGACTCCGGGGACGCGTTTCACAGCGCTCACCACCGTGTCCGTCCGCAGATCGGACGGTGTCGACTCGAGCAGGATGTCGATCGCCGCGGCCAGCACGCGCCAGGCGCTCCACGCGATCAGCGCCGCGATGCCGAGGCTGAGCAGCGGATCGATGGCGAGCCAGCCGGTGAACGCGATCAGCAGGCCGGCGACGATGATGCCGGCCGACGCCCAGGCGTCGCCCCAGATGTGCATCAGTGCGCTTCGCACCGTCAGGTCAGCCTCCATCGGCTTCAGCGAACGTGCGATGACCAGCGAGATGCCTAACCCGACCACTGCGGCCGCCGCCATCAGCCCGCCGCGGACCGCCGACGGATTCTGCAACCGGTGGAGCGCTTCGACAACGATCCCAACCACGATGCCGCCAAGCAGCACCGCGTTGAGCAAGGCGACGAGGATGCCGACGCGCTGATAGCCGAAGGTCCGCCGCGGGCTGGCCGGTCGCTGCACCTGGCGAAGGGCGAACGTCGAGAGGGCGAGCACCACGAGGTCGGTGACGATGTGGCCTGCATCGCTGAGGAGCGCGAGGCTGTGGGCCCAAAGACCCCCGACCACTTCGACGACCAGCACGATCGCCGTGAGGACGAGCGCCAGCCGCAATCGCGCGGCCGCGTCCACCGTCACCCTGGAGGGCTGCATGGCTCCATCTTATTGCGCATCTCGAACCAGCCTGGCGACCTTGCGTTACGAGAGGGCCGCCGCGATCGGCAGGTATAGCTGGCGATATCGAAGGTATGGTTCGCGATACGCCTGCGTGTCCGGACCGGGGGCCGCGACCAGCTGCGGTGGAGCTGCCATGGCGGCCACCCGCTGGGCGTCCGGCCAGGCCCCGAAGCCGACGCCGGCGAGGAGCGCGGCGCCGAGCACTGAGGCGTCGCTGACCGGCGTCGCCAGGAGCGGTCGCTCCAGCACATCGGCCAGCAACTGGCGCCAGCGCGGATCCAGAGTTCCGCCGCCTGCCAGTCGCAGGTCGGTGCTGCGCACGCCGGTGGCGAGGAGCGCCTCCAGGCCCTGCCGCACGGCAAACGCAACGCCCTCGAGCGCCGCTCGAAGTAGGTGACCGCGACCGTGCCCCAGGCCCAACCCGATCCAGGCTCCCTTCGCCGCTGGATCGAAATGCGGGGTTCGCTCGCCCGTGAGATATGGCAGAAAGATCAGGCCCTGCGCACCCGCTGGGACGGCGAAGGCTTCGGCGTAGACCTCAGCCCAGGACGTCCCCAGCGTGGCGCGTACCCACTCGAGGGCGAGGCCGGCGTTCTGCATCGCCGCCATCGCGTACCACCGGTCGGGCGCGGCCGCTCGATAGACGTGGGTGCGGGCGGTCGAATCGATCGCCAGCCGGTCGCGCGGAGCGACGACCTGCGCCCCGCTGCCGATGGTGAGCTGCGCCGGTCCGGGATCGAGCAGCCCCCCGGCGATGGCCGCCGCCGCGGTGTCGGCAGCGCCGCCGACCACCGGGAGGTTGGGTCGCACGCCAAGGTGCTCGGCGGCCTCGCGGGTCAGGACGCCACAAATCTCTGCCGACTCACGAATCGGGGCCAGCAAGTCGAGCCGCAGATCGAGCGCGTCGAGGACGTCTTTGGCCCAGTAATCCGTGCTCAGGTCGTAGAGCAACGTGGCCGAGGCGTCGCTGGGCTCGGTGGCCGCTTCATGGGTCAGGCGCAGGCGAAGCCAGTCCTTCGGCTGGAGCGCCCACTGAGCCGCCCGGTACTGCGGCCGCTCGTGGTCGCGCAGCCAGAGCAGGGTCGGGCCGGCCATGCCGGTGGCGGGCGGATTGGCCAGCTTGCGCCGCAGGGCCTCGCCGAGCTCCCGGTAGGGGTCCAGCTGGCGACGCGTCCGCAAGTCCGGCCAGAGAATGGCCGGGCGCAGCGGCTGGCCCAGGTCATCGCTGAGGATGACACCATGCATCTGGCCCGAGAGTCCGACGGCGGCGATCTCGGCGGCGTGATCGCCGGCGGCCTGCCTGGCTGCGGTGGCGGCGGCCTGCCACCAGTCCTGTGGGTCGGACTCTGACCATCCGGGCTGCGGAGCCGACATCGAATAGGATGCCGCGGCGCTGCCCACGATCGCCCCGTCGACGTCGAGGACGAGCGCCTTTAGCGAACTGGTACCGAGGTCGATACCGAGAAACATATGGCCCCCTCCCAGGGACCGAGGACGAGGCCGCCGTCAAGCCGCTCGCCGTCGCGCGAGCGCGTGGTCGAGATGCCGATGTGACCGGCGAGGTCCGGGACGCGAAGCCGGCGCCCGGATAGATTGACCGCAACGACGGTTGCATCGCCCCGCTGCCACACCCAGGTGTTGGTTGGCGATTTCAGCTGTCGATACTGGCCGGCGTGCAGGTCCGGCGATGTTCGCCGAAGCGCGATCAGGTCGCGCACAAAGCTCAGGGTTGAGCCGGGATCGGCTTGCTGGTCCTCGACGTTGCGGGCCGTATCTCCGATCGGCAGCCAGGGCTTTACCGCGGCATCCGTGAAGCCGCCACCTTTTCCATTGCGCCATTGCATTGGGGTGCGTTCCGGGTCACGCCCGCGCGGCGCCGGCCAGTGCCGCTTACCCATCGGGTCCTGCAGGTCCTCTTTTCGAATCGGGGTGTCCGGCATCCCGATTTCATCGCCGTAGTAGAGCACCGGCGTTCCCCGCAAGGCCAGCAGGCTGAGCAGCGCCGTACGCAGCTTGCGCTCGTCCCCCTGGCACCAGCGCGACATCCCGCGGGATACGTCATGATTCGAAACGGTCCAGACCGGCCAGCCAACCTCCGGAATGATCAGCTCGGTTTCGGCAACGACGTCGGCGAGCGCAGCCGCCTGGAACGGGGCGTGGACGAACGTGAAATTGAAGGCGAGGTGGAGTTCATCCCCTGTGCCGTAAAACCGGCCCATGGTTCGAATGTCGATCACGTACGTTTCGCCAAGCAGGATCCGTGGGGGCTGGTATCGATCGGCCAGCGTGCGCCAGTGCCGCAGGACATCATGGACCTCGGGCCGGTCGATGTTGTAGACCATGCGCTGGCCGAGCGCCCGCACGTCCGGTGGATCGTCCTTGGTCGCCGGCGGGTTGTCCCTGAGCTCGCGATCTTTGACGATGCCGTGGGCGACGTCGATGCGAAAGCCGGCGATGCCACGGTCGAACCAGAACCGGTAGATGTCATCAAAGGCAGCCCGGACCTGAGGATTCCACCAATTGAGGTCCGGCTGCTCGGGCAAGAAGTTGTGGAGGTAGTACTGGCCCGTTCCTTCGTGCCGCGACCAGGCCGGCCCGCCGAAGGCGCTGACCCAGTTATTCGGGTAGCCGCCATCGGGTTTCGGATCGGCCCAGACGTACCAATCGTGGTAACGCGCGCCGCGTGACGACAGGGCTTCCACAAACCAGGGATGGCGGTCGCTGCTGTGGTTAGGGACGATGTCGAGGAGGACTCGGATCCCGCGATCTCCGGCCTCGCGAATCAGCTGGTCGACATCTGAAAGGCTGCCGAATGCGGGCTGCACGTTGCAGTAGTCGGCGACGTCGTAGCCGAAGTCGGCGTCGGGCGACACCGTGATCGGGCTCAGCCAGATGGCATCGACGCCGAGCCACTGAAGGTAATCGAGCCGGCCGATGACACCCGCGAGATCGCCGATGCCGTCGCCGTTCGAGTCCTGGAACGACCGCACATAGATCTGGTAGATGACGCCATCACGCCACCACTGGCCGGAAGACACTTCCGGCCATCCTAACGGGCTAGCTCACCGACTTCGTGGGAATGAGGCCGTGGCCGTTGGGTGACAGGCCGCCAGCCAGTGTCTTGACCGACGGCTCGATGATGGCGTCGATCAGCCCATAGTCCTTCGCCTGGGCGGGCGTCATGAAGAAGTCGCGCTCGATGTCGCGCTCGACTTGCTCCTTCGGACGGCCCGTGTGCTGGGCGTAGATGCCGATCACGATCTCTCGCAGGCGCAGGATCTCGCGGGCGTGGATCTCGATGTCGGTCGCCTGGGCGGGTCCCTGCATGCCGCCGCTCGGCTGGTGCAGCACGATCGTGCAATGCGGCAATGAGAAGCGCTTTCCCGGGCTACCGCCGGCAAGAATCAGGGATGCGGCGCTGGCCGCCAGACCGGTGCACAGGGTGCTCACCGGCGGATGGACATAGCGCATCGTGTCGTAGATCGCCAGTCCGGCCGAGAGCGAGCCGCCGGGGCTGTTGATGTAGATGCTGATCTCCTTGTCCGGGTCCTCGCTGTCGAGGAAGAGCAGCTGGGCGATGACGAGATTGGCGATATCGTCATCGATCTGGGTACCGACGAAGATGATCCGGTCGCGGAGCAGCCGCGAATAGATGTCGTATGCCCGCTCGCCGCGGGCGGTGGTCTCGATGACGCTGGGAATGAGTGCCATGGGATTGTCCTCCTTAGCGGTCCACGATGAATCCGATGCGCCGCCGCGGCGGTGTCGCCTGAGTGGCGGCGAGATACAGACTGAAGTCGGCGACACTCCGGAGCGCGTGCGGACGAAGGCTGGCGGTGGCGATGCGCAACTGCATCCGCGGGTCGTCCGGCCAGCTGCGCTGCTGCTGGATCGCCTCGCGGCTGCCGAGCTGCCGAGCCAGGTTCAGATAGAGGTCGGCGACCGAGAGCTCCAGCGCGGTCGAAAGCGCGATCAGCTTCTCGGTCGAGATGTCCTTGAGTCCGCGCTCGACTTCGGAAAGATAGGCGGCCGAGAGGCCCGCCGACCCGGCGACCTCCGCCAGGGAGCGCTCGGCCTCGTCGCGCCGCCGCCGAAGAAGGCCGCCGAGGGTGGTCCGAACCGAATTCGCATTTTCGCTCTGAGCGTATGTCATATGCTTTGAGCGCATCATAGCATGCCCGCGGTCCGCACGGGACATTCGGGTTGCGCGTTGCAGAACTATGCCCCGCCGGTTCGCCCTGATCTGGGCAGCCACCCTGGCCGTCGTGCTGGCGAGCTGCACCTCCACCGTGGCGGCCACGCCGGGGTCCAGCCCGCATCCCACGACGTCGCCGGGAGCCACCGATTCGCCGGCCTCGACCCCATCGCCGTCCGCGTCGGCGAGCCCGACGCCCACGCCAACGAACACGGATCCCAACTTCGTGCCCGCCCTTTCCGCGATCCAGATGGTCGGTCCACGGTTCGGCTGGGCGGTCGGATCGCACGCGATCTACGCCACCAGTGATGGCGCGCATTGGGCGAAGCAGTTTGCCTCAACGGAAGAATTCGTCGGCGTCGACTTCATCAGCGTCACGACCGGGTGGGCGGTGGGAGCCCGCAGCCTGCTCGGGACCAACGATGGCGGGCGGTCCTGGCACCAGCTTGGCGAGCCGGACACGCCGATCCGCTCGCTCCATTTCGTGAGTCCCACCCTGGGGTGGGGAATCGCCGGGGGCACCGACCCCCAGTCGATGCACGGATGGTTGGTTCCACGAGAGGGTGCGACGCTGGTGACGACGCGGGATGGTGGTGTGACCTGGAGCTCGCTCGACGGCCCGCCCAACCCCCAGACCGTATGCTTCAGCGATTCGACGCAGGGCTGGGTTGGCACGCAGCGCGATGGGGTTTACCGCTATCAAAACATCGCCCAGGGGCAGAGTTGGAGCAAGGCGCTGCAACGGCCCGACCAGCCGCCAGCCGAGCTGGCGGCGACCACACTCATCCAATGCGCCGGGCCGCATAGCCTCTGGGTACTCTTTCTGGGAGGTGGTGCGGCCATGAGCCACAGTCCCTATATCGCCTACGCGACCACGGACGGCTCCAGCTGGCGTGCCGTCCTGAATGAACCGATGACGATGCACCAACCCGGCGTCCCGCCAGGCCCCGACAGCTATCCCCCGAGCTTCAGCGTGGTCGATCCAGCGGACGCCGTCTTTGTCGGCGACGGGCCGGCCACCAACGTCGCCCAATGCGTCGTAGCCAGCGGCGGCGGAGCCACACTCCGGCGGACCGGGGCGATCCAGAATGCCCCCGAGACTTTCGCTGCGGCCTTCGTCAGCGTCACGACGGGCTGGGTCCTGACCCGCAATGGCGGCGGCGACTACGTGATCGACGCCACCACCGACGGCGGGTATCACTGGTCGGAACAACTGGCGATCCCTCCAACCTCCGCGGGATAGTGCTCCTCGGGCTCGACGTCGGCGCAACGAGGGCCACAGCGGTCGCCATCGACGGGACGGGCGCCGTCCACGCATCGGCCTCCGCGGAGTACCCCGTGAATGGCCGCCGATCCGGTGAGCGCGAGCAGGACCCGGGCAGCTGGTGGCGCGCGTCGCAACGCGCGCTGGCCGAGGTGGCCAGCGCCGCCGGCCGCGAGGTTGCCGGGATTGGCCTGACCGGCCACGCGGGCTCCGTTTTTATGGACGCGAGGGGGATCGTCGTACGGCCGGCCATTCTCGGCGGCGACCGGCGCGCCCTCCGGCAATCGGTGGAGATGGCTGAACGGATCGGTCGCGACCGCCTCCTCGCCATCACCGGGAACGCGGTCGCGACCGATTGCCTGGCTTCCACAGCACTCTGGCTGCGCGATGTCGAACCGGTACAGTTCCGCCACACCCGCCGCGTACTGGCGCCGAAGGATTACGTCCGGCTGATGTTGACCGGCGAGGCGGTGACCGACGTCACCGACGCCTCCACCACCGGGCTGCTCGACCTTCAGCGCCGAACCTGGTCAGGCGAGATCCTCGACGCGCTCGGGATTCCACCCGGTTGGTTACCGGATATCCAGGAGAGCCCGGCGATCTCGGGTGGCCTCCGCCCATCGGTCGCCAGTGAACTCGGACTGCCGGCGCGCCTTCCCATCGCCGCCGGCGCATGCGACGAGGCGGCGGCCGCGGTCGGCTGCGGCATCGTCGAGCTCGGGCTTGTCAGCTCGTCGATCCGTCGGGACGCCGTCCTCTTCGCGCCCACCGACAGCGCCATCATCGATGCGACCGGCCGGCTGGGCGCCGGGTGCCATGCCCTGCCGCAGCGCTATCGCCTGCGCGCCCGCACTGCCGCTGCCGGGGCAGCCCTGCACTGGTGGGGCGGTGTCCTGCGCGGACACGTCAGCCACAACGACCTTTACCAGCTGGCGGCATCCGCCCCCCTGGGGTCGGATGGGTTGTTCTTCCTTCCGCATTTCGAGAGCGCGCCCACGACCCCAGGTGACGCCGGCGGGCGCGGCGCGTTCGCCGGGCTCCGCGCGCATCACACCCGGGCCGACCTGACGCGCGCCGTGATGGAAGGCGTCATCTTCAGCCTCCGGGACGGCCTGGATCGCCTGCGCGAGCTCGGCATCGAGGTCCGCCAGGTTCGAGCCACCAGTCGCGGTGCGGGCACGCGGTTGTGGCGCGAGCTGCAGGCCGAGATCTTCGGCGTGCCGGTCGCCTCCATGGCAGTGACGGCCAGGCCGGCCGTGGGTGCGGCGCTGCTCGCCGGGGTGGCCTGCGGATGGTATGCCAGCGTGGCGGATGCGGCCCGGGACACCGTCCACACGGGCGAGCTGATCGAACCCGATCCCGGGCGGTCCGCGCAATATGAGCGGCTCTATCGCACGTACAGGACACTCGCCCCGGCGATCACCGGCAACGTAGAATCCAGCACGCGGGGCGTAGCGCAGCCTGGTTAGCGCGCCTGCTTTGGGAGCAGGAGGCCGCGGGTTCGAATCCCGCCGCCCCGACATCACATTCAAGGTTGGTCATGCTGCCGGTCCTCCTCATCATCGCCGCCATCAGCGTGGTGGCGCTGCTCGCCTTCCGCTGGTTCGAACGCTATCGATACACCGACGCCTGGCGTCAGAGCGAATTTCGCGGCGTCGCGTTTGGTTTTCTGATGTGGTTCGGCGGCATCTTCGGCCACCGGGTTCCCCCGCCGCCCCAGGCAAAGGTCGAGTTCACCGCGCGCTCGGGGGAGTCGGAACCGCCGGGGTCAGGCGGCGCGCCGCTCCCGGATCAGGCTGCGCACGATAAAGAGTAGGTTGGCGGGGCGCTCCGCCAGCCGGCGCATCAGGTACGGATACCACTCCGTGCCGTAGGGCACGTAAATCCTGACCCGATGGCCTTCGCGCAGCAGCCGGTCCTGCAGATCGCGCCGGATGCCGTACAGCATCTGGAACTCGAAGCGATCGGGCGCGATGTCGTGGGTGCGAGCGAATCGTTGGGTCGCGTCGATGAGACGGTCGTCATGGGTGGCGAACGCCGGGTCGGTGCCTTCGAGCAGGAGGTGCTGCATCTCGGCCTCGAATTTCGCGTCCACGTCAGCCTTCTTGGGAAAGGCGACCGATGCCGGTTCGTTGTAGGCACCCTTGACCAGCCGAGCGCGAACCCGGGCGGCATTCACGCGCCTGACGTCGTCCAACGTCCGATATAGATAGCTTTGCAGGACGACTCCACAGTTCGGATATTCCCGATGCAGGTCGAGCACCATGTCGAGCGTCCGCTGGGTGTAGGCCGAGCCTTCCATATCGACCCGCACGAAATTGTCCAGCTGTTGAGCTCGCTGTACGATCCGGGTCAGGAGTTCGCGGCACAGGTCGGATGAGATGTCGAGGCCCAACTGGGTCAGCTTGACCGAGACGTTGGCATTCAGCCCATCGGTCGCGATCCGTTCGAAGGCCGCGAGGTAGTCGTCGGCTGCCGACCGGGCCGCCTTCTCTTCGGTCACGTTCTCTCCGAGATGGTCGAGGCTGGCGGACCAGCCACGGCGATTCAGGTCGGTCACGACGCGAACCGCGTCATCCAGCCGGTCGCCGGCCACGAATCGGTAGGCGAGCGAAGCGGTGAGCCGCTGCCGG
>VBEW01000131.1 GCA_005889225.1 Chloroflexota bacterium | reverse complement strand
GCCAAGCTCGTTACGGCATTCCCGACCGAGTGCGAAGGCGGCCCAGACTGCGAGGTCAGCCAGGTGATCGATGGTCCCATCCCCTTCTACGCGCTGTGCGAGCACCACGCCTTTCCGTTTTTCGGGCACGCCTACGTGGGCTACGTCGCCCACGAGCACATCATCGGGATCTCCAAGCTGACCCGTTTGGTTCGGCTTTTCGCCCGGCGCTTCACGGTGCAGGAACGGATGGGCAGGGAGATCACTAAGGCGCTCTCCCGGGTGCTGCAGGCGCATGGCGTGGCGGTGTATCTCGAGGCCGTCCATCTCTGCACCCAGATGCGTGGCGTCCGCGAATCCGAATCGACCACGCGCACCACCTTCTGGCGGGGCAACTACGAGTCGAACCCCGAGCTGCGCGAGGAGTTTCTGAACATCGCCCGGTCGCGTGCCAACGGGCACCTTTCCTGAATCCGCTCAGCCGCCTGTTCGAGGCATCGGACCGCCCGGACCGCGGGCTGCCGCCGTCGCTGGCCGAACTCTATGACGGCGACCTCTGGATCCCTGATGCCTGCCTCTACGCCAACTTCGTCAGCTCGATCGATGGCATCGTGGCGCTCGAAGGTGGCACGGCACCCTCCGGCGGGATCATCAGCGGACGCAATGAGGCGGATCGCTTCGTCATGGGCCTGCTACGCGCCTTTGCCGATGCCGTGCTCGTCGGCGCCGGCACTGTCCGGGCGGAAGGTGCGCGGGCGCTCTGGACGCCGGAATATGTCTTCCCGGTTGCCGCAGACAGTTTCCGCGCGCTGCGCCAAACGCTCGAGCGGGACGGTGCGCCACGGCTCGTCATCGTTTCGGCCCGCGGCGAGCTGGACCCTTCATACCGCGCGCTTCAGGCCGGAGCTCTGGTCCTGACCACCGCCAACGCCGTCGCCCGTCTGCGAGCGCGGTTGCCGAGCGGCAGTGAAGTCAGGGCCGTTTCTGATGCTGATCAGATCGATGTCAAGGAGATCCTCGATCTGCTCGGGGCGGAGGGCTACCGGAGGATCCTCACCGAGGGAGGTCCCCGGCTCTTTGGCCAGCTGGTCGCAAGCGATCGGGTCGACGAGCTGTTTCTGACCGTCTCCCCGGTGCTCGCCGGACAGACAGGCGATCGGTCATTCGGGCTGATCCACGGAGTGGACTTCGGTCGGGCGCCGAAGCAGGGCCGGCTGGTCAGCGTTCGCCGGCATGGATCGCACCTGTTCCTGCGCTACCGGTGGGAGGCCGCCGCATAGCCGTGGCGGATCTCGCCGTGATCCTGGGTGCGACTGGCGGATTGGGAACCTCGATCGTCGATGCCCTCGCCGCCCGTGGCGACCGGGTCATCGCGGTGGCACGCTCGCGATCGGGGGTGTCGCAGCTCGAGTCCAGCTATCCGGGCGTCGTGTCTGGCGATACCGCCGACCTGACCTCGCGGTCGGCGGTTGATGACCTGTGGGAGCGGATCGACCGCTTGGGCGTGCCCCGCTGGGTTGTCAATGCGACCGGTGGCTTCCGCGCCGGCAAAGTGGCCGACAGCACGCCCGACGACTTCACCTACATGATGGATTTGAACCTGGGATCGGCATGGTGGTCGTGCCGGGCCGCGGCTCGCCGCATGCAGGGTGGGGGCATCGTCAACCTCTCCGCCAGGTCCGCCGTCGTCGCCGAGCCGGGAGCGGCGGCGTACGCCGTGGCCAAGGCCGGCGTCATCAAGCTGACCGAGGTGCTGGCGGCCGAGCTGAAATCGTCAGGCATCCGCGTCAACGCCGTGGTCCCCGCCATCATCGATACGCCGCTCAATCGCCAATCCCTCCCAGAAAAATTGATGCAGAAGGCGGTCGCGCCAGCCGAGATCGCGGCGGTGATTGCCTACCTGTGCAGCGATGCAGCCAGCGCCATCAGCGGCGCCGCGATCCCGGTCTACGGCCGGTACTGATTCGTTCGTAACTCATCGGGTGGAGAGAGCGTTTCTTGCCGGCTCACCCTGACAGCGGGGACAAAAATATGTGAGCCGCGCCTGCGCGCCCTGGGGTTGAATTCGAATCGGCATTTCGCACCGGGGACACGGCCGGCCGCCGCGTCCGTGGACCGCCGATCGCTGCTGGGCGATCGACGTTAGCAGGTTCCGTCGCATGAGCTGCCGGGCCGAAGTGTAGATCCGTCGCAACCGCGGCTCGGCGAGCTGTGCCGGCGGCGTCCAGGGGTCGAGCCGCAATGCCCAGAGCGTCTCGCACTTATAGATGTTGCCCACGCCGGCGCAGACGCGCTGGTCGAGGAGCAGTTCTCCAACGGTGGGAGCGTCCGACCGGCTGGCGCGTCGGATCACTTCATCCAGATCGAACGGATCGACCAGGATATCGGGCCCGAGGTGAGCGACTGGGAGGCGCTCGTCGACCACCAACTCCATGACTGGAGCCTTAAAGCACACGGCGACCGTGTCCTCGAAGGTCAGCACCGCCGTTGCGTAGCGCTCCGGTTGTCGCCAGCGCTCGCCCGGCCGGTAAAGGTGCCACGCACCGGTCATCCGCATGTGCGAATGCAGCGTCATCGCTCCCTCGAATCGCATCAGCAGGTGCTTGCCGTTTGCGTCGACGGCCTCGAGTCGCCGCCCCTTCAGCCGCGCGATCGCCGCCGGCCGAGCCTCGCGGACGAGCTGCCCGGCGAGCCGTCGCCGCAACGCAGCGGCAGTCCGCCAGATCGTGTCGCCTTCAGGCAAGGACGGGCCGGCGCTCCGGCCAGAGGACGACCCCTTTCGGCGTGGTGCCGAACCCGGCTTCGCGCAGGGTGCCTTCCAGGCGGGAGCCTTTGATGACGTCGCCGTCGATGCTCTGGATCTCGAGCTTCCCAACGCGGGCGGCGATGCCCGCCAGCGCTTGAAGGTGGGATAGCTGCACCTCGCCGACCGTGAGCAACGAACGTCCCCCACGTTCCAGGTAGAGGCGCAGCTCGCCACCATCGAGCACGACGTAGGCGCCGGCGGCGCGAGCCATCCGCGATTCGTGCTCCGGCCATGCGATGGTCGTTCCGTACGGACTGGCCGGGTCGGTGGCCGCCAGCGCGATGACCCTCGACTCCTCGTCGCGCGCCCCGCGAAGCCGGTCGACGGCGCCGGGCAGCGCAAACTGCAGGCCTCCCAGGCCGTCGATGAAGTAGCCACGTCGGATCTTGCCGGCCTCCTCCATGGCCCGCAGCACGGGGTAGAGCGCCGCGAAGCCACCCGTGATGTTCTCGCCGAGCGCCGCCTCGCGCGTCAGGACGCCATATCGCTGTAAGAGCACGCCGGCCATCGCATGGAGATGCTCGGTGCTCGACAGTTGGGGATGCAGGAGATCGCGGACCAGGGACCAGCGACCGGCGGCCGCCGGCGGTCCCAGCCGCATCAAGGGCCGGCGCGGATTACGACGCATCCGTGGACCGAGGCTCCGCAGCGGCAGGAACGTGTCGTTCGTGACTTCGCCCGCCCAGACCATGTCCCAGAGTGCGTCCAGCACCGCGTCCTCGTCGCCTGACCCGGTGGCGTAATAGAGGTCGCGGAAGAAGGATGCGCCGCGACTCTGCAGGTGATCGCGCAGGCGCTCGTGGATCTCGCCGCCCGGTCGCTCGTCCGGCTCTCGGACCAGCCGCGGCGCGTCGGACCGGAGATAGAGCGCGACCCGCCCGTCGGAGTTGCCCAGCGATCCGCGGCCGGTCCAGACGACCTCCCCCATCGAGATCAGCTGGTCGAGGAGTTGCGGCCGGTACTCCCGCACCCGAACCGGGAGCACGTCCCGCTCCAGCACCGATGCCGGGATGGCACAGCCCTGCAGCTGGAAGACGATCTCAGTGAGCCGATCGAGTCCGCTCGCCTGGATGCCGACGCCGTGCCAGCTCGGCAGGAAGCGGCCGAGGACGTCGACCGGCACCGGTTCGACCTCTCGTCGGAGCGCTGCCAGCGACTTCCTGCGTAGCGACCGGAGCACGTCCGGATGGCAGTACTCACGCCCGGCGTGGCCGGGCCGGAACTCGCCGGCGACGATGCCGCCGCGGCCGGCAAGGCGTCGCAGCGCCTGTTCAACCTGCCGCACGGGAAGTCCCCAGCGCGTTGCGGGATCCGTGCTGAAGAAGGGGACGTGCGTTCTCGCCCAGCGGACCAGGAGCGACGAAAGCGGCTCGTCGATCTTCTCGAGGAACGCATCGGGAAGACCGACCGGCAGCGCCACGCCCAGCGCGTCGCGATACCGCCCGGCGTCCTCGGCGGCGATCCACCGTTCCTCGTCGGCAATGCGCACCCGAGTGGCGCGGCGTTGCCGCTCCAGCTCATCGAGCCATTCGGCGCGGATGCCGCGGGTCTCGGCTTCGGGCGTGGTCAGGTCGCCGAGCCGCCGGAGCAGGTCAGCGGCCTCATCGGTGTCTCGCGGCCAGCGCTCTCTCAGCAGACCCTGCAACTCCAGCTCGAGGATGTCGATCGCCCGTGGATCGAGCAGCTCCCGAAGTTCTTCGGTGCCGAGCAGCTCGGCGAGAAGCTCTTTATCCAGCGTCAGCGCCTGGGCCCGCCGCTCCGCCAGCGGGGCATCGCCCTCGTACATGTACTGGCCGATGTAGTCGAAGACCAGGGTGGAGGCGAAGGGCGAGGCGCGTTCTGTGTCGACCACGACGGTGCGGACCTCCCGCGCCCGGACCGCGCTCATCAGGTCGCGCAGGCCATCCATATCGAACACGTCGCTCAGGCACTCGCGGTAGGTTTCGATCAGGACCGGGAACTCCGGGTGCTTGCCCGCCACCTGCAGCAGGTCATGGCTGCGCTGGCGTTGCTGCCACAGGGGCGTGCGCTCACCCGGCCGGCGCCGCGGCAGCAACAGGGCGCGGGCCGCATTCTCGCGGAAGCGCGAGGCAAAGAGCGCGGACCCGTGCAACTGTGAGGTGACCAGTTCGCGTATCTCCTCCGGGTCTAGGAGCAGGTCATCGATGTCCGGCGCACGGTCGGCTTCCGGGAGGCGCAGCGCGAAGCCGTCGTCGGTGTAGATCATCTGGACGTCGAGGTCGAGCCGCTCCTGCATGCGTGCCCGCGCGGCCAGCGCCCACGGCGCATGGACGCGAGCCCCGAACGGCGTCAGCACCGACAGCCGCCAATCGCCGAGTTGATCGCGGAAGCGCTCGATCACGATGGTGCGGTCGGTGGGCACCGTTCCGGTGGCCTGAACCTGGTCCGAGAGGTAGTCGAGCAAGTTGCTGGCCGCCCGATCATCGAAGCGCGAGCGCTCCTGCAGTCGGGCCATGGCGGCATCGGGCGCCATCGCGGTCAGCTCGCGCATCGCCTGGCCCATGGCGCGTCCCACCTCGACCGGCCGGCCAAGCGCGTCGCCGTGCCAGAACGCGATGCGCCCGGGTTCGCCCGGTGCCGGCGTGACCATCACTTGCGACGGAGTGATATCCGCCACCCGCCAGCTCGTGGCGCCGAGGACGAAGACTTCGCCAGGCCGCATCTCGTAGACCATCTCCTCGTCCAACTCCCCAACCTTCTTTCCGTCATCAAAGAGGTTCACGGAGAATAGGCCGCGATCGGGGATAGTGCCGCCGCTCACCACCGCCAGCCGCTGGGCGCCGGCGCGGCCACGGATCTTTCCTTCCAGACGATCCCAGACGATGCGCGGGCGCAGCTCCGCGAATTCGTCTGAGGGATAGCGCCCGCTCAGCATGTCGAGCGTGGACTCCAGGGCCCGGGGCCCGAGATCGCTGAACGGATAGGCGCGATGCACCAATTCCGAGAGGGCGGCGACCGACCACTCCTCCATGGCGGACATCGCCACGATCTGCTGGGCGAGGACATCGAGAGGGTTGCGCGGGACCCGGGTGGTCTCGATCTCGCCGCGCAGCATCCGGTCGACGACGACGGCGGTCTCGAGCAGATCGCCCCGGTACTTGGGGAAGATGGTGCCCTTCGACGGCTCGCCGACCGAGTGGCCGGCGCGGCCGATCCGCTGGATCCCGCTGGCGACGCTGGTGGGCGACTCCACCTGGATGACGAGGTCGACCGCGCCCATGTCGATGCCGAGCTCCAGGCTGGAAGTGGCGACCAGCCCTGGGAGGCGACCGGCCTTCAGCGCATCCTCTATTAAGAGGCGCTGCTCCTTCGCGATCGAGCCGTGGTGCGCCCGCACCAGGTCCTCGCCGGCCAGCTCGTTGATGGCGGCGGCCAGCCGCTCCGCGAGACGCCGCGAGTTGACGAAGATGATGGTCGAGCGGTGCTGACGCACGAGCTCCAGGATCCGCGGGTGGATCGCCGGCCAGATGCTCCGGCGGGGCCCGTCGCCCTCGGGCCCGATCCGCGCCGCCGGCCCCGAGTACACCTCGGTCCCGCGTTCCAGGTCTGCCATGTCCTCGACCGGGACCTCGACGGTGATCTCCATCGGCTTGACCCGGCCGGCGTCGATGATCGTGACCTCCCGGTTGCTGCCGCCCAGAAAGCGTGCCGTCTCGGACAACGGGCGCTGCGTTGCCGAAAGCCCGATCCGCTGCGGCTCCGTTCTCGTGATCGCGGCCAGCCGTTCCAGGCTGAGGGCCAGATGCGCGCCACGTTTGGTCTCGGCCATTGAGTGGATCTCGTCGACGATCACCCAACGAACGCTGGGCAGGATCTGCCGTGCTGCGCTTGTCAGGAGGAGGAAGAGCGACTCGGGCGTCGTGATCAGGATGTCGGGTGGGTGGCGTTCGATCTGCCGGCGGTCGCGCGCTAGGGTGTCGCCGGTGCGGATCGCCACGGTGATCGGCGACAGGGTGGCCCCCATTCGCTCGGCCTGCAAACCGATGCCGCGCAAGGGCGCCTGCAGGTTGCGCTCGATGTCCACGGTGAGCGCCTTGAGCGGCGAGACGTACAGCACGCGGCAGCGTTCAGCCTCGGCCGGGACCGGCTCGCCCGCCAACCGATCGATGCACCAGAAGAAGGCCGCCAGCGTCTTACCGCTGCCGGTCGGGGCCGACATCAGCGTGTGCTGGCCGGCCGCCACCGATCGCCAGCCGCCATCCTGGACCTCGGTCGGCGCCGGGAAGGCGCCCGAAAACCAGGCTCGCGCTGCAGGCGAAAACAGGTCCAGAACGGTGGGCACGGTCTCAGTTTATTGCCCAGGTCGTTCCGGTCAAAACGCGAACGAGCGAAGCAGTTCCTCCGCCGTCAGATGACGATGGGTCTCAAAGACGCGGCGCCCGGCGTCGAGCAGGCCGGCGTTGTAGGGGGTCGGGCGGCCGATCCGCTGACCGAGCGTCACGATCTCCCCGTTCAGATAGTCGAGCTCGCTGCTCGAGCCCCGCTGGAGGCTCTGAAGGGTCGAGGGGCCATAAGTGCTCTCAGGCGGGAAGTTGCCTGCCAGCCGGCCGCCGAACACCACGTTGGCGAGGGGCATGGGAAGTGTCGACATCAAACGAAAGGTGCGCGCCCGGCGGCTTTGATCGAGGCCGAACCCGCCAAGTTGGGCCGTTTTGACGCCTTCACGAATCGTCGCAATCGATAGCCGCGCCAGCCCTGGGTGGCGCAGCGCCTTGCCGATCGGCAACCCGGTGATGGTCATGATGGCGTTGTTGAGGTTCGCCATCAGCTTGGTCCAACGGGCGCGGGCGATGTCGGAAACGTGCTCGGTCTTCATAGCCGAGCTCAGGAGCGTAAGGACTGCATCGACGCGCGCGGCCGACTCCGGAAAGGGTGCGCCCACCTGTAGCAGGGCGCCGGTATTTTGCTCGACCAGTCCTGGCTCCAGAAACGTTGCGCTGATGTTCAGAACACACCCGACGATGCGGTAGCGTCCGAGGATGCCGGCGGCCTCGCCGTCCGAACGGATGCCGTTCTGCATGGTGACGACCGTGGCATTCGAATGCAGCCCTGCGATGTCGCGGCAGGCGTGCGTTACGTCCTGCGACTTGACCGTAAGCAGAATGATGTCGGCGTTGTCAGTGAGCGTCGTGGTTGCCGGCAGCCGAACCAGCCGGGTCTCGTTCTGGCCCTTGACGAGAAGCCCGTTGGCCCGGATCGCATCGACGTGCTCCTGGCGCCCGATCAGGTGCACGCGAGCTCCGGCCTCGTGGAGACGCGCCCCTACCAGGCTTCCGATCGCGCCGGCGCCGTATACGGCCACCTCCATTGCCGTCCTATAGCTTCGCGAATCCTGCAGATGGACGGCCTCGCTGTCCGGCGAATGGAGCGCCTACGTTGGCATATAACCTGCTATTATGTGTGTAGCGTTTGAGCCGCGCACAGACTCATCTGCGCGCTCAAGAGGAGAGCAATCATGGGTGATTCGTACGATCGGGAGATCGTCCGCGAGGAGACGAGCACGGGCGATCCGGTCCGCCCGGCGCCAGCTGCGCCGGTGACGACGACGCACAGATCGGTGTACCGCGAGGGCAGCTACAACACGCGCGCTGTTCAGGCCGTTTGGTGGATTGTCGCTTTTATCGACGTCCTGGTCGCGATCCGCTTTGTGCTGAAGCTGTTCGGCGCCAATGTCGCCGCGCCGTTCGTCCGCTTTATGTATGACGTGACCTGGCCGCTGGTCGCGCCCTTCCACGGCATCTTCAACACGACGCAGCAAGGCCGTTCGATCCTCGAGCCGGAGTCGCTGGTCGCGATCGCGATCTATAGCCTCATCGGGTGGGGCATCGTATCGGCGATCCGGTTGATGACGCGGCCGCGCTCAAGCACGACCGTCGTCGACTAACCCAGCCGGTTTGTTCGTGTGAGCCGCCCCGTTGGGCGGCTCTTTTTCACTTTCTCTGCAACGACTGCCGTCCGACGAGAGCAGCCTCGATATCCCGGACGCGGTGCCATGCCGAATGGCCGTCGAAATCGCCGGGCCAGCTGGGGCCGCGCTCCTTGCCACCGAACCAGTCATCCGGTCGGGTCTTGAGGGTTTGGATCACTTCCGCCTGGACCCGCCGATGCCAGGCCACGACATCCGCCGGTCGACGCGTGCGCCAGCGCCGGTAGATCAGGGCGTTGCTCTGGTTGACGTCGAGGCCCTTCATTTCCGCAGGGCGTTTTTCGCCGCGGAAGACTCGGGCGCTGTGCTCCTTCCAGTAGAGGATGTGGGCCAGCGCATCTTTGACGGTCCACGGATCCTTGGTCTCCGGCCGCGGCACGTGGCGGCGCCAGTCCGCCGGCTTGAGCCGCTTGACCAACCGATCGAGTTGCCGGAACTCGCGCTGCGTCCGCTCCGTAACGTCCTTGCGGGTATGCCTCATCTGACCCTGGTCGTCAGGCGGTTTGGCGGACGGACTCGGCAAACACCTGAATTCCTTCGTCCAGCTGGGCCTCCTCGATCAGGATCGAGGGAAGGAACCGGATTACGGTGCCGCCCCCGGGGAGTACGAGCACCCCCCGCTCCTGCATCGCCTTGATGACTGGAGTCGCCGGCCTCTTCAGTTCGACGGCCAGCATCAGTCCTCGCCCGCGGACCTCGCGGACCTGCGGGAGGCCCAATCCACGAACTCGCTCCTGAAAGCGTTCGCCGGCTTGCTGGGCCCGAGCGTGCAGGGTTTCGTCGGCGAGGACTCGCAGGGTGGCGGTGCCGGCGGCGCAGACCAGGGGGTTGCCGGCAAACGTGCTGCCGTGGCTGCCTTTGGGGACGCGGTCACTGACGGCTTCGGTCGTCACGGTCACACCCAGCGGTAGGCCATTGGCGATCGACTTCGACAGGCATAGGATGTCCGGCACGAGGTCCTCGCGGCTGAAGGCGAAGACCGCGCCCGTGCGGAATCCCGTCTGGATCTCGTCACAGATCAGCAGGATGCCGCGTGCCTCGCACCGATCCCGGATGCCCCTGAGGTAGCCGTCCGCCGGTACCCGCACACCGCCCTCGCCCTGGATCGGCTCGATGATCACGGCTCCGACCGAGTCGTCCAGCACCTTGTCCATGGCGTCGAGGTCATCGAACGGGACGTGGCGTACGCCTTCCAGCATGGGTGCGAACGGATCGCGGTACTTTGCGTCGGCCGTGGCGGCCAGGGCCCCGAAGGTGCGCCCGTGGTAGGCGCGGTGGGTGGCGACGATGCCGGTTCGGCCGGTGGCCACGCGAGCGTATTTCAGCGCCGCCTCAACGGCTTCGGCGCCGGAGTTCCCGAACGAGATCCGTGTGAGCGGCGGTGGTAGCAGCTCACCCAGCGCCTGCAGGAACTCGTCGCGAGCCGGCGTGTCGAAGCTCTGGTGGGCGTTCGTCAGCCGGGCCGCCTGGGCCGTGATCGCCGCGGTGACCTCCGGATGGCTGTGACCGAGGAGGTTGACGCCGTAGTTCGTCATCAAGTCCAGGTATCGGCGGTCCTGGTCATCCCAGAGGTACGAACCTGCGCCGCGAACCAGCGTGAGCCCCCG
>VBEW01000262.1 GCA_005889225.1 Chloroflexota bacterium | reverse complement strand
CAGGTGGTGGAGATGGACCTGGGCGAGAAATTCCGGGTGCAGGGGGGCGGACTCGCCGGCGATCGGGCGCAGCGAGAGATCGACGGGCTTTTCTCCCGCCCGGTGTGGCGGCTGGAGGTCATCCGCCGGCGCGCACCCGAGCGGCCGCTCCACGGGGGCCGGCAGCCGCGAACGCTGGTTGGGTCGCCCGCCGGCGCTTAACGCCCTGCCAGCACCGACCCATTAGGCCGTCACCAGGAGTGGCGCCCCGGCTGAGCCCGCTTCCGCCAGCGCAGGGCCGCCGTGACGTTGTACCGGGGTGACTGCCGAGCCGGCGGGGCCGCCCTCCTTTGAGCATGTCCTGGCGAGGGGCCAGGAGTTCCTGGCTCAGCTCGCGACGCTCTACCAGGGGATGGCTCGGGAGCAGGCTGATCAGCGGGCCGAGCTCGAGGCGATGCGGGGCGCTCAGCAGCAGTGGACCGCCGAAAGAACCCGCCTGCTTAAGGACGCGGACCGGCTTCGAAAGGAGGGCGAAGCCCTCCGCGCGGACAACGTGGCGGTGAAGGCCAACCAAAAGTCGTATGAATCGCGACTGGCCGAGCTCCAGGAGCAGAGTGAACAACTCGGGACATTGCACGCCCACGTGACCGAGCAGACAGCGAAGCTGGCTACCGAATGGAGCGCCAGGCGTGAAGCGCTGGCTGCCGATAATCAGCGGCTGACCGCGGAGATCGCGCAGGTGCGAGGCACGCTGGCCCTGAGCCTGGATCGAGAGAAGCAATGGAAGGCCCAGGTATGGAAGCTGCAGGACGCTGTCAAAACCCTGCGCGGCGCCGCGGGACTCGTCACCCTCACGGCTGAGCAGAGTCATCACCTCGCCTCACAGCTCAATGCCATCACGGGCTTTGCCGAAGTTCTCCTCGATGAGGCGGGCAATCGCACCACGGGAGACGAGCGGCAGGAGTTTCTGCAGCACATCAAAGAGAGCGGTGCTCACCTGGCCGATTACGTTCGCCAGCTCGCGACGGGGCCGAAAGACGAGAGCACGCCCGCGCAAACAGCCGACAGCCCAGCGCCTGTCGAGACACCCCATTCACCGGCGCCGACCGTACTGGTGGCCGCCACCGATCCAGCACAGCGTGAGCGCGTCGAATCATTTCTTCGTCGCGATGGCTACCAGATCGAGTTCGCCGGCAGTGGCGAGGAAGCCCTGGACATGGCTGCCCGGCTTCAGCCGCTGGCCATGATGATCGATGCAGACCTTGCACCGACGGGCGGACAGGAACTGATCGACCAGCTCGCCGGTGAGGCGAGGACGAAGGATATTCCGGTCGTGCTCCTGGCCAGGAGCGATCAGGAGCAACAGGGCCTGACCATCGGTCGATACGACTTCTTGAGCAAGCCCATCAACCGCCAGCAACTGATGCAGATGATGGTCAAATACGAGCTCCTTGCGGATCGGAGACGCGCAAGCAAGATGCCGGCCAGCGTCCTGGTGGTCGATGACGATTCCCGGAACACCCGGCTGGTGGAGGCCATGCTCAAGCCGTTCAACATCAACGTGCTGGTGGCTCGCGATGGCGCGGCTGGGATCAAGCTCGGCCTAGCGCGCAAGCCTGACCTGATCATTCTCGACCTCATGATGCCCGGGGTTGACGGCTTCGAGGTCGTTTCGGCTCTGCGCAAGGATCCGTCGGCGGCCCAAATCCCGATCCTGATCTACACGGCGAAGACTATTACGGCTGCCGACCGCGACCGGCTCCAGGGCAGCATTCAGTCGCTTATCCGCAAGGGAGAGATCAGCAAGGAGCAGTTCCTGGAACTGATATACCGGCGCGGCGAACGGAGAAAGCGCCCCGCGGCCGTGGAACCGGCGGCCTAGCCCAGGCCTAAGAAGCGCGGCACGTTCTGAACGACGACGTAAGCCGCCAGCACGACCACGAAGGCGGCCACCGGGGCCCAGTCGAACTGCCCTGGCCGTCGCGGAAACCATCCCCGAAACGGGCGGGCAAACGGCTCCGTACTCTGCATCACCATCTGCGTGATGGGATGCCAGGGATCCATGCGGAAGAAGCCAAAGAACACGCGGACCAGCAACAGGATGATGATGAAAAAGAGGGCGTAACCGACGATGGCGATCAGCGCCCGGAGAATGTCGCCGGACCCGATGAAGATCGCCAGCGCGTAGAGAATGACGATGCCGACGAGGAAGGAGATATCGAGGCCACCGGCCGCCGGGATGACGCGGCGAATCGGGGCCAGGTACCACTCGGTCGCCATCAGGATGATTTTCCCGGCCTGGCTGTAGAGCATGCCGGGAAACCAGGAGAAGATCGCACGCACGATCAGCACCAGGATGAAGATGTTGATCAGCGTGAGGAGAAGGCCGGTAATGCTCCCAAACATCGCTGGCTAGTTTAAGCGCTTCCCATAAGGCTGGGCTAAGGATCAGCGGCGGCGCCGGCGCGCCAAGAGGTCGCCTGTCGGATCCTCGGGCGGCTTCTTGGGCGCCCGCGGCTGTGCGGCGCGCGTGGCCCGCACCCCTTCGACACGCTCGCGAAGCCGCCTCACGGTGGCCTCGGCCGGCACCGCCGCCACCGGGGCCCGTTGCAGGGCGGTCCGCCAGGCGGGCAGGTCCTCCAGCCGGAAGATCAGCCGGCGGAGCGCGACGTCGACCGGGAAGAGCAGGATCGCCAGCACCAGGAGGATCTCGCTGATCGGCTGGGCCGCCTTCACGCTCGGCACCGGCACGCGGAATGCCTGCGCGAGATCAGTCAGGACGATGCCACCGCCGGCCTGCGCGATCGCTTTCAGGGTGGCCGTGTTGGTGCCGAGGTCGCGGTACTCGGGCGAGTAGGGGACGACCAGCCCGGTTGTCGTCGTATGCCGGACCACGCCGCCGGCAGACTGGGTGATGTGCAGCAGGTAACTCCCCACCTGGTCGGTCGCGAGATCGCCTTCGAAGCGTCCCGCGCCGGTCGGCGAGAGGGTCAGCGCCGCGTCGGCCAGGTCCGGGGTCATGGCGCTCACGGTCACGGTCGCGCCCGAGGTGGGCGGCGCCGTGACGAGCAAATGGGTGTGATCGCCCTGGACGCGGGTCTCCACTTGCAGGGCCGGGTCGCCCGGTTGCGGCAGACTCGCGTGCACGATGTCGCCGAAGAATCGGTTGGCGGCTTG
>VBEW01000261.1 GCA_005889225.1 Chloroflexota bacterium | reverse complement strand
CCTACGCCATCCTGGGCCTGTTCGGGCTCATCGTGCTGCTCTTCGGCATCATGCCGGCGCTCGCCTCCAGCCAGATTGCCGGCGGTGACCAGGCGCTGGCCACCGCAATCATTCACCAGTCCAAGGTTGACGCGGGCTTCGCCAGTTTGTTCGCCCCGGATTCCAAGGTGACGGATCTCGCTGCGATCAAAGCCCAGGCGGTCAAGGACGCCCAGTCGGTCAACACTGCGCTGGCGATCGTCCAGGCGGACGAGTCCGACCTGCGGGGCGTCGACCAGCGGCTCCTGGTGCTCCAGTTCGTCTCGCCGGCGTCGGGTGCCGCCATCGCCGGCGAGCGCCAGCGGCTCAAGACTGCACTCGATGGGCTCAAGCAGGCCGATGCGGCCCTCACTGCCGGCTCCAACCAGGCCAAAGTGATGCTGCCGGTGTTCGACGCCATGATCGATTTCACCAAGATGTACGCCGCCATTGGCAAGCACGACCTCGCCGGCGCCGGCGCGCCCTACCCCGACGCCCAGCAGAAACTCGAGCTCGCCCTCTCGCTCGACCACGCACCGGGCGTTCCGGATGCGCTCGCCAAGCAGCTCACTGCATTCAATGATCTCGTGAACAACACGGAGAGCCTGGTACAGGCGATCTCGAACAAGGACGCTGCCGCCACCAAGAGATACTCCGACGCGGTGCAAGCGGGACTCAAGACGCTCACCGCGCTCGAGGCCGCCCTGCCCGCCGATTACGAGGTCAAGACCTACGCCCCTCTGCAAAAGGGTTACGACGCGGCCATCAAGTCCCTGAAGGGGTAGATCAGTCCGGCCGGCGCAGCGCGCCGCTCTTCCCGCCGCGCTTCAAGACCAGCGTCACGTCATCGATGGTCATCCACCGGTCGACGCTCTTTGCCATGTCGATGACCGTCAACGCCGCGGTGGCCACGGCCGTTAGCGCTTCCATCTCGGCTCCAGTCTTGCCTTCGCAGCGCACGCGCGCCTCGATCCGGATACCGGGCAGACCGCGGTCGGGCACGCAGTCGACGTCGACGACGGTCAATACCAGGGGATGACACATCGGGATCAGTTCGCTGGTGCGCTTGGCCGCCTGAATGCCCGCGATCCGCGCGGTGGCGATCACTTCACCTTTTGGAAGGTTGCCGCCCACGATCGCGTCGAAGGCGGCCAGGCTCATTTTGACCGCCCCCCGCGCGCGGGCTTCCCGACGGCTGCTGGGCTTGGCAGAAACGTCGACCATGCGCGCTTCGCCACCCGGCCCGAGGTGCGTCAGCCTGGCGGCTTTCACCCGCCCGGCTCGCGAAGGGCGTCCAGGTCGTCCCGCCGCATGTCCTTCTGGTGGGTTTGCGCGGTAGCACCGCGGGCGATCACGTGATCACCGTAGCGATCGCGCAGTTCGTCGAGTCGCTCATCGAGCTGGGCTAGCCTCGATGACCGTCCCTCGAGCAGGCTCAGCTGCGTGGCGCATGGCTCGAGATTGCTCACGCCGGCCCCGATCAGCCGGATCGGCCGCGCGGCATCCAACTGCGTTTCCAGCAGGTGGCGTAGGGCGGCGGCGATCTGGTCGTCTCGGTCGGTCGGGTAGGGCAGGGTGGCCTGTCGTGACTGGGTGTCGAACGGTTGATAGCGAACCTTCAGGACCACGGTGCGCGCCGACAGCCCGTGCGCCCGCAGGCTCTGGGTGACGTCCTGCAACAAACGGAGAGCGGTGGACCTTACCCTGCTGGCGTTCGTCTGGTCATGATCGAATGTGACCTCGCGCGAGATGCTCTTGGGATCGCCCGGCAGAAGGACGGGGCTGGGGTCGATGCCACGAGCGTGCGCGCCGAGGATGCGGCCGTACTGCCCGAAGAGTTCGCCCAGCAGTGGATCGGGGAGGGCCGCCAGATCGCCAATGGCGCGGACACCCACACGCTCCAACCGCACCACGGTGGCCGGGCCGCAGCCGGGCAACCTCGCCAGTGGCAGGGGAGCCAGAAACTCCGCCTCGCGGCCCGGCTGGACGACGACGAGACCGCGGGGCTTGCGCAGCTCGGAGGCGACTTTGGCGACGAGCTTGGAGCTTGCGACGCCAATGCTGAGGTCGAGCCCGCAGCGCTCCTTGACTTCATCGCGCAAGCGCACCGCGACGGCGTCCGGCTGTCCCATGAGCGCTTCCTGGCCGGTCAGGTCCAGGTACGCCTCGTCGAGCGCGATCGGCTCGATTACCGGCGAGTAGCGATCAAGGATCTTGAAAACCGACTTTGACGCCTCGCGGTATGCCTTGAAGTCGCAGGGCACGAAGACCGCCGTCGGGCACAGCCGCCGGGCGCGGCTGAGCGGCATCGCGGATCGAACCCCGAAAGGCCGGGCCTCATAGGACGCCGCCGCCACGACGCCGCGCTCGCCCGGGACGCCCGCGCCGCCCACGATCACGGGCTGGCCGCGCAGCTCCGGGCGGCGAAGCTGTTCGACGGAGGCGTAGAAGGCATCGAGATCGACGTGCATGACGACGCGGCGCACGAAGCCAGTCTATCGGCCTCCGGGCAGGCTGTAACAGAGCGGTAACGCGCTTGCAAATGGCGTGTCGCGCGGGGAACGCGTTGCTATGATCCCCGAGCTGGCTAGGCCCGCCGGCGTCCCTGATTCCCGTCCCCCCTCTTCTGATCCAACGCCAACCCCTCCTTCCGGCGGGCCGCGCTTTTCCCCGGGGTCGGGTTAGACCGAGACCTTCTCCCGCTCGCGCTCGCGCTCTTTTTCGGTGGGTTTAGGCGGCGGGCTGCCATAGGCGCGCAGGTCGTCCTCGGTCAGATGCCCGGCCGCGATCAGCAGCTCCACATAGGTGACCCCAAGGTGTGGCGCTGCCCGGCGCAGTACCCAGGGGGGCGGATTCTCCTTGTTCTTGTTGACGGCCTGGTAGAAATAAATCTGGTTGAGGTCGCAACGGACGGCCAACCGGTGCAGGGAGATGTTCTGCTCGCGACACTTGCGCTTTAAATACTCGCGGAAGTCCACCGCCCCAACCTCCAGAACCCATCCGCGAAGTTACTCGCGCGACGTCACCTCATTATAGGTATCGGCTGGCCGCGCCTCCGGCATGAGCCTG
>VBEW01000130.1 GCA_005889225.1 Chloroflexota bacterium | reverse complement strand
CTGCACCTCATCATATCGCAGTGGTTTTTGGGATTCGAAGGTCCAAATGGCGGAATCGAGGAGCGCCGCGCTCAGCGGCCGGCGTTCCGCGAGCGGAATTTCGAGGTGGGCGTGCCCGGACGACCAGGTGGCCAGCATGCCCGCCGGGTCCACCATGATGCGGGCACTGGATGGGAGCCACGCAGCAAGCTCATCGGTAGGCATGCGCCGAGCCGGTTCACCGGCCCGCCAGGCGTAAACCTCAGCCCGGCCGGCATCACGGAGCGCGACGGTGGCGGGCTCTCCGGTCGCCCGGCGCGACAGGATGGGGAGGCTGTCGACGAGATGGAGCGGAACATGCCGCGCATAGGCCAGCCCGGCTGCCAGAGACAGCCCGACACGAAGGCCCGTGAACGATCCCGGGCCACGGGCGGCGGCCACCCCGTCCAGGTCGTCCGGCCGCATGCCGGCCCGCTTCACGAGCGCGTCAAGGCGCGCCAGCACCGGAGCATCAGTGCGGCTTCGGACCCAATCCTCAGCCGCCAGCAGGCGGCGGCCGTCGAGTACGACCATGGCCTGCTCGGCGCCCGACGTGTCAATCGCGAGGCGCATGCTCGAACACCGCACGAATCCGTTCCGGGCCACGGACGAAGGTGAACCGCCGACGGGTCGGCCCCTGCGCCGTCAGACGGATCCGGGTGGTCGCCCAATCGTCGAGCACTGCCGCGCGCTCCGGCCACTCGATCACGGTGACCGCATCCGGCGCCGGCTCGTCCAGGCCCGTGTCGATCCAGGCCAGGCCCTCGAGCCGATACAGGTCAAAATGCTCGATGGGCAGACGGCCCCGATAGCGGTGATGCAGGACGAATGTCGGACTGTGCACACCGGACGTGACCCCGAGCGCCTCGGCGATGCCCTTGACCAGCTCGGTTTTTCCGGACCCGAGCTCCCCCTCGAGCGCGATGACGTCACCCGCCTCCACGACCTGGCCCAGGCGCCGTCCTAGCTCTTTCGTCTCATCCACCGACGACGTGCTAACGGAAGTGCTCGTAGCCCGCCCCTTGCAGCCGTTCGTTACCGGAGCGGCCCCGAAGCCGGATACCGGGCCGGCGCTCGATCTCGCCGATCACGGTCAGGGGCAGGTTGAGACGCTGCAGCGCGCGCTGCGCGGCGAGCAGCCGCGGCGCTGAAGCCGCACAAACGAGCTCGAAGTCCTCGGAGTCCTTCACGGCCAGCGACCATTGTTCACGACGCAGCCCTCGGGCCAGCGGCAGGCGCTCGACATCGATCGTGGCTCCGAGGCGATCCCGCTCCACGAGCCGCTCGACTTCGCGGTAGAGGCCATCGCTGATATCGCCGCCAACCCGAACGCCCGAGTCGACGAGCGCTCGCCCGGCGGCGATTCGAGGCGCCGGATCGAGCTGCGCCGATACCCAGCGCCGTTCGATCTCGGTAGCGGGTCGCCGCCCTGATTCGAGCAATCGCAGCCCGGCGGCGGCGCCGCCGAGCGATCCGGTGACTGCAACCTGCCACCCTGGCCGCGCGCCGTTTCGTCTGAGCATCGCGCTGCGCGCGCCAATCCGGCCGACGAGCGTCGCGGTCAGCGTCAGCAAGCCGAGCGTGCCGCTCAGGTCGCCCCCCGCGATAGTGCAATCGAACCGGTGGGCCTGCTCGGCGATGCCCTGATAGAGGCGCCGAACGGCACCAAGATCGAGGGTCCCGCGCAGCGACAACGAGACCAGTGCGTGGCGGGGTTCGGCACCCATCGCCGCGAGGTCGCTGAGGTTGATCGAGATCAGCCTCCGGCCAAGGCGACGAAAGTCGAAACCTGGCCACGCCAGGCGGAAGTCGGTCTCCTCGACCATGGTGTCGGTGGTCGCCACCACCAGTGGATCACCGCGCCAAACCGCGGCGTCGTCGTTCGGCGCGGCAACGAGCAGCCCACGGGACGGCGGATCGAGGTAGCGCTCGATCGCGCGCAGCACTCCACGCTCGCCAAGGTCCGCAAGCCTTCGCGGCCGGCGTGCGACGCGCTGGGCTATACGGGGACGCCCTCAACCGGACTGCTTGCCACGGCCTTCACCCCGATGTGAGCCCGCCCGGCGTTGAAGGCGCGCCGGCCCGCAACGACCGCCTCGGCGAAGGCGCGCGCCATCTCGGGCGGGTTCTTCGCGCGCGCGATAGCCGTGTTGACGAGCACCCCGGCGGCGCCCAGCTCGAGGCAGCGCGCGGCTTCGGATGGGACGCCGAGGCCGGCATCGACGATGACCGGCACCTTGACCTTATTCACGATCAGCTCGAGATTCAGGAGATTCTGAAGGCCGAGCGTCGTGCCGATCGGCGCCGCGCCCGGCATCACGGCGGCCGCTCCCGCTTCATAGAGGCGGATCGCCTGGACAACGTCATCGCTGGTGTAGGGCATGACGATGAAGCCTTCCTTGACAAGCTGGCGGGTTGCCTCGAGCGTCTCCTGCGGATCCGGAAGGAGGGTGTCCTCGTCGCCGACCACCTCGACCTTGATGAAGTCGGAGAATCCTGCCGCGCGGGCCAGCCGCGCGAGCCTGATCGCGCCGTCAGCAGTTTGCGCCCCAGCGGTGTTTGGCAGGAGCGTGTAGCGGCGCAGGTCGATCCCTTCCAGCTCGGAGCGGCCGCCTTCGAGGTTCAAGCGGCGGATCGCCACGGTAATCATGTCCGGCTGGGCGGCCTCGAGGCAGCGGGCGAGGATCTCGTTCGAGGCGTACCTGCCGGTGCCGTGGATCAGACGCGAGCGTAGGGTACGACCGCCCACGACGAATGGATCGTTGCCACCAGCTGCTCCGCCCCCGACGAAGTGCACGAGCTCGAGCTCGTCGCCGGCGTGGACGATGGTCTTCGCGAAATCGTCGCGCCGCCGGATCTCGCGATTGTGCTCGACGACGACCCGGGACGGCTGCACATCCAGCTGCTCGAGCAGGTCGAGCAAGCTCACGCCGTCCGCGACCTGACGCGGCTTGCCGTTGAGCGTGACCGTGACCTCGGTCATCGGCGTGCCACCTCCAGCCTGGTGACGATCAGCTCGTGGAGCCGGCGGGCCGCCTCGGCCGGATCGGCGGCGTCGTAGACGGCGCGAACCACCGCGAGCGCGCGGGCGCCGGCCTCAACAACGGCGGCAGCGTTGTCCTGGTCGATCCCGCCAACCGCGACGAACGGCCGGTCGATAACCGCAGCAACCCGCGAGACCAGGGCTGTCCCGACCGCGGGCCGGCCTTCCTTCGTCGGTGTCGGATAAACAGGGCCAACCGCGATGTAATCGGCGCCCTCATGAACCGCCACCTGCGCCTGGCCCAGGCTATGCGTGGAGCGGCCAATCAATCTCCCGGCAAAGCCCGGGAGCTCACGGACGACGGCGGGCGGCAGGTCATCCTGGCCCAGGTGGACGCCGTCGGCATCGGCGGCGATCGCGATGTCGGGGTGATCATTGACGATGAACAGCGCCGCGTGGATGTGGGTCAGTCGGCGAAGTGCCAGCGCGATGGCGTACTGCTCACCCTTGGGCATCGTCTTCTTCCGGAGCTGGATGACGTTGGCGCCACCCTCGAGCGCCGCCTCGATGACACGCACGGTCTCCGCCTCGCCACCGTGATCGCCGGTGATCACGTAGAGGCGCATGCCGGACAGCTTCTCGCGTCGTTCTTGTTCGACTCCCATGTGTGCCAGTTCGCCGATGGTGGCGGAATGCTCAAGGCCCCTTCCCTCCGCAGGCATCACCCTGATCAGGTTTCTAGGGTCTGCCGGCGGCGCCGGCACTCTCAGCATTCCGCTCCCCTAGGGCGTATTGATTATAGGTGTCGGCGCGGCACGCGAGCCGAGATCGCGCACAGCACCTCGTACGAGATCGTGCCCGAGGCCTCGGCGAGGTCGTCTGCCGTGAGCATGGCCTGACCGTCCCGGCCAATCAACGTGACGACATCGCCGGGTACGACGCCAGGCACATTTGTCACGTCGAGCGCGGCCTGGTCCATGCTGATAGTGCCGGCCATCGGCACCACCACGCCTCGAACGATCGCCTGACCGCCGTCGGACGCGCGCCGATGCAGACCATCCGCGTAACCGAGGGCGATCGTCGCAACGCACGCCGGTGCCTGTGCCGTGAACCGGCGCCCATAGCCGACGCTCTCGCCTTTCGCCAGGGTCATCACATGGGTGACGATCGTTTGCCACGTGAGCGCCGGTCGAAGCGTCGGCAGGTCGTCCCAACTCCGCACCGGCCGCACGCCATAGATGAGGAGGCCGGCGCGCACCAGGTCCAGGCGTGCTTCGGGATAGCGCAACAGGCCAGCGGAGCCGGCAGCATGACTGATGAAGTTCGCAACCCCGGCGCGCACCAGCGCCGCACGAGCGTCGAGAAAGATCCGCAATTGTTCCCTGGTGAAGGCTGAGTCCGCCGAGGCGGAGGCGAAATGCGTCCAGAAGCCTTCAAGCCGCAGGTTAGGGTCGGCCTGGACCTCGGTCGCAAGCCGAACGGCCACATCGGGCGCCGCCCCGAGGCGGTGCATCCCGCTGTCGACCTTGACATGGACACCGATGTCGGTGGCCGCCGCTTTCATGAGGCCAAGACCGGCTGCGTCGTAGATAGTCAGGCTCAGCTTCGCCGCGACCGCCGCGGACAGTGCGGCTGGAGGCGTGTAACCGAGGTTGAGGATCGGCTCGGTGATCCCGGACTTGCGCAGCTCGATGCCTTCCGGGACGGATGAGACACCCAGCCAGGTCGCGCCGCCCTTCAGCGCGGCGCGCGCCACCGGCACGGCGCCATGCCCGTAGGCATTGGCCTTCACGACCGCCATCACACCGGTCTTCGGCCCGACGAGCTGCTTGATGAGATCGATGTTGTGGCTGATTGCCGACGCGTCGACGTCGGCCCACTTGGTCGCCCCCTGTTCGGTCAGCGCAGTCGCTCCATGACGCGGGGGATCTCCGGCAAGAGGTCAGAGGCGAGCACGCCGGCGAGGCCGAGCGAGGCTTCGAGATCCAGCCCGGCGACGCCGTGCAGGTGGACGCCGGTCACCGCGGCCTCGAAGGGCGGCAGTTTCTGGGCCAGCAAGCCGCCGATCAATCCCGCCAGCACATCGCCGGTGCCGCCCGACGCCAGCGCCGGCGTGGCGATCGGATTCTGCGTGACGCGACCGTCGGGAGCGGCGATGACGGTACCGGCGCCCTTGAGCACCACGACCTTGTTCCATTGCTTGGCGAACCTCGACGCGATGCCACGCCGATCCTGCTGCACGACGCTCGTTTCGAGGCCGGCAAGCCGTCCGAACTCCGCCGGATGCGGGGTCAGGACGATCTGTGGCGACAGCCGCGGCAGGATGCTTCGGTGTTCCGAGAGGAGATTCAAGGCATCGGCGTCCAGCACAACGGGCGCCGCCACCCGGGGAATCAGGTCCTCGATCAGCCGGCGGGTCGACATATCGCGGCCGATCCCGGGCCCGATGACACCAGCATCGGCGCCGGCGAAGCCACGCAGCACGCCACTGAGGGACGCGCGTCCGATCACGCCCGGCGAAATCTCGGGCACGGGTCCCACGATCACCTCGGTGCATTTTTCCGCCAGGATCGGATAGATCGACTGCGCCACCAGCAGGCGAACGATGCCCGCCCCCGACCTGGCGGCCCCCATGCTCGCCAGGTAGGCGGCGCCGGTAAAGCCCTGCGACCCCGCCAGCACGACCACCGTCCCGAAGGTTCCCTTGTGCCCGTCACGAGGACGGGTCGGAAGCCGGAAGCCATCGGGGAGCTCCGACTGCCCACCCCGGCCATCTCCCACAAGGGAGGAGGGAGTTATTGCATCGGGGATGACGGCGACGGCGACGGCGAAGTGCCCATCGTGCGCAATGCTGACGTCGACCGTGCGGCCGGTCAGCGTGGTGCTCGGGGCGACCCGGACATGCGGGCGGCCATCGTCGCTGGGCAGAATCTCGACGTCGCGCATGCGCGGCCGAGGGACCCCGCTCGGCATCGCCTTGCCAATCGCTTCTTTCGCAGCCCAGCGGCCGGCCCAGCGCTCGGGGCTATCGCCGCAATAGGCGATCTCCCGGTCGCTGAGGAACTTCCGCAAGAAGCGATCGCCGAACCGCCTCTGGGCCTCCGCGATGCGGGGGATCGCCGCCACATCCACGCCGACCCGAGGGGTCACGTGCTTACTCTACGGTGACGCTCTTCGCCAGGTTTCGAGGTTGGTCGACGTTGCAGCCCCGCTCGCTGGCCACGAAGTAGGCGAAGAGCTGCATGGCCACCACGTTGGGAATCGGCGAGAGGAACTCGGAGACCGGAGGGATCTCGATCCGGTCGAGCTGCACCTCGGCGAGCGTGTCGTCACCCTCGCTGATCAGGGCGAGCACGGGCGCATCGCGAGCGATCACTTCCTGGATATTGCTGACCATCTTCTCGAGCGTCGCCGCCCGGGTCGCGATCGCAAAGACCGGAAAATTGCGATCCAGCAAGGCGATCGGTCCGTGCTTGAGTTCGCCGGCCGCGTATCCCTCGGCATGGAGATACGAGATCTCCTTGAGTTTCAGCGCCCCTTCCAGCGCGATCGGGTAATTGATGCCACGCCCGATGTACATGAAGTTGCGGTAGCCGGCGTACTTGCGAGCCAGCGCCTGCAACGCCTCGGCGCGGTCGAGGATCAGCTGGACCGCCGTTGGCAACGCCTTCAGCTCGGCGGTCAACTCGCGCAGCCGCTCGGGGTCGAGCCGGTGGCGGACCGCCGCCAGCCGGATCCCGAGCAGGTAGAGGCAGGTGATATGGGCGATGAATGTCTTCGTCGATGCGACGCCGATTTCGGGACCGGCGTGGAGATAGATCACCCCGTCGCTTTCGAGCGCCATCGAGCTGCCCACCACGTTCGTGACGGACACGACGCGGGCTTTGCGGCTGTGGGCCTCGCGGATGGCCGCCAGCGTGTCGGCGGTCTCGCCGGATTGCGAGATGCCGATGACCAGCGTGTCCTGGTCGATGATCGGCTGGCGATAGCGAAACTCGGAGGCCGGCTCAACCTCGACGGGGATCCGGGCCAGCTCCTCGATGATGTACTTGCCGAGCAACGCCGCGTAATAGGACGTGCCCGCCGCCACCATCTTGATGTCGCGCAGCTTGAGCAGCTGGCGGTCGGTCAACCCGAATTCTTCGAAGGTCACCTCGCCTTCGTCGGTGAGACGGCCACGCAGGGCGTTGGAGACGGCCTCCGGCGCCTCGTTGATCTCCTTGGCCATGAAGTGTGGAAAGCCGCCCTTCTGCGCCTGGCTGATGTCCCACTTGACCTCGATCACCTTCGGCTTGACGGCGGTGCCGCCAATGGTGCTGACCTCGGGGCCGAGCCGGCTGATCGCGACCATCTCACCTTCACCCAACAGCAGGACTTTCTTGGTGTAGGGGATGACGGCGGTGATGTCGGAGGCGACGAACCATTCCTTGTCGCCGATGCCCACCACCAGTGGAGCATTGAGCCGGGCGCCGATCAGGAGATCAGGGTCCTTCTGGGAGAAGATCGCCATGGCATAGGCGCCCCGCAAGCGGCCGAGCGCTTCCCGCACCGCGGCCACCAGGTCACCCTTGTCGTACTCCTCGATCAGGTGCGGGACCACCTCGGTATCGGTCTCGGAGATGAAGACGTGCCCGTGCGCCTGCAGATCTTTGCGCAGCTCGGCGAAGTTTTCGATGATACCGTTGTGAATCACCATCACCTGCTTGTGGCAGTCCGTGTGGGGATGGGCGTTGATGACCGTCGGCCGTCCGTGCGTCGCCCAACGGGTGTGGCCAATGCCGAGACGGCCCTCGGGCATCTCCTCGGTGAGCCGTTCGACCAGGGTGTCGACCTTGGCGGCGCTCTTCACGACGGAGGTCTGGCCGTCAGCCTCGTTGAAGATCGCGACCCCGGCGGAATCGTAGCCCCGGTACTCGAGGCGCTTGAGGCTATCCATGATGATGGGTGCCGCCGAGCGCTCACCCAGGTACCCGATGATCCCGCACATGTCGCGGCCTCCTATGTTCCCACTCAGGGCGCGGTCAAACGAGCGAACTCAGTTCGTAGTTTTGGTTAAACGGGATCGTCGGTCGAAGGTTACGGTGCGGGGGACGGCGAGACTCCAGGAGCGGGCGAGATGAATACGTGCACCTGGGCCGTTCTCTGGCCCACCTCCACGCCGGCCGGCGGCCGGATAGTCACCGTCCTGATCACGTCGCCCTTGGCGCCGCTGATATCGACCGGATCGGTCGCCAGCAAGAGGCCGCTCAGGCTATTCTGCGGGCCGGTTGCCTGCACCTCGAGGGGGGCGATCTGGACGTTGGTCACCCGGTAGCCGGCGGCGGGCTGGCCGGTGAGCGTCCAGCCGACCGGCCTGGGGACCGTGATCGCGTCCGCCTGGATCACCATCTTCACGGAAACCGAGGGTGGGGTGACCGTAAAGCCCCTCGTCAGCACCTTCTTGTTCGGATCCCAGATCACCACCTGATACGGAAGGTTGGTACCGGTCGACGGGACATTTTCGAGGTCGACCACGACCACGGCCTGGATCCCCGACAGCTGGCTCTTCGGCCCGTCGACCCGGACGGTCGCGGGAGTAACCGTGGTGGCAGTCGTCTGCTCGTGGAACCCCGGGGGCAGGGCATGAATACGATTGATCGCGACCGTCTGGGTGGAGCTGCCGAGCTCGTCGACGCTGACCTGCACCGAGCTGGGCGCCGCGATCTTGACGTGCGGGTCACCGTTCTGCACGTCGATTGGCACCGGATTCTTGCCGACCTTGACGCGGGAGAAATTGCCGGTCACGTGGAGGGCGTTCTTGTCGAAGCCCTGCAGGTCGTCGGCGGTCCCGATCACGGTGACGTTGACCGCCGGCGCGTCGCCAACCAGGACGAGGCCGGCGGGCAGGGTCGGATGGTCGATGGCAAGACGGAACTGCTTGCTCTGGGTCGGGTTCGACGTATAGGCAACCACACTCCACAGCGCGGCGGCAAAGCCGATCGCCAGCAGCTTGAGTCGAATGTTGCTGAGCAGGAAGGCTATCTTACCGAGACCGGCGCTAGCGCCGCCACACGGGGAGGGGCGGCCGATGGATTTCCGGACGCGGCTGGAGCAGCGAGGTCAGCACCTGGCGGAGCCGGTCCGGGTCGAGATTGCGCAGCAACTTGCCTTCGTGGGCCACGGCGATCTGGCCCAGCTCCTCGCTCAGTATGAGCACCACCGCGTCGGTCTGCATCGAGAGGCCAAGCCCGGCGCGATGACGCGTCCCCATCCGCTCGCGGACTGTCCCCTCCTCGGCCAGCGGCAGCACGCAGCCGGCCGCCAGGATCTGGTTCCCGCGCACGATCACCGCGCCGTCGTGCAGCGGCGAGTTCGGAAAGAAAATCGCTTCCAGGAATTCCGCCGTCAGCTCGCCGTTGATCCGGATGCCGCTGTTCGCATAGTTTTCCAGGCCGGTCTCTTTCTCGAAGACGATGAGGGCACCCGTGAATCGCTGGGTCAGCTTGGTCGTGGCCCGGATGACCTCATCGATCATTCGATTGAAAATCTGCAGGTTGTAATGGGCCAGCGGCCGGCCGATAAAGCCGATCCGCCCGAACTGGTCGAGCGCCCGGCGGATCTCGGGCTGGAACAGGACGATGATGCCGATCAAGATCGCGGGCGCGGCATTGCGAAAGATCCACGAGAGCAAGTGCAGATCCAATAGATTCGCCACCAGCCCGATCAGCGCGAGCAAGAGCACGCCGAACATCAACTGGACCGCCTGGGTGCCGCGAATCAGCAGAAACATCCGGTAAAGGAAAAAGGCCACCAGGCCGATGTCGATCAGGTCGCGGACGTGCCGCCAGATGTCGCCGCTCTGCAGGAACACCAGGATGTCGCGGAGAATGACGTCCACTTCGGCGACTAGTATCCGCTAATCCAGGCCGCTGTAGGCCCAACGCCGCGATTAGACGGGAGGTAGAAGCTCCAGCTGGTGTCGCGGCGGCATGGATTCGGGGTCAAGTAGCTCGCGGCCCTGGTTACGGACATCATTCACGCGGAGCGAGGCCGGCGCCAACCGAAGCCATCCGTCGGGACACGGCTTGAGGAACTCAGCAATTTGCCGCAGCGCCAGGTCCTCGAGGACCCACGTGGCGGCATCGTCGTCGTTCAACACTACCGGCATCCGGTTGTGGAGGCCTGCGATGTCCGCGTTGGGTGTCGTCGTCAGGATGGTCGCCGCCGGCACCCCCTGCCAGCGTCCACGAAGCGCGGCGAGGTTGAGAAATTTGCCGTCCGCGCGCGAGACGGCGAGCGGAAGCCGCTGCCGGCCGACCTTTCGCCATTCGTAGAAGTGACTGGCCGGCACCAGAACCCGTTGACCCAGCAACATGGCCTTGTAGGCGGGCTTGCTGAGCGCCGTCTCGGCGCGCAAGTTGAAGAGCCCGCCGCCCTTTGCTCCCTCGCTACCCCAGCGTACGACCTCGGCGCGATCGGGACCAACGGCCAGCACCGGATCGGTCGGGGCGATGTTGTAGCGCGGCTCGTCTTCCGGTGCGTCCCTGAGCCAATGGTAGGTCTCGAGCAGCTCCGCACGAGGCATCGAGGAGCCGATCCGGCCGCACATGCGCTAATAATCCATCAGGCCAGTGGGCCAGGGGCGGCTATCGCTGATCTGTACGCATCTTGCCGGTTTTAAGCCAATGCCAAATTGAGTACGTCGGGAAACTCAAACCTCGCAAATAGATGTAGGCGATGATTCCAAAGGGGATAAGTATCAGCGCGGCGACAGCTGAGGCCATCGCCAGAGGGTTCATGCTTTCCAAACCGATAAGGGCCGCGACAATGCCGACGAGAGCGGCTAACACAATGTAAACCACAGTCTTAGGTTTCATGGCCTCACTCGTCTTGGGTAGACCCTTCACCCATCGTAACGCGCCAACCTTACGACTTTTTCGATCTGAGAAGGAGGCTGCTTACGACACACAGCTGTCGTAAGCAGCGTTCACGATAGAACCATGTGCCGGTCCAGCGAGACGCCGCTCGAGCGGATCCTGTCGGGCCTGCGCGACCTGCCGGGCTGGGCTGCGGAACAACCCGCCAGTCAGTTGGGCCCGGTGATCATTAAAGGCCGTGAGGTCATCGACCGGACTGAAGCCGTCACCGCCGAGGCCACCCGTCGGTTCGAGAAGGCTGGCGGCTACAAGGCCGACGGCTTCCTCGGCATGGTCCCCTGG
>VBEW01000260.1 GCA_005889225.1 Chloroflexota bacterium | reverse complement strand
GGATGGTCTGTCCGGTTGTCGTGTCGTAAGGGAGCCGCACTCTCCCATCCCCGTCGGTCGAGTAGCACGCCGCCATGCACCAGTCGTTGAGCAGCTCGCCGTCGCCCTCCTTGGTGAACGCCGGGCGGCTCCGGAACTCTTTCCAGAACTCGTCGAAGGAGCCGTGGTACTCATCTCGAAGGGTGCGAACCGATTTGGGGAAGGCGCTCGCGTAACACAACTCGAAGAGCGCGTCGCCGGCATGCGTCGCCAGGCCACCGAACAGGTCGGGGCGCAGCATCGGCGTCACCATCGCGCCATAGCCGCCGCTCGACTTGCCCACGATGCCGCGGTGCCGCGATTGCGACAGCGTGCGGTACCGGCGATCGACCCAGGGCACGATCTCATCGCACAGGTAGGTGTGGTATTTGCCGGTACCGGGTGAGTCGAGGTACTGGCTGCCGCCCAACGAGGTCCAGCAGTCGACGTACACAAGGATGCAGGGTGGCGTGCCGCCGGCTGCGAACTGGGCATCCGCCAGCTCGGGGAAGTTCTGCCGGAATGCCGTGCGGTTTCGCCACATGTCGATCTGCCCGGTCAGGCCCATGATCACGTAGATGCTTGGATACCGGCGCTGGGGGTCAGTGTCGTAGCCGGGCGGCAGGTACACCCACAGGGGGCGCCGGTGTGGATCATGGAGCGGGTTGGCTTTCAAGACCTCGCTCTCGAAGATGTGTTCGTCGTAACGCCCTTTCGGCTCGAAGAACCAGGGCGGCAGGTCCGCCACGATGCGACTATAAGGGTCCATGCAACGATGCGGTTGGGGGGAGGGCGATCCGCTGCTGGTCGACTATCACGACCGCGAATGGGGCGTGCCCGTCCATGATGACCGGCTGCTTTTCGAGTTTCTGGTTCTGGAAGGTGCCCAGGCCGGATTGAGCTGGATGACGATCCTGCGCAAGCGGGATGCCTACCGCGAGGCGTTCAAGGGCTTCGATCCGGCCCGGGTCGCTCGCTTTCGAGAAGCCGCACTGGCGCGCCTGATGGACACCTCATCCATCGTTCGCAACCGGCGGAAGATCGAGAGTGCCGTCAGAAATGCTCGCGTGGTCCAGGCGATCGCCGCCGAACGTGGAAGTTTCGACCGCTACGTCTGGTCCTTTGTCGGTGGCCGGCCGCGCCGCAACGCCTGGCGAGCGATGGCCGAGATCCCGGCTGAGACTGCGGAATCACGGGCGCTGAGCAAAGACCTGATCGCCCGCGGAGCCAACTTCGTCGGGCCCACCATCTGCTACGCCTTCATGCAGGCGACCGGCCTGGTGAACGACCACCTGGTCAGCTGCTTTCGCTACCGGCAGCTCTCGGCTAAGACCAGGGCGTAACGGGCTTCGGCTGGAGTTCGCCGTCGACGTAAACGGCGTCCACCTTCTCGTCGAAGAAGCAGAGCAGGTTCTCGATCTTCGGACACTCAGGGATGGGGGCAGGGTAGGCCCAGACGATATCCGTGAACTCCTTACCGTTGACGTTGACCGACCAGTAGGACGCCTTGCCCTTGTAGGGACAACGCGTCACGGTAGTCGTCGGCGTTAGCAGATCCAGTCGCGCGTCCAGTTTGGGGATGTAGTAGCGCGTGGGCAGCCCCGTCTCGAACAGCAGCCGCGGCCGGTCGGTCTCGGCCACGACCACGCCCCCGACGACGACCTTGACGTGCCGGGAGCTGTTGAGCACGTCCACCCGGTGGTAAGGGTCGCGAGGATGGACGAAGACCTCGTCATCCTCCTCGAACCAGGCGTCCATCTTCATCCAGTAAAACGCCACGTAGTCCCTGACCTCGGGACGCTCCGGGGCCAGATAGCGCCACGCCGCCGTATCGGCAACCTTTTCGCCAACCTTCACGTCGTAGAAGCTGGCTTCGCCCTTGCCCGCGTGCTGGCTCCGGTAGCTGGTCGGAACGAGAAGGTCGGTTCGAACATCGTTGACCGGGAAGTAGTAGACCGCCAGCCGCCGGTTCTCCAGCATCAGCATGACCTTCCGACTGTCGGCGATCGTTACACCGCCGAGCATCACGCGCACCCGCCGCTGGACCGGCTCGAAACGAATGTCATCGTCCGCCGGACGCGGCCGCTCCGCGAGGTGCTCAAAGAGCTTGTCCTCAAGAGCTTTTGCCATGTGACCCTCCTCAGTCTATAGCTGACTCAACCAGCGCTGAACTCAGAACATTCCATCGATCAGTCAAAGGCCACTACCAGGAGGCCGCCCAGGATCGCCATATTTTTCAGGAACTGCGTCCGCTGCCGCGCTCGTTGAACGGGATCCTCGATGTCCCAGAAAGGGTGGCCGGCGAGAGTGGTGGGCACGATTGACACGGCCAGGGCGAGCGATGTCAGCCGCGGGACGATGCCCGCAGCCAGCAGGCCACCCGCACCGAGCTGGACCAGGGCGTTCACGCTGACCGCGGTCACCGGGTCTTTGGGTGCAAACGGCACCGCCCGGGCGACCTTTTCAACAACCGGCTTGGCCACTTGCGCCCGTGGCTCCGGATTGCTGAGCACCTCCATCCCGCCGGCGATGAAGACGCCGGCCAGCATCGGACGCGCGATTTCGCGGATGATCCTCACCGTTTGATCTTAGGCGCACATACTTCCCTACATATGCGTTATCATCTTTAGTTATGCCCGTCTGGTTACCCTCCATGCCTTCGGCTGCCGCCTGATGCCACGCCGGCGTCGCTCCCGCTACGCGTTCTACCGCCGGCTACGCCTGCTGCGCGAGACCCAGCACCGGATCAAGGTGCGGCGCAGCCTCCTGCTGACGCTGCTTGTCATCTTTGCGCTTCCTCTGATGGCCATTCCCGCGATCGCCGCCGAGTCGGTCGGCGATCTGCCGGCAGTCGACGGTCTCTCATCGAGCGGGCTCCACCAGGACATGCTCATCTTCGACCGGCACGGCACCCTGATCGACGACATCGGCGA
>VBEW01000259.1 GCA_005889225.1 Chloroflexota bacterium | reverse complement strand
AGAGCTCGACGCACTGTCACTCAAGCCGGAGGCCAAGGCGAAAATTCTTCGCGAGAACGCGGCGAAGTTGCTCAAGCTCGAGCTGGCCTAACCCCACGGGTAGATCGGAAGCCTCGCGCGACTGTGTGTTGTGTCGGCGCCGCGACCCATCGCCCCTCCTTCTCACGCCGCAATTTCCACCCCTCTTCGTGGACTTTCCTGTGGTGCGTTCGACACAACAGGCCCAGGTTGTCAAGCTTCGTCGGTCCGCCGTCCGCCCAGTGAACGAGGTGATGGCCGTCGCACCATGATGCCGGCCGGTCGCAACCCGGGAAGACGCAGTGATGATCACGAGCAACCATTGCTCGGCGCGTGGCCGGCGGAATGCTGCGGCCGGCATGGGTGATCTCCCGCTCGAGCTCGCCCAATCCGGTGATCCGGGTTACGGCGGAGTCGCACGCAAGCCGCCGAACGGTTTCAGCGGGGAGCGTTCCGCCCCATTCGAGCTCACCGGCCGGCGCACCATCGATGCCGGCCAGGGTATCGAGGCTGCCCTTGATGATCAACTGCGGGCGCGGGCCGGCGCCGTCCGGATGCCCAGCGCCAGTACCGGCGCGGCAGCGTCCGACCAGCGCGTCGGCCAGCCGCTGGTCCGCAGTCCTCATGTCGCCTTTGGCCGGCTTGGCCAACGGCTCGAGCGCGGTGCGGACGATCGCCCCGCCCTCGGCGTCCAGCAGACCGTCGATCCGGACCAGGCCGTCCAACGGCTGCCCGATACGGAGATACCGACGCTCGTGGGCGCGATTCGCCTCGGTGAGGGCGGCCTGGGCGTCGACCTGGTGCTCGAAGTTCCTGGCGACGCCTACGAACTGACCGGGGTCCATCGTTTCGGCGGCCTTCAGGAGGGTGGCCTCGGCCTTGCGGACCTGGGTGGCGCCCAGGTGCTCAGCGGTTCGGGCCATGGTCACGGCGTGCTGGTAGCCGATCTCGCCGCGAGCAAGGGCTTCTTCCGTCCGAGGCAGCTCCTTGAGCTGGTGGGCCACCTCGACCCGCTCGGCGGCGGCTCCGCCTGAGAGTTTCCCCTTCACCCGCAACCAGGGGACCATGCCGAGGAACCCGTCCGCCTGGTACCCACGGGCCTTCTCGAAACGGCGGGTGGCCTCCGCGGCCATCGCCTCCGTACGGTCGATGATTTCGCGGCCTTTGATGATGATGTCGCCGAGCTGGTCGGCGGGTTGTTCGGCCAGCCAGCCGGGCAAATCCTGCAGCCCTGACATGACCCGGTCGAGTGGTGTCTCGCTGGACCTGCACATGCTGCCATCCTGAGCCATGGTTGCGACAGCTGTCTGTCGGACCGAACGCGCTCCCTAAAACTTACTTCGCTTGACCTTCCCAGCAGACCACGCCGTCGGGCCCGACGATGGCTCCGTGGGGCGTTCCGGCCGGAAGGTCCATCCGGTCTCCGGCCCGCAGCTCGATTGGCGGTCGCCCTGCGGGCGTGAAGGTGATCGAGCCCTGGTCGACGTACAGAATCTTTCGATACGGGTGGTCGTGTACGGCGTAGATGGCGCCCGGCCCGTTGCTCCACGGGTGGCAGTGGTCGGCCTCTGCTCGTAGCCTCTGCTCCACACCGTCAGCCATCAATTCATAATGCTCCTCGATGCCACGCGGCTACGCCCGCTACGTCCTCGCCGTCATGGTCGGCATCAACTTCCTCAATTACCTCGACCGCTACATCCTGCCGGCGGTCGCCACCAAGATCCAGGGTGAATTCCATCTCACCGACAGCCAGGTCGGGCTGCTGGGCAGCGCCTTTCTGCTGGTCTACGCGGTGGCGACAATCCCATTCGGGATCTGGGCCGACCGGGGCGTGCGCAAGACCGTGGTCGCCGTCGGCGTCACCATCTGGAGCCTGGCCACGCTCTTCACCGGGCTGGCGCGCAACTATGTCCAGCTCTTCGCGGCTCGAGCCGTCCTGGGAATCGGCGAGGCCAGCTATTACCCGGCCGGCACCGCCCTGCTGGGCGACTACTTCAGGAAAGAGGGGCGGGCGCGGGCGATGTCGATCTGGGCGGCAGGCACCGCGGTGGGCATCGCGGTGGGCTTTGCCGGGGGCGGCATCGTTGCCAGCCGCCTTGGCTGGCGGACCGCCTTCTACATGACCGCCGTGCCCGGGCTGGTGTTCGCCGTGCTGGCGTTCGGTCTGCGTGAGCCGCTCCGGGGCGCGGCCGAGGCGCGCGGTCCGCAAACGAGCGCGACCGCGCCGATTACCTGGCGGACGTTTGCCCGACTGCTCGAGATCCCTACCCTGCGGGCCACCATCGCCGCCGAGACGGCGCTCTTCTTCGTGCTGGGCGGGGCGGCGTTCTGGCTCCCCACCTACCTGCGCCGCCGCTTCGGCCTGGGCACCGGCGCGGCGGGCACGCTGGCGGGGGGCGTGCTCGTCGTCGGGCTTCTCGCCGGCTCGCTCCTGGGTGGAACGATCGCCGATCGGCTCACGCGGCGGCGGGGCGCGGCCAGCAATCTCCCCGTGGGGATTGCCGGGTTCCTCGCCGGGGCGGTGTTCGTGGCCCTGGCGCTGGTGATGCCCAGCCTGGGGCTATTTCTTCCCATGTTCCTGCTCGGCGCCGCGTCGCTCTATCTCTACAACGGTCCCTACACCGCGATCAAACAAAATGTCGTGCTGCCCACCGTACGGGCGACCGCGGTGACCATCGCCCTCCTGATCGAGCACCTCCTGGGCGACTCGTACGCGCCGTGGGCCATCGGCAGGGTCTCGGACGCCCTGCAGAGCTTGCAGCTCGCCCTGCTGATCCTGCTGCCCCCACTCCTGGTGCTGGCCGCTGTTCTTGCTTCCTTCGGGCTCTGGCACGAGGACCGCGACGGGAGGGCGATGGAGGCGCGCTGGGCCGGCTCCACAGCGATCCCCTAAAGATCGACGCCGGCAAAGAGATCGTCCTCGGTCAGACCGGGCGCCGCGCCAACAAGGGAGAAGACTTCGACGTTGCCCTGCGCCTCGACGAATT
>VBEW01000129.1 GCA_005889225.1 Chloroflexota bacterium | reverse complement strand
CTTCCGCCCGGCTGATGCGATCAGCGATCTGCTTGGAACTTTTTCTTGAGTCCCTCGTCCTAGGCTCGTGAAGTCGCTGCTCGCACTTCTCGCGCTTGTCCTCGCGGCCTGCGGCACGGGTGCGCAGAGCCATGGCGGCCCGGTCCAGGATCAGGTCAGCCTGATCGACACGCTGCGTGGCAAAAACCTGATCGTCGATATCTCGGGCACCGTCTCCCAACCGTTCCTCAACCCCCAATCGGGCACCGCCGTTCGGCTGAGCGCTGGGAGCCTGACCACCCCCGCCGATCTGCAGCTGTTCGAATACGGTTCGTCCACGGCTGCCAGCGCCGACGCCAAACGGATTAGCCCCGACGGCAGTGGGACCCCAACGACCAGGATCAGCTGGACCGCGCCGCCCCACTTCTTTTTGAAAGGACGAGTCCTTACCCTTTACCTCGGCAGCGACTCGGGTGTGCTCAGCGTTCTCAAGAGTCTGCTCGGCCCCCAGATCGCCGGAAGCTGACCGAGCCTCAGGCCGCCCGCTCTGGCTGCGCCACCGGCAGACGCAGCCCTCTGAGCAGGAGGGCGTTCACCGCCACCAGTACGCTCGATCCCGACATCGACAATGCAGCGATCTCTGGCCTCAACACGAGACCCAGCGGTGCGAACACCCCTGCCGCGATCGGCAACGCCACGCTGTTGTAGCCAACCGCCCACCCAAGGTTCTGCCGCATCTTTCGCAACGTTCCTCGCCCGATCGTCAGCGCGGTCGGGATATCGAGCGGGTCGGACCGCATCAGCACCACGTCGGCGGTCTCGATGGCAACGTCCGTCCCAGCTCCGATGGCGATCCCCAGATCCGCCTGCGCCAGCGCCGGCGCATCGTTGACCCCATCGCCCACCATGGCGACGTTGCGTCCGCTTCGCTGCAGTTCGGCCACTTTGCTCGCCTTGTCGGCGGGCAGCACCTCGGCGATCAGGGTGTCGATCCCAAGCTCGCGACCAATACGGAGGGCGGTCGCCGCGTTGTCGCCCGTCAGCATGACGACCTGTACGCCCTGCTCCCGCAGGGCCGCGATGGCTGGCGCAGATGTCGGTCGAGTGGCGTCGGCGATGCCGATCAGCGCCACCGGCCGACCGTCGACGGCCACGCAAACGGTCGTTCGGCCCTCGGCCGCCATCGCCGCGCGGCGACTCTCGAGAGGTCCAAGCGAGACCCCTTCACGCGCCATCAGTCGGGTGTTGCCGACGGCGACACGCTTCCCGTCAACCAGCGCGACAGCCCCCTGGCCCGGAACGTTTTCGAAGCCCTCCGCCATTAGGTGTTGCACCCCCCGCGCTGCGGCGTATTTCACAACCGCTTCGGCCAGCGGGTGCTCGGACTCGCGTTCGACGGCCGCGGCGAGGGCGAGGATCTCGGCGTCCGACCCGTCTTCCACAATCAGCTGGCTGACCTCCGGTTCGCCCTTGGTCAGCGTGCCGGTCTTATCCAGTACCACGGTCTGCACGCGCGCAGCCGCCTCCAGCGCCATCGCGTTCTTGAATAGGATGCCGCGCTTGGCGCCGAGGCCGGTCCCGACCATGATCGCGGTAGGCGTCGCCAGGCCGAGGGCGTCGGGGCAGGTGATGACCACTACCGTGATGGCGAAGAGCGTCGCCACGGGCACCGAGCGGCCGACCAGCAACCAGACGGTAAAGGTCAGCGCCCCGCCAATCAGCGCAACCAGGACAAGCCAGAACGCGGCCCGGTCGGCCAGCGCCTGTGCCGGCGCCTTGGAGTTCTGCGCTTCCTGGACGAGCTTGACGATCTGCGCCAGCGCAGTGTCCGCTCCGACGCGGACGGCGCGCGCCCGCAGCGTCCCATTCTTGTTGATCGACGCGCCGATCAGATCCGCTCCCAGTTTCTTGGAAACGGGAAGACTCTCCCCGGTCACCATCGACTCGTCGACTTCACTCTCGCCTTCCTCGACTCGGGCATCGACCGGGATCCTCGCGCCCGGACGAATCAGCATCAGATCGCCGACCTTCACCTCTGCCGTGGGAATCTCAATCGGCTCGCCATTGCGGATCAGCACCGCCATGGGGGGCGCAAGCGAGAGCAGCTTGCGGATCGCGTCGTTGGCCCCACCCCGGGCGCGCATCTCGAACCAGTGGCCGAGCAGGACGAAGGTGGCCAGGACCGATACGGCCTCGTAGAAGACGTCGCCGCCGCCGGTCAGCGTGACGGCCAGCGAGTACAGCCAGCCAGAGGCAATCGCCACCGCGACCAGCACCATCATGTCGAGGGTGCGACCCCGGAGCGCGCGGACGGCGCCATCGAAGAAGATGCGCGCCGAATAGAAGATGACCGGCAGGCTCAGCAGGAGCTGGAACAGATCGTCACGAAGGCCAAAGGGTGCCGGGACGGTGAAATGCAGCACGGTTCGACCGATGCTCGACCAAAGCACGATCGGGACCGACATGATCGCTGCCAATAGGAAACGGTTGCGCATGTCCCGGACCATTACGTCCATCGACATCGCAGCATGCCCGCCGTGCCCCATCACTTCCTCGGGTGAGCGCATCGTGGGGGCGGGCGCGCCATGGGGCCGCCTGGCCGAACCGTTCGGCTCGATCGTCGGGTCACAGATGTGGTCCGGCACCGACAAGCCGTCACAGTGATAGCCGCCGTCCTCGATCCAGCGCCTCAGGTCGGGCAGCGAGGTAGCCTGCTGATCAAAGGTCACCGTCGCTGTCTGCGCAACCGGGTTCGCCTCAACGCGGACAACGCCCGGCCGTCGAGACAGGACGCGCTCCACTACGAGCTTTTCGTCCGCGAAGTAGAGTCCCGATACGTCCAGGACCGCCGTCGTCACGTTGCGGCCGCTTGTGACCTCCATCAGGCGGAGCGGCTCGCGTCGATGAATGCCTCCGGGCTCCGATCGAATGCCTTGGCGCATCCCGGTCCGCAGAAGTAGTAGGTCTCGCCCCCAACCTCGCGCTTCGCCGCCGCCGACTCTGTGTCCACTGTCATACCGCAAACTGGATCGATTGCCTCGCTCATGATGTGCCTCCTTTCCGGATTTGCCTCGAATCGATCGCGACAGCTGTCGGAGCAGAAGTAGTCGATCTGACCGGCGCTTCGCGCGCTCGCCGGCGCGAGTGCCTTCTCCACCTGCATTCCGCACACCGGGTCGATCGCGTAGCGGGCGCCGCCACCCAGTCGCTCCCGGTTCCGCGACAGCCAGACGAGTCCGGCGAAAACCGCCAGGAAAACCAGGTTGAGGTAGGTCGTGTAGTTCCACCGGAAGGCTGGCTCGACGACCTGGATCGGCCGGCTCGTCGGGACCAGCCCCAATGCGCCGAAGAGGTATTCCGTCGCGAGGCCGGCGACTGCCATCACCAGCCAGAAGGCGGCAAGGATGCGCAGGGTCAACGCCCACCCATAAAAGCGCCGGTAGATCAAGAGCAACGGAAAGGTGATCAGGTCGGCGAAGATGAAGCTGACCACGCCGCCGAAGCTGATGCCGCCTTTCCACAGTGCCGCAGCCAGCGGCACGTTGCCGATCGAGCAGACAAAACTGAGGATGGCGATCACCGGTCCAACGATCACGTTCTCGATCGAGGTCAAAACGCCGTGCCCGTGGAAGAAGATGGCGTTCCAGAGCGTGGTGGGGACGATCACGGCCAGAAAGCCGGCCACCAGGTAGCCGATGAGCATCTCTTTCCGGAGCATCACGAGGTCGGCCATGGCATAGCTGGCCGCATCGGCCCAGGCTGCCGGTGAACGGAGGCGGCGCGCCAATGGCACTGCCTCGCCAGGCTCACTCTCGCTCCCTCCCACCTTGCCGGGAACATTCGGGGCGTGGCGTACAAGCCGCTCGCGCGCGCGCGCCACCAAAGCCGGCCGAAAGAAGAATCGGGCGAACAGCGCGAGCAGGCCGATCATGATGATGCCGCCGACGTACTCACTGAGCGCGAACTGCCAGCCGATCAGAATCCACAGCACGAGGCCTAGCTCGATCACCAGGTTGGTGGACGCCAGCATGAACACCATCGCCGTCGTGAAATCGGCGCCCTTGGCGAACAGTGATTTCGCCATCGCGCTGGCGGCATAGGAGCACGATGAGGACGCCGCGCCGAAGACCGCCGCGAGGCCCAGCGTTTTGGGCCGGCGGTCGCCCATCACGCGCTGCATCTGCGAACGGGAGATGAAGGCTTGCACAGCACCCGACAGTGCGAGTCCGAAGACGAGCGGCCACAGCGTTTCCCAGAACATGAAGAACGCCATGCGGAGGCTATCCGCAATTGCTTGAAGAACCTGGATCAAAGCAGCCCCGCGAAGTTAGGCCTTCGCAAATCGCTCGACGGCTTTGACCAGTTCGTTGACTTTTGACTGGTCGCCCTGGCGGACCGAGCTGGCCACACAGCCCTTGATGTGGTCCTCGAGCAGCAGGAACCCGACCTGATCAATAGCCGCCTTGATGGCGTTGATCTGGGTCAGGACATCGATGCAATACGCCTCCTCGTCGACCATCCGCGAGATTCCTCGAACCTGGCCTTCGATGCGACTAAGACGGCTCAGCAGCGCGTCGCGGTCTTTCGTGTAGCTGCGTTTCATGCGGCGACAGTATACCCCCTCGGGGTATCAGAAGGGGATGAAGGCGATTGACAGAGGCGAACCAATCTCGTACTATTTAAGTGCTCAATTGAGGATTTGAAGATGGTGCAACGCGTTTCGGGAGCCGAGGCCAGCAGCCGGGCTGCCAAGACGGCGCTCTTCGATGAGTTCGCCCGCTTGGGCCAGGCGCTCGCCAACGGCCGACGTCTCGAGATCCTGGACGTCCTCGCGAACGGCGAACGCACGGTCGAGCGCCTGGCTTCCGAGACCGGCATCTCGGTTGCCAATGCCAGTCAGCACCTGCAAGTGCTGCGCGAAGTCGGCCTGGTCCGCCGACGGCGGGAGGGAACTTCCATCTGCTATGCCCTCCACGATCCGCAAGTCTTTGACCTCTGGCGCAACCTCCGCAGCGTCGCTGTCCAGCGACGTGCCGAAGTAGGCCAGCTCGCTGATGCCTATCTCGGAGCACGCCACACGCTGGAGCCTGTCGGTCGGGCTGAGCTGCTTCGACGGCTGAAGCACGGGGACGACGTCCTCGTGCTGGACGTACGGCCGTCGGAGGAATACGCGGCGGGCCATCTGCCGCGCGCCGTCTCGATCCCGCTCGCCGAGCTGCGCCGCCGGCTTCGCGAGTTGCCCCGGGACAAAGAAGTGGTCGCGTACTGCCGAGGTCCCTACTGCGCGTTCGCCGACAAAGCGGTCCGGGTCCTCCACCAGGCCGGCTTTCGCGTAAGGCGACTCGTGGATGGACTACCTGAATGGAGAGCGGCAGGTCTACCTGTCGTCTCCGGCTGAAAAGGGAGGTTGTGACGTGGCAGCGACAGTAACCCGCCCAGCACCTGATGTCCGCAAGCTGGATCCGTATTCGTTTCTGGCCGTGCTCGGCAAGCGCGTTATCCACCCAGGCGGGCGTCGCTCCACCGAGGAGCTGTTTAGCTTAGCCCAATTGCAGCCAGGTCAGAGGACACTCGATGTCGGGTGCGGAGTCGGGACCACCGCCATTGAGATGGCCCGCCGCTTCAACGTCGGAGTCACTGCCGTCGACATCGCGCCGCTGATGCTCGAGCGAGCCCGGCGCAACGTCCATCGAGCCGGCCTTGACGCGAAGATTGAGATCGAGCAGGGCGACATCCTTGCGCTGCGATTCCCCGATAACGCCTTCGATCGTGTGATCGCCGAGGCGGTCACGATGTTTGTCAACCGTCGGCAAGCAGCCGCGGAGCTGGTCCGAGTGTGCCGTCCCGGCGGCATGGTGCTGGCCACCGAGTTCTTTTGGCGCCAACCGCCCACCGAAGAGGCCCGCGAGGTTTTTCTCGGGCAGGTCTGTCCGGGCATGCAGCTCGACAAGCTCGACGGCTGGGTCCACATGTATAAGGATGCCGGCCTTACGGCGCTTCAGGTGCGATCCGGTCCGTTCGAGATGATGACGCCCCGCGGATTCCTCCAGGATGAAGGATTCCTCAACGCCACAGCCTGCGTGCTCCGCGGTGTCTCACGCGTCGCCTACCTGCGCAAGATGGCCTGGCTGATGCCGCGGATCGGCAGGGCCGTCCCCTACCTGGGCTACATCCTGGTCGCGGGCGTCAAGCCATGAACATCGTGCCCCTGGTCGACGAGGGGCTGGGAAATTCATCCTATTTCGTGTCCTTGGGGGACGGCCGCGCCCTCGTGGTCGATCCGAGCCGCGATCCGAGTCCCTACCTCGATCTCGCCCGGCGGCTCGAGTTGCGGATTGCCTTTGCCCTCGAGACCCATCTGCATGCCGATTTCATCTCGGGTAGCCGCGAGTTGGCCGCTCAGGGTGCGACCATCCTGGCCCCGAGAGCATCACAGCTCGCGATGCCGTATCAAGGCCTCGCCGACGGCGCGGAGGTCGACCTTGGCGGTCTTACCCTTCAGGCGCTGGCGACGCCTGGGCACGCACCGGAGCATCTGGCCTACCTCCTCATCGACGACGCCAGGCCGGTTGCCCTCTTCAGTGGCGGAGCGCTGCTGCCCGGCGGGGCAGCTCGGACCGACCTCATCAGTGCGGCGCAAACCGAGCCCCTGGCGCGGGATCTTTATCGTTCCGTGCGGCAGCGCTTGAACGCTCTTCCTGACAGTCTGCCGCTCTTTCCAACCCATGGAGCCGGCTCGTTCTGCTCGACCGCTGCCGACGGCCGGCGGACAACCACGCTGGGTCGCGAGCGAGAGGCGAATCCCCTGTTCGCTGCCGTCGATGAAGATGCGTTTGCTCGTACGTTCCTCGCGGGCCTCGGCAGCTATCCCTCCTACTTTCTTCGGCTGCGGTCCATCAATCGGCGAGGGAGCCGGCTGTATGGGTCGACGCTTCCCGAGCTCAGGCCACTTTCGGTCGAGGAATTCCGCAAGCAGCTTGCCACCGGGGCGACCTTGATCGATGCTCGCCCCTTTCCTGACTTCGCCGGCGGCCACATCGACGGCGCGCTCGCTATCGGCTTGCGACCCGCTTTCGCCTCCTGGCTGGGCTGGCTTGTCCCGGAGAACCGGCCCATCGTTTTTGTGCTGGGGCCGGACCAGGACCGGCGGGATATCGTCCGCCAGTCCCTGAAGATTGGCTACGAGAACCTGGCGGGGGAGCTCGAGGGAGGCATGTCTGTTTGGCGGGCCGCCGGCCTGCCGGAATCCACCATCGAGCTTCGAGGAGCCGACGACGAGCTGCAGGGCACGCCGCTTGACGTGCGCCAGGCGAGCGAGTGGGCGCTCGGCGACATTCCGGGCGCCAGGCACGTGGAGCTCGGAAGCCTGACACGTGCCGCAGCCACGCTGCCGCCCGGGCCATTGACCATCTATTGCCGTCACGGAGATCGTTCGATGACGGCGGCCAGCCTGCTCGAGGCTGAGGGTCGCCGGAATCTCGCCGTCCTTGAGGGCGGCTTCGAGGCCTGGACAAATCGCCGTGGGTCCATCGCTGTAGGTTGAAGGCCGTCGCACCCCGGGCCGGTGCACCTCGACTCGGGCTGCGTGCAAACCTGGCGCAGTTTGCCCTCCTGGTGGGCGTCAACGCGCTTGTCGGTGGAATGATCGGACAGGAGCGGACGGTCCTCCCACTCCTCGCCACGAATGTCTTCGGACTGACGGCGGTAAGCGCCGTGCTCACCTTCATCGTCGCCTTCGGCTTGACCAAGGCCGTGACGAATCTTGTGGCGGGCACCTTATCCGACCGCCTCGGCCGCAAACCGGTGCTGACAGCAGGCTGGCTGGTCGGCGTGCCGGTGCCACTCCTGCTCATCTGGGCTCCGTCCTGGGGTTGGGTGATTCTGGCCAACGTTCTCCTCGGCGTCAACCAGGGATTGACGTGGTCGACGACGGTCAACATGAAAATCGATCTTGTCGGGCCGCAACGCCGCGGCCTCGCCATGGGATTGAACGAAGCCTCGGGCTATGGTGGGCTCGCCCTGACGGCCTATCTGACCGGTTTCATCGCCCAGCACAGTGGGCTACGGCCGGAGCCGTTCTTTCTGGGCCTCGCCTACGCCGGGCTCGGACTCACTTTGTCAGTCGTGCTGGTGCGCGAGACACAGGCCCACGCTCGAGTGGAGCACCAAGCGAGGTTCGGGCCTGGCCCACAGCCGGCGACCCGGATGCGCGAGATCTTCCTCACCACGAGCTTCCGGGAGCCGGCGCTCTCGTCCAGCTGCGCCGCCGGCTTGACCAATAACATCAATGATGGGATGGCATGGGGACTGTTCCCGCTCTTGTTTGCCCGGCATGGCCTGTCACTGGGAGCCATCGGAGTGCTGGTCGCTCTCTACCCGCTCGCCTGGGCCGCGGGGCAGCTCATCACGGGCGCGTACTCCGATCGCGTCGGTCGCAAGTGGCTGATTGCCGGTGGGCTTGCGGTTCAGGCGGCATCTTTGGGTGTGATCGCCACGGGCCAGAGCTTTAGCGTCTGGGCCGTTGGTGCCATTGGTCTCGGGGCCGGGACGGCCATGGCGTATCCGACGCTGCTCGCAGCGGTCAGTGACGTCGCCCGGCCCGACTGGCGCGCGTCGGCTGTTGGCGTTTATCGGTTCTGGCGGGACGCCGGGTTCGTCGTCGGGGCCCTCGTGTCGGGCGCGATTGCGGATCTGTTCGGACTGATGGCTGCGGTTTGGGTCGTGGCGGCGGTCACCGCGTTGGGCGCCGGCCTCGTGGCGATCCGGATGTATGAAACTCGACCACACACGATTGAAGCGGCCTAAATGATGAACCATGCCACCCCGGAGTCACTCGACGCGCCCGCCTGGTGGGACCTCGTCAATTACTACAGGGCATGGTGATGACCGCGCTGGCTGCTGCCTCACGATGGGCTCGCGGCGCAGCTGAGTTGGCCACCAAACCCGGTGGGCGCGACGAGGATCGCCTAGCCTCCGGACTGTTCCTCCTCGTTACTGGTTCCGGAGCGGCGGCGGGAGCGCTGTGGGCCCTTGCGTATGTGTTACTCGGCCGGCCGCTATCAGCGGCCGTGCCGGGCGCCTTCGCGGTGGCGGCCACGGCGGTCGGAATCATGCTGCTGCGAAGGCGCAAGCTGGGTCGCCTCCGCGAGCTCATGTTGTTGCTCATCTTGCTGCTGCCCGCGGTCCTCCAGGCCAGCCTCGGGGGTTATGTCAAGGGGAGCGCGGTCGTTATGTGGTCATTTTTCGCTCCCCTCAGCGCTCTCGTATTCTTCGGGCCCCGGGCAGGCTGGGCATGGCTCGCGGGGTTTGTCGCCGTTACGGGCGTCTTGGCCGTGCTTGATGGACGTGTGGCCCAATCAGTTCGACCATTGCCGGAAACGGCCCAGACTGCCCTTTTCGCCTTCAACCTATGCGGCGTCGCCGCACTCGTAACCCTGGTCCTTGCCTACTTCAGGATCCAGCGTGACCAGGCAACGGAGCGATCGGAGCGGCTGTTGCTCAACGTCCTTCCTCCAGAGATCGCGGAGCGGCTCAAGCGCAAGGAGTATCCGATCGCCGATCGGTTCGATGACGTCAGCGTGCTTTTCGCCGACATGGTTGGATTCACCGAGCGGTCCGCAGGAGAGTCCCCGGAGGTGACCGTGGGCGTCCTGAACGAGTTCCTGACGGCTTTCGATGAGTTGGCCCAGCAGCATGGTTTGCGACCGATTCGCACCACGGGCGATTCATATCTGGTCGTTGGAGGCCTGCCGGTGGCCAAGCCGGACCATGCCGAGGCGGTCGCAAACATGGCCCTTGACATGTTGGACAAGGTTGACAGCCTGAACCGGCTTCGAGGCTGGGCGGTCAGCTTTCGGATCGGTATCAATAGCGGCCCGGCGATGGCCGCCGTCGTCGGGCGTCACCGGTTCACCTACGACGTCTGGAGCGATGCCGTCAACACCGCCAGCCGGATGGAGTCGAGCGGTGTTCCCGGACGGATCCAGGTAACGGAGGAAACGTATCGTCGCTTGATTGCAACGTTTGAGTTCGAATGCCGGGGCGAGATTGACGTCAAGGGCAAGGGGGTGATGAGGACCTACTTCCTGATAGGCCGCTTACTTAATGACCCGGAACCTGAGGAAGAGGCCTCCCAGGGAACGTCGCGTGCGCACATCGTGAGCCGGTAGGCGGTGCAGTTCGGCGTCCAGTTGTCTAAGCCGCGAGAGGTCATAGCCGACCAGTGCTCCGCCAGGACGCAAGACCCGCAATGCCTCAGCCACTGCCCGCTTCCAGTCAGGGACGTGGTGGAACATGGCGAAGGATAGGACGATGTCGAAGCGGTCGTCCGGAAACGGCAGGGCTGCCGCGTCGGCGCGTTGCACGCGCGCCCGCTCACCGAAGGGCTTCAGCGATTGTGCGCTGACCGCGACCAGCTCCGTGTCGTAATCCGTCGCGACAATGCGCAAGTCTGGAAAGTCGTTGAGCAGCCGAGCGGCCATCGCACCGCTGCCGCTCCCGATCTCCAGCGTCTCACCGGTTGGATGGAAACCATCCAGTGCCCAGGGCACGATGACTCGTTGAGCAAACGCCCGGTACATGCGCCCGGTGCAGAAGTCTTTTTCGAACCTGGACATTTCCGTCATGAGCGGCCAGCCCTCGGATCCTAACGCCGGGCCAGCCTCGCGATCCGCCACCCATACCATCCGAGCCACAGGAAGGCCGGGATGTTCGCCAGGATGAACGGTTCCAGAAAGTACAGGCTGGTCGCCGATCCGATGCCGCGCAACCAGGACAACAGCGCCACCGCCAGCCCGAACCATGCCAGCTCGCGCGACATCCCGATCGTGTGGGTACGGACCTCCATGAAGGCCAGCGTGGTCAGGCCCGCGAGGAAGAGCGGGTTCCCCAGCCACCCGAATCCGACCAGCAGCCGGTTGAACGCCTCGTACACCACGGCGTCGCCCGCCGAGGCCATCGGCGCGAGGGCGTGCATCACGAAGCCGTTGATCAACGCGACGCCGGTAAAGAAGATCATGCCGACGGCGATGGCGCCCCAGGCAAAGGCGTTCAGCCAGTGGCGGATCAGCGTCCCGCCGGCCGCCAGCATCAGCAGACCGCCGAGCACACAGAGGACGAATCCCATGGCGATCGCGACATGGATCGGGCCCCATAACGGCGTCGACGCCATCACCGAGGCTTGCTCGAACAAACCGCGTGACGGCAGCGGGTGCAGGGCCAAACCAACCGCCA
>VBEW01000256.1 GCA_005889225.1 Chloroflexota bacterium | reverse complement strand
CAGGTCGCCGCGACGCCTGCCGGCCGTGGCCCGGCGGTCATCCACTCCTTGTCGAAGGCGGGCACGCTCCCGTTGAGCGTACTGTCGTTGTCCTGGATGAAGCCCACGGTGCCATCTCCCGGCTGCCGCACGTCCCCCGCCCCGCCGCATGCTGCTGTCTCGGACGGCGCAGGCGCCAACCGGATCGCCACGCAGGGCCGGGTCCACGTGAAGCCGCCGTTCGTGGACCGGTTTACCCAGACACCGCTGGTGTCGTCGGTGCGGTTGAAGTTGATCTGGGCGTAGTAGGCCACGCCGCCCCGGTCGAAGAGCGTGACCGGGTCGCCTCCGCCGTCCAGGTTGTCGCCGCTCGGCAGCGACGGGAACGGCGTGATGCCGTCGTACCAATGCGCGCCGCCGTCGGTCGTGGCATAGAAGCCCGACGTACCCCAGCCCATCCGGTAATCATTCGCGCCGGCGAGGTAGTTTCGTGGGGCTTTCGGATTCTGATCGACGACCGTCTCGTCCTGCGGGAAGCAGGCGAAGTCCTGGTTCAGGCGCTGGTCGGTGCCGGTGCTCTTTTGCTCGGCGCGATCGCCGCTGCGCTTGTCAAGCGGATGAGCCCGGTCGCCGGATAGTCCGGCTTGCGGACACTCGGTGACGTTGGTGCTAGCGGGGACGTCTCTGAATTCGAGGGCCCCCGAGACCAGCTGGTCGCCTTCCTCATCGAAAAAGGGTGGGCTGACCGCATAGGCGGAGCCGCCCGTGAGCACGAAACTGGAGATTGCCGCAACTGCCGCGAGGATACCAAGGCGTCGTTTGACCACGAGGCTTCGAACCCCAACCTTCATGTCTCTCCCTTCCCCTATCGAGGAATTAACCGACCGCCCAGTTCGCTTTGCCGAAAGTATATGCGCGACGACTCGGGAAATTCAACGGTTTGACTATGAAAATCTCAAGCTGCGCCCTGCATCCGAGCTTGTTGTTTCCGAGCCACGGTCTCGGCATCGTTAAGACTCAGCTCGCCGTCGAAGCCTTCGACCAGGACGGAGGCCGTCGCGTTCCGGTATCGCCAGGCGATCCGGTAATAGCGTAGGGTGCGGCCCCCAGGTTGAGTAAACGTGATCCCCGCAGCTTCGTCCCCGAGGCCGGATACCACCACGTTCTTGAGCTCAGCGCCGCTCGTTTTTGAGAACAGCACCCGGTAAGCGGCGAGGTCCGAGCTGGCGCCGCCCGAATCCTTGAAGAGGTCGGCCCGCGATTCGATCACGAGCGGGCCCTGCGTCTGCCCGGGATCAGTCCGGCGCAGCCGAGCGATCCAGCCACCTTCCCGTCCGTTGCGCGAGGCATCCGAGCGGACCGTGCCCTGGTTATCGAGCCGCACCTGCGGGCCGTTGTAGAACTCGGAGAAGCCCGACGGCATGTCCTTCTGGCTCAGGACCAGCGCGCTGAGCTTGTCTTTCGCAATGGTGGCCTGGGTGTCGCAGCCAGCCAGGAGAACGGCCGCCAGCGCCAGCAGGGCGACGACGCCGCGCACGGGAGAGCCATAGCGTCTCACCATCCGACCGAATTATCGTCGTGCGCGGCAGGCGAAGCCGAGGCGAGCGCAGGGCTCGCGTAAGCTGGACAGCGTGGCGCTCGCCTACGGCCTGGGGGCGCGGGTGCGCCGTCGTGAAGACCCTCGACTGATCACGGGAGCCGGCACCTACGTCGATGACCTCCGTCCGCCGGGGCTCTGTCACCTGGTCTTCCTCCGCAGCTACCTCGCGCACGCTGCCATCGCGGCGGTCGGCGCCGCCGCCGCCAGAGCCTCCCCGGGGGTGATCGAGGTGGTCACCGCCGCCGAGCTGAAGGATGCGCCGGCCTTCCCCGCAAGCGGGCCGAAGGGCAGCCGGCTTCCGCAACGGCCCCTTCTCAACGGCGATCGGGCGCGCTTCAGCGGCGACCTGATCGGCTACGTCGTCGCGGAAACCCGCGAGGAGGCGCGCGACGCGGCGGATGCCGTCGTGGTCGAGCTCGACGCCCGCCCGGTCGTCATCGATCCGATCGCCGCGGCCGATGAAGGCGCCGCCCTCGTCCACGACAGCCTGGGCACGAATGTCGCCGACGAATCGACCCGGATCTGGGGCGATGTCGAGGCGGCCTTTACCGGCGCCCACCGGGTCGTGCGCGCTCGCATTCGCAACCAGCGCCTGGCAGGCGCACCAATCGAGACGCGCGCTGTGCTCGCCATCGCGAACCGCTGGGAGCCTTCGGTCACGGTCTGGTCGGCGACCCAGATTCCGCATGGCGTCCGCGACGAGCTGGCCACCTTCCTCGACCTGCCCCAATCCGCGGTGCGGGTGATCGCGCCCGAAGTCGGCGGCGGCTTCGGCGCAAAGCTGTCGGTCTATCCCGAAGAACTGCTCGTGGCGTGGGCCGCGATGCGGGTGGGCCGACCGGTCAAATGGGTCGAAGAGCGTAGCGAACACCTGCAGGCCACCACTCACGGACGGGACCAGATCCACGATGCGGAGCTGGCGGTGAACGCGGATGGAACCCTGCGCGGGCTCAAGGTCCGGCTGACCGCCGACCTCGGCGCCTATCCGATGGGCGTCGGACTCCCACGGCTGACCCGCCGCCTCCTGGGCGGTTGTTACCGGCTGCCGGCGCTCCAGGTGGACATTCGGAGCGTGTACACGAACAAGACGCCGATCGCGGCCTATCGCGGCGCCGGCCGGCCGGAAGCGATCTTCCTGATCGAGCGAATGATCGATCTCGCCGCGCGCGAACTCGGTGTCGACCCCGCCGACATGCGACGGCGCAACCTGCTGCCGGCATTCGATGCGCCAATCGCCAGCATCAGCGGAGAGCTGTACGACAGCGGCGATTACGCCGCCGCCCTCGAGCGCGCCCTGGCCGTCGCCGGCTACGACCAGCTCCGCGCCGAGCAGCAGCAGGCTCGCCAGGCCGGCCGGCTTATCGGCATCGGCGTCGCGTCCTATGTCGAGATGGCCGGCTTTGGACCAGATGGGGACCTCTTTGAAAGCGCGACGGTGCGAGCCAACGCCGATGGCACCGTCACCGTCGTGACCGGCACCTCACCCCATGGTCAGGGCCACGAAACGGCGTGGGCGCAGCTGGTTGCCAGCGAGCTCGGCATTGCCATGGATCGGGTCACCGTCCGGCATGGCGACACCGCGACCGTCGCGGTCGGCCTCGGAACCTTCGGCAGCCGAAGCGCTGCCGTTGGCGG